>JBAWGF010000135.1:0-28308 GCA_049592615.1 Candidatus Acidiferrales bacterium
GCCGGCGCGGCTCGACAGCCTGAAATGGATTCTCGTGGCCGGATTTGTTGCGCTGTTCGCGCTCGGATTTGTTTTCCTCTGGCGCCGCCCGCAGGTTATAGGCGCTGGGAATGGGATCAGCGTACCGGCCAGTGCGGCTCCGGCGCCGCGTCCCGCGCGTGGAGTCTCCGCTGCGCCGGCGTCCGCCGCAGTCGCGGATGTGGACCGCGAAGTCCGAGGCAGCCTCGATGAGTTGAAAGACAATCTCTTCCGCCTCGAGTTGCGGCGCCAGGCCGGCACGATCAGCGAAAACGACTACGCCCGCGAGCGCCAGCGCATGGAAAAAGTCCTGCGCGATCTGGTTCGAGGTTGAGCGAATCCCCCTTGAATAAGTTGACCCCGCCGCACGTCACTTCGAACTTCGGCATCCGTTTTGATTCCGTCGAGAAGCGCTTCGGCTCCCTCGTGGCGTTGCGCGGAATTACTCTCGAAATCAGCGGCGGTGAATTTGTCGCGCTCCTTGGACCGAATGGGGCCGGGAAAACCACCCTCCTTCGCATTGCGGCGCTTCTGATGAGTCCCACTTCGGGCGCCGTTCATTTTTCGGGCGCAGCGCCCGCTTCCAACGAAAATAGCAAGCGGTTCGTCGGCATGGTCGGCCATTCGACACTTCTCTACGACGAATTGACCGCCGCGGAAAATCTCACGCTCTTCGCGCAGCTTTACGGCCTCGACGATGTCGCACGCCGCGTCGCGTCCGCGCTCGAATCCTGCGGCCTCTCGACGCGCGCGGGAAATATCGTGCGCACGTTTTCTCGCGGGATGCGCCAGCGCCTCGCGATTGCCCGCGCTTTGCTGCATGGCCCGCGTTTGTTACTTCTCGACGAACCCGCCGCGGGACTCGACCGCCAGGGTCTCGCGTGGTTCGGAGAAACGCTCGCGCATCTTCGCGATGATGGCTGCACCGTTTTGATGAGCACGCACGCACGCAATGAATCGCTCGACCTTGCGACGCGCGCTGTTTCGCTCACCGGCGGGCGCGTCGAACACGATAGCGGAGCGGACGGCGATCCAAGGCCGCTCCTCGCCGCCCTGCGCGCGGAGACTTGAATGAGTACCACGCGTGCCGCCGCCATTTTGCTTGCAAAAGAACTTCGCCTCGAATTTCGTACGCGCGAACTTCTGAGCGCGACGATCACTTTCGCTCTCGTCGTAGTCGTCCTCTTCAGCTACGCATTTGAACCCACGGCCGCCGAATCGCGCCGCTTTGGCCCGGGACTGCTCTGGATCGCGTTTCTGTTCGCCGGTTCGCTCATGCTGAATCCGTCGTTCGCCCGCGAGCAATCGAACGACACGCTCGACGCTCTGCGCATGGCGCCGATTTCAGGCTTCGCCATTCTGCTCGGCAAAATGCTCGCCAATTTTGTCTTTCTCGCGATTGCGGAATTGATTCTCGTGCCGATTTTCAGCGTGCTCTGCAACATTTCGCTTTCCGGAATCGTGGGGCGCCTCGCAATCGTCCTCGCGCTGGGCTCAATCGGCATCGTCGTCACCGGAACCGTTTTTTCGGCCATCTCAGCTCACGCACGGATGCGAGAGCTGCTTTTGCCGCTCCTGCTTCTTCCGATTCTTTCGCCATTGCTCATAGCATCCGTCGAGGCCACCAGCGCGCTTTTTTCGGAAGACCCGCGGCTCGACACCACATGGATCGCGTTTCTCGCGGGCTTTGACGTAGTCTTTCTGACGGCTTCGTGGCTTCTGTGCGATTATTTGATGGAGGAGTGAAAGGGCTGCGCGTATGAAACGATCCGTCATCACCGCCATATTTTGCTACGCGCTGATCGGCTTTGCCGGCTATGCGGCGCTGTATATCGCGCCGGACGAAAGCCGGATGCACGAAGTGCAGCGCATTTTTTATTTTCACGTTCCGAGCTGGAGCGCTTCCTTCACCGCGTTCTTTATCGTTTTCATCGCGAACATTGCGTATCTCACCACGCGGCGCCCGCAATGGGACTGGCTCGGCGTGGCCGCAGCGGAAATCGGCGTCGCGATTTGCACGATCGGCCTCGTGACGGGCCCGCTCTGGGCACGCCCCGTGTGGGGCATATGGTGGACGTGGGACGCGCGGCTCACCACAACGTTCATTCTCTGGCTCCTCTACATTTCTTTCCTGCTGATGCGAGGCCTGCTGGAAGAGCCCGAGCGCCGCGCGACGCTTTCCGCCGTATTCGGCATATTTGCTTTCCTCGATGTTCCGCTCGTCTATATGTCGAATCGTCTTTTCCCGACGCAGCACCCGAAGCCCGTTTATTTCGGCGAGCCCGGATCGGGCGTGGACGCGCAAATGACGCGAGTTCTCCTTCTCTGCATGCTTTCGGTTTTTGCGGTGATGGTGGTGATGCTCGTGGATCGTTACCGGCTCGAGCGGATGCGTCACGAAGTCGAGGAGCTTCGAAACGAAGTGGAATCGCGCGCTTTTGATTCGAGAAGCGATTCGTCGCCGTCAAGAAAGGGTTCGAAATGAAAAACTTCGAAAATTTATTTGCAGCGTGGATGGTGGTCTGGGCCGTTTTCTTCGTTTACGAAGTCACGATTGCGCGCCGCGTCTCCCGCTTGCACGAAGAAATCGAGCGCCTCAAGCAGCAAATCCGCGAAGGCTAGCGCGAAGCCGCTCGGGGGCGTTATCTTTCTGTCGAATTGATCCCATGCCCGCGTCGATAAAAATCGCTGTCATTCTGTTTCAACTCGGCGGCCCGGAGAATCTGGCGGCGGTCGAGCCGTTTCTCTACAATCTTTTCTGCGATCCGGACATCATCAATTTTCCCGGCGCATTCCTCGCGCGCAAACCGTTGGCAAAGCTGATTTCCACGCGCCGCTCGAAGGTTGTTGCCGAGCACTATTCCGAAATCGGCGGCGGCTCGCCGATCCGGCGCCTCACGGAACAGCAGGGAAGAGCGCTTGAAGCGGCGCTGCGGCCGCACATCCCGGCCCGCGCCATTGTTGCGATGCGCTACTGGCACCCGGACACTGCCGAAGCCATCGCCGCGCTTGAGAGCGCTCCTTATGACGAGCTCGTGCTCCTGCCGCTTTATCCGCACTTTTCTTTTGCGACCACCGGAAGCAGCCTTAAGGAATGGAACCGGCAATTCAATTCGAAGAGTCCGGTTCATCTCATCGACCATTTTTACGATCACCCGGATTACATCGCCGGGATCGTCGAGCGCGTCAACAGCGTTCTCAATCGCATTTCGCTGCCCACCGGCGTGCACCTCGTCTTCAGCGCTCACGGGCTGCCTCTTTCGCTTGTCGAAAAGGGCGACCCGTATCCGAAACAAATTGACGAAACCGTGAAACTGATTCTCGAACTTGGCGCTTGGTCGAATTCGCACGTGCTGTGCTATCAGAGTCGCGTGGGGCCGCAAAAATGGCTGACGCCATCGCTCACGGAAACGATTTCAAATTTGGCGGCCAGCGGAGTGAAACGCGTGCTCGTGATTCCGATTTCATTTCTCACGGAGCACATCGAGACGCTGCACGAAATCAATATCGAAGCGCGCAAGGAAGCCGAAGCCGCCGGCATCAGCGATTTTTACATGATGCCCGCCTTGAATGATTCGCCGCTGCTGATTCGCGCGCTCGCCGATCTGGTTCTCCGCTCCGCGGGTATGCGTTCCGGCGTCACTTCGGCCGTTTCGTAGGCAAAACTAAGGTCGCCACGAAGCAACTGAGACGCAGAGGAATCGATACTGCTCCGCGAGGTTTGCGCCACCCGCTTATTTGCGATTAACGGTCCCGCGGCACTTGGGGGAGCCGCACCGGCACTCGAGGGTGGGAGACTCGCGGCTGAGGCGGTAATCAAAGCTGAGCTCTTCGCCGGCGCGGATTCGCCGGCGGCTGAAAAAGAGAAGGTGGCCGCGAATTTTCCGCGCGCCAAGATTCCCGTCGCAACTGTGATTGATGAACTGGGCCCCGGAGCCGCCGACGGAACCGTCAATGATCCATCGGCGATTGAGACGTGCGAAATAGACATTCATCGGAGCGCCTTGCCGCTCGCGTCTCCGCACTTGCCGGGCGGCTTCGGTCCATGTAAGCCGCTCGCCTGCGTATTCGATCACTTTTCGGCCTTTCGGGATCGATTCCAAAGCAAACACGCCAAATCGATGGACTCGCGAGCTGCGAATGCTCAAACGGTGCGGCGAGTACTGCGAAGGAACCAGGCGAAAACGTGGGATGAGCCGAAGAAACTTCATCTGCAATATGTCGAGAGCGGCTGGCGCTCGACGGACCCCGGACGATTGTCGTCCACTTGAATTGAAACGGCGGCAATGCGCCGCGAAAAAACCTGCCTCGAAGCTAATTAGCTCGAGACGTACTTGTTGGCGGAGCGGGCGAGTGTCTTGGTGTTCGAAATCTTCTTGCTCTTCTTGAGCTTCTTCGCCATGCGGAGATTCTCCTTTTGTCGTTTACATGATGTGAAACGGCGCCGGCAACGTACCTCGAAAAAGCCGCCTTGCAGTCAATTAGCTCGCGACCCACTTAGCGCCGGACCGGACGAGTGTCTTGGTGTTCGAAATCTTCTTGGTCTTCTTGAGTTTCTTCGCCATTTTGAGGTTTCTCCTGAATGAGTATGCTCCGCTGGCGCGGATGGCTAGCTTATAAACGAACTTCCTGCCAATGTACACAAATTTTTCCGTGACGCAACAATCGCCCGAGGAGACGCTAGATTAAGCCGCCGTTCGATCCACGGCGCGAATCGAAGTTGTCAATAATTGGCTGTATTTGAAATTTGAACGGAAGTAGCATACGGGGTCTTTTCGTCCCGGAAGCCGGCAGATCATGACCTCTCACAGCGCGCCTACCGCAATTGCAACTTTGGCCACGAAAACTTTTTATCGTGGTACGCACCGGATGATTCCGCCACGGGAAACGGTAGCTCGCGTCCGGCCCTTGATGGACAGGATGGGAATCACACGGGTCGCGAACGTAACGAACCTGGACGTAATCGGTATTCCGGTTGTCATGGTCGTCCGGCCGAATTCCCGGACGAATTGCGTCTCGCAAGGGAAAGGGACCGACCTCGATGCAGCGAAGGCGTCCGGGCTGATGGAGTCCGTCGAAGCGTTCCACGCAGAGCGAATTCAACTCCCTCTGCGGCTTGCAAGTTACGAACGGCTCCGCCATGAGGAACGCACGGTTGAAATCAGGAAGCTCCCTCGCGCGAAAGATAGCCGTTTTCACAAGCGGCTCAAGTTGCAGTGGGCCGAGGGCCGCGACATTCTCCAAAACGAATCGATATGGCTGCCCTATGAAGTGGTCCACTTGAATTTCTGTTTGCCGTTCCCCAGCGGCTCCGGCTGTTTCTTCAGGTCTTCGAACGGACTCGCTTCCGGGAATCACATCCTCGAAGCAATCAGCCACGGGTTGTGTGAAGTCGTCGAGAGGGATGCAGCCGCGCTGTGGGACCTCCTTGGTCGGCGAGCTCAGGCCAAGACCCGCCTCGATTTGGACTCGGTTGACGATCCAGCATGCCGGGAAATCTTGGAAAAATACGAGCGCGCAAAAATGTTTGTCGCGGCCTGGGTCGTGCCCAGCGAAGTCGGAATTCCGGCGTTCCGGTGTTCGGTTTTCCCTCGGACGGCCTGGGGAGTCCATTCGGTGCATCCGGCCTTGGGTTACGGTTGCCATCCGGATCGCGGCGTCGCGCTGCACCGCGCGCTGACGGAAGCGGCCCAAAGCCGCTTGACGTTTATCACGGGTTCGCGAGACGACCTGCAAAAAAGCGACTACGACCCCCGCCATATTGCGGAATATCTCAAAGAGGAGGAAACACTTCTTAAATCAAGCACTACGATGAGGAGATTCAGCGACGTCGTAAGCGGGAGTTCCAGATCTATCGATGAGGATGTCGCGTGGGAATTGGAATGTGTGAGGCATGCCGGATTCGAACGCGTCATCGTCGTGGACTTGACGCAGCCGGAGGTCGGTTTGCCGGTAGCGCGCGTGGTCATCCCCGGAATGGAAGTGTCAAGCCTTGTCCCCGGCCAGAGGGCACGAGCATTCAGGAGGGCGCACAGTTGAGCATCTACGTTTTCGTCGGACCCACGCTGCCGGTGCAAGAAGCACGGATGGAACTGGATGCCATTTATCTCCCTCCGGCCTCTCAGGGCGACGTGTTCCGTGTCACGCGCAAGAAGCCGAAAGCAATCGGGATCATCGACGGCTACTTCGAGTCAGTTCGATCCGTGGTCCACAAAGAGATCCTGTGGGCCATGAGCCAGGGCATTCCCGTATATGGCAGCGCCAGCATGGGAGCCCTGCGTGCTGCGGAGCTTGCCGCGTATGGAATGAGGGGCGTCGGCAAGGTTTTTGAAGCGTACCGAGATGGCGAGATTGAGGACGACGATGAAGTGGCGGTAGGCCATGGTCCGGCGGAATATCATTTTCTGCCTGTAACCGATTCGATGGTGAATATCCGTGCGACTTTAGCGGCTGCGGAGAGAGATTCGATCATCCCTCGAGCGACGCGAACGGAGCTCGAGCGGATTGCAAAAGCCACATTTTACAAAGAGCGCGGTTATGCGCTAATCCTGCAGCTTGGCTCGGAGACTGGCCTTCGGGCCGGTGAAATCGAAGCCCTCCGCGAATGGCTGCCGCACGGGCAGGTTGATCAGAAGCGTGAAGACGCGCTCGAAATGCTTCGCCTGATTCGCACGGAAGCCCCGGACAAGCGGAAATCGTCCCCCATCTGTGAGTTCGAAAATTCTTTGACGTGGCAGAGGATCCTCCGCGGCTGGCGACAGCCGCCCAGGAGAACCCGATCGAGAAGGAGAGCGATGCCTCGGCGCGCCAAGTCAACCCACTAGCGAGGAGACCCTTGACAGGGAGAGTGAGGCATCATATAAAACTCTATTCGATTTTTTGGGATTTTAGTTTCCGTAATATGGGGAGTTGAGCGCAGCACCAAACCGGCCCTATGCCAGAACAGCCCGAAGGGAAAGTCGCTGGATCACCCGCTGCGCCTGCTGCGGCGCCGGATGCCAAAGCAGCCGCAAAAGCAATCAATACCAGCCGCCGTCGCATCGTTTGGGCATGCATCTGGGGCTATCTCGGCGTTAATTTCCTGATGTTCCTGCGCTTTTTCTTTCCTCGCGCGCTTTACGAACCCAATACCGTCTTTGACATCGGCTTTCCATCCGATTTCGCGCTGGGCATCGATCAGCGTTTTCTGATGACGAATCGTTGCTGGGTGGTCCGCGAACCGGACCGCATTTTCGTCATCTTCGCGCGCTGCACTCACCTCGGGTGCACTCCGGAATGGAAGCAGGCAGAGAACAAATTCAAGTGCCCGTGTCACGGCAGCGGGTACGACAGCGAGGGCGTCAATTTCGAAGGGCCGGCGCCGCGCCCGATGGACCGTGCTTTCGTTCAGCTCGACCCGACCGGGAAGATCATCGTGGATAGCAGCCGGCTGTTTGTGGACGACCCGCGCGCCGGCGTGAATCATTTCAACGATCCCGGCGCATTTTTGAACGTGTAAGCTTGCGCGGCGGGAAGAAGCAGCTGCAACCAGCCGTACTTCAAAGCAACGGAAGTTTTGGTCCAGGGGTCAACCATGGCGGAAGAGAACGGCGGCAACAAACCAGGGACCGGCGTCCTCGACAAAGCGAAGGACTCTGCTGCCGCTCTCCGCAAGACGCTCGAGGAGAAGGCCAAGCAGCAGCTCACCGAGCTGAAAGAGCCGGAAAAAACTCAGTTGTACCGCTCGATTTTCCGCGTCAAGCACGACGAAGAGCCGCGCAACCGCGCGCTCAGCGTTCTCAGCAACGTATTCTTCCATTTGCATCCTGCGAAGGTGAATCGCGACGCCACGAAGTACAATTTCACGTGGGGCATGGGCGGCATCACGTTTTATCTTTTCATCGTGCTCACTTTTACGGGCGTGCTTCTGATGTTCTATTACCACCCGTCGAAGGTGCAGGCCTTCCGCGACATCCTTTATCTCGAAAATGACGTCCCGTTCGGCAAGCTTCTCCGCAACATGCACCGCTGGGCCGCGCACTTGATGATCATCGCCGTGTGGCTGCACATGTTCCGCGTCTTCATGACCGGTTCCTACAAGCGCCCGCGCGAATTCAACTGGTGCGTCGGAGTGCTCCTGATGGTGCTTACAATGTTGCTTTCGTTCACCGGATACCTGTTGCCCGACGATCAACTCGGTTTCTGGGCCGTCACGGTCGGCACGAACATGGCGCGTGCCACTCCGCTTCTGGGCAATGAGGGCCCTCTTGGACCGCAATTGGGCATGACGCCGTATAACGACGTCCGATTTGCGCTTCTCGGCGGATCGATCGTGGATGCGAACGCGCTCCTGCGCGCGTACATCTGGCATTGCATCGCAATTCCGCTGATCGTCGCCATTTTCATGGGCGTCCATTTCTGGCGGGTGCGAAAAGACGGAGGAATCTCAGGCCCCGCTCCGGTGATGCTCGAATCGGAAATCAAGGAAGAGAGAAGCCCGAGGCCGGTCGTCCTGCGGCCAAGCGGCGGGGGAACTCAGGGTTGAGAATCCCACAAGAATTTTCATCCCGAGGGAACAAGGTGACCGAGGGATCTCTGACTCGCGAGGAATTGAACAATGGGCGGTGACTGGCATCAGATGTGGGAGATTGCGTCGGCACCCGACAACGTGCCGATCGTCGCGCTCCTCTTTTTGGTCCCGTTCTACGTCTGGTATTCGCTGCGACAGGCCGTCGCGAACGATCGCTTGATATCCGTTCTCGAAAGCGATCCGGCCGCTGCGAAAACAAAGTATCGCAAGACGCAGCCCTGGGACCCCAAGTGGGAGCGCGAAGTTCACACCTGGCCTTACCTGATGCGGATGGAATTCCTCGTCGCCATCATCATCACCGTTTTGCTCATGGTCTGGTCGCTCACGCTCAACGCGCCGCTCGAAGAGCCGTCGAACCCGAACGTGACCATGAACCCTGCAAAGGCTCCGTGGTACTTCCTTGGCTTGCAGGAAATGCTCGTGTATTTCGATCCCTGGATTGCGGGCGTGGTGATGCCGACGCTCATCATTATCGGCCTGATGGTCGTGCCGTACATTGACGCGAATCCTCTCGGCAACGGCTACTACACATACAAGCAGCGGCGCTTCTCGATTTGGACTTTTCTCGGCGGCTTCATCGTTCTCTGGGTCGGCATGATTTCGATCGGCACGTTCATCCGCGGCCCGGGATGGATGTGGTTCTGGCCAAGTATGACGTGGGACGCCGAGCGCGTCGAATACACGGTGAATCGCAACCTGGATCAGGTTTTCGGCATCGACGGCTCGTGGTTCGCCGCGTTAACGCACATGCCGAAGGAATCGGCCGCCATTTGGGCGCGCGTGATTTTTGGATTCTTCCCGGTCGTAATATTTTTTGTCGTGGCGGCGTTTTTCGTCCACTGGCTCTGCATGCGCACCGAATTCAGCCGCAAGATTTACAAGCGCATGAGCCTTCTCCAGCTCATCACGATGTACACCTTCATTATTTTGATGATCTCGCTGCCGATCAAAATGCTTCTGCGGCTCGTCTTCACGATCAAATACGTCTGGGTGACTCCGTGGTTCAGCATATGACGGCCATGATCATTTCGTCGTCCTCGCAGACTTCTGAGGAGGTCTTGGGTGCCTGATCTTCCGCCCCCCGCTCCGCAAGACGATCCGATCACAAGCTCGTCGTTCACGTTTCCGCTTTTGATCGCTTCGGTTCTCCTCATGATCACGGTCGCGTGGTCGTTCTACGTCGAATTCTACGGCCTGGAGCCTTGGCGCTCCTATCAGAGCCGCTTCACGAAGGCTTACTCCGGCTATCTTGAAAGGAAAGTCGCGCAGCAGAAAAAGGATGAAGAAGCCGTCTACTCCTCTTCGCAATACAAAGCGCTAAAAGCAAAAGTGGACCAGCTTCAGAAGTCGGCTAAAGTCCAGGACGACGAAATCGCCAGGCAAATAGCTCTCCTCGACGATCAGCGCGCCGCGTTGGGCGATGCCTTCAAGGACGCGCGAGGCAAAGTCGGCCACCTCGTTTACGAGTACGAAATCGTTCCCGCCGAAGACAAAGATCTAAAAGCCAAGCGCCTCAAGGAACTGAACGAAGGCCGCAAGAGCACATGGAAAGTGGACTGGCCGGTGGCCGGGGGGAAAATCGAGCCCAATAAGGTTTTCACGGCCGATGAGCTGAATGACACTTTCACCAGCATCATGGCCCAGCGCGCCGCTCTGGTCGGGAAGCGCGGCGACATCGACAGGCCCGCAAAAGACGCGCAGGCCGAGCTCGGGAAATACGTCGCCGATCATCTCCCCGGCCTGAGCTCTGCTTCGCTGGAAGGTCTTCAGCACAGCATGCAGAATTTCGACGAGCGGATTCTCCAGATCAACGTGAATCCTTCGGGCGCATCCATCAACAATCTCGGAGGCGCGGGTCTGGTCGATCGTTGCCAGTCCTGCCACGTCGCCACAAACCCGATCTACGTTCCGGCGCTGATGACGATCACAAAGGGCGATCTCGGACTCGCGAAGAGCACGAACGCCCCGTTCACAAGCCATCCGGATCTCGATTTGTTGAAGTGGCACCCGCTCGAATCATTCGGCTGCTCCCCCTGCCACGGCGGCAACGGCCGCGCAATCGATTCCGTCCGCCGCGGTCACGGCCGCTACGAACATTGGCTCTGGCCGCTTTACTACCCGGAGAATTACGACGCGGGCTGCCAGCAATGCCACGCGGGAGACATGGTCACCGAGCACGCGCCCGTTTTGAACGAGGGCAAGGAACTGTTCCGCAAGCGCGGCTGCATCGGCTGCCATCGCTTCCAGGGGTTCGATAATCAGGACGAGCAGCTCGTCAACACGCGCCAGCAAATCCTCCAGCTCGCGAAACAAAAGTCGGATGACGAGCTCGATATCCCGCGCATCCAGAAACTCGGCGACCAGGCTCCCGACAACGCAACGGCGAACGCTTACTACGCGCAGGCCACGAACCTGACCGTCGAGATCAGCCGCCTCGACGCCAAGCGAGAATCGCTCGAACAGCGCAGCCACAATTTGTTGCAGGAAATCAAGAAGCTCGGCCCGAACTTGAAAGACGCGCGCCTGAAACTTCGCAAGGAATGGATACCTTACTGGATCGGCCACACCAACGAATTCCGGCCGACTACGAAGATGCCGCAGTTCCGCCTTTCGGATGAAGAAGTCCATTCGATCGCCGCCTTCATCTGGCAGGATTCGCTCACCGGCCCGCCGCTCGAACATCAGCCTGCGGGCAACGCCGCGCATGGCAAGGAGCTGGTTGAAACGCGCGGGTGCTTGGCGTGTCACGCGCTCGGCGAAGGCGACAAAGCGGTGGGCGGCACGTTCGCCGGCAATCTGAGCCGCATCGGCGAAAAAGAAAACTACGATTACATCGTCCGCTGGGTCCACAATCCGCGCCAGCGCACGCGTCCCTACTGCCCGTACGAAAAGCGCGACCTCGGCCCCGAGGACTATGCGAAGCACAATTTGCCGTTTGTATTCGATGCCGAGCATTCGCGCTGCCCGAACGACGGCCACGAAATCGTCGTCATGCAGCCGACCACTATGCCGAGCCTTCGCCTCTCGATTGAAGACTCGCGCGACATCGCGAGCTATCTGATCGCGCAGAAGCACTCCGACGCCACGTACGCTGCGGCCCCTTACATGGACGATCCGAAGCTCAAGCACGTGGGCGAAGATCTCGTCAGGCACTACGGCTGCGCCGGATGCCACGAAATCTCCGGCCTCGAAGACGAAGGCCGGATCGGCACCGAGCTGACGAACGAAGGCAGCAAGCCGATCGAGCGCCTCGACTTCGCGCTCTGGACCGAAGACGCCAAGCGCGGCGTGCTTCCCAACAGCAAGCCGTCGCCACGCGGGCCGTGGTTCGATCCGAAGGGGTTCTTCGAAGAGAAGCTTCGCAACCCCGGCGTCTACGATCAGGGCAAGTATCACGCGAATCCGATGGACGCACTTCGCATGCCCAAGCCGAATCTCCAGTCGAACGCCGAGGTTGAGGCTCTGGTGACCATGCTTCTTGGCAGCACCGATCCGACGCTGCCGCCCGAATACATGTACAAACCGGCCGACCGCCGCCGCTACATTCAGGACGGCTGGTGGATCGTTACGAAGTACGGCTGCACGGGATGCCACCAGATTGACGTCGGACAGCAATCCGTTTTGCAAACATTGCCGATGTACCAGGGTGAGAACCACGCAAATCTGCCTCCAGTCCTGACCACCGAAGGCGCGCGCGTGAATCCGGAATGGCTGCGCCAGTTCCTGGCAAATCCGTCGCTCAGCACTACCGACGCAAACCGGAACGGCGTGCGGCAGTATCTGCAAGTTCGTATGCCGACGTTCTATCTCTCGAACGACGAGATTCGCACGCTCGTCCTGTTCTTCGAGGCGATGTCCTCGCAGCCCGATCCGTTCATTCCGCCGAAGGTCGAGCCGCTTAACGAAGCCGAGCGCGCGATGGCTCGCAGTGTTTTCACCAGCCCCGCGGCGCCCTGCCTCAAGTGCCACATGACCGGCAACCCGGCGCACGACAAAGTCGCATCCGCGCCCAATTTCCTGCTCGCACGCGAGCGCTTGCAGCCTGCGTGGACCGAGCGGTGGATCACCGATCCCGCAAAAATTATTCCAGGCACGGCGATGCCTTCGGGATTGTTCCATCGCGAAGGCGATCGCTGGATTTTCTCTGGCCCGCTGCCCGCAGGGCTCGCGCAGTATCACGGCGATCATGCGGACTTGCTCGTGCGCTACATGTTCTCCCTGACTCCGCAGGAGCAGGGCGCTCTCGTGGGCCGCACGCCTGGGAAGTCTTCGAGCATTCCCGGTGGAAAAGCCGGGGCAAAGTCCGGCGGCGGAAATTAAAATGCCCCGGTCGCGCGCTTTTTCAAAAGATTTGCGCCTCAACCTCGTTGAGACTTGTTAAGATATTCCGTTCTGATAAGGAGGAAATACCCCGACATGAAGACGAAACTCTGGAATCTCGCCCTCGCAGCGGTTCTGGCACTGACCATTTCCGGTTGTGGCGGCGGTAGCAAACCCAGTTCCGAAACTGCTTCGCAGCCCGCCGCGCCGGCTACCCCGCTGGCGACGGTGGACGCGGCCACCGCCGGCTCCATCACAGGCTCCGTCACTCTCGACGGGACGGTTCCGCCCGCAAAAGCCATCAACATGAGCGCCGAGCCGTATTGCCAGAAATCGCACACCTCGCCCGTGATTCCGCCCGAAGTCGTCACAGGTGAAAAGGGCGCGCTCGCGAATGTCGTGATCTTTGTCAAGGACGGCCTTGGCAACTACACCTTCGAAACGCCGAAGACCGCGGTGGTCCTCGACCAGAAGGGTTGCATGTACGACCCGCACGTCATGGCCTTGATGGCGGGTCAGCAGCTCCAGGTCAAGAACGACGACCAGACCACTCACAACATTCATCCGACGCCAAAGGACAACCGCGATTGGAACCAGTCGCAGCCTCCCGGTGCTGCGCCCATCGAAGAAAGTTTCGCACGCGCCGAGCTCGCCATCCCCGTGAAGTGCAACGTTCATCCTTGGATGAAGAGCTACATTTTCGTTTTCAAGAATCCCTACTACGCTGTCACTAGCAAGGACGGCAAGTTCGACCTGAAAGGCCTCCCGCCGGGGACTTACACCATCACGGCCTGGCACGAAAAGTTCGGCACGGTCGATCAAACGGTGACGATCGGCGCGAAAGAGTCGAAGCCGGTCAGCTTCACGTTCAAGGCTAACGCCTCGGGCGACTAATAAAGTGCGACAGGCTTACGCCTGTTCTGCGCTGAATTTGTTTTTGCACGATTGGCCACGGCGGGCAAATCCCCGCCGTGGGCCGATCTTGCTTGTAGGTTGTCCTTCAGTAGTTTCTGGTCCGCGGGAAGGGAATCGCGTTCGAAATGTCTGAAGCTCCAACACAGGCCCACTCTGCCGTTCATCGCTTTGCCATCGCCACAGCCGTTTCCACTGTCGTGCTTCTCATGGCCGGCGCCCTGGTTACGAGCAACGACGCCGCGGACTCCGTCCCCGACTGGCCCCTCGCGTACGGAAAAATCATTCCGCCGCTGGTCGGCGGAATTCGGTACGAATTCGCCCACCGCGTTGTGGCTGGCGTTGTCGCCGTGCTCACGACGATCCTCGCCATCTGGCTCGCGCGCTCTGAGTCAAGGCGCTTCGTTCGCCGCCTCGGTTGGACCGCGCTCGGGCTCGTCATCGTGCAGGCGCTTCTCGGCGCGGGCCGCGTACTCCTCGGCCATCCGCCGCTGATCGCAACGATCCACGCCACCGTCGCGCAAATATTTTTCATCATGACCGTGGCCTTGGCCTTCTACACGGCGCCGGGGACTCGTGGCCATGTAGTGCAGCTCGACGATCCCGGCTCGCCGCATGTCCGCGCACTCACGCTTTGGACCACGGGCGTCATCTTCGTACAGCTGATTCTCGGCGCCGGATTCCGCCACGGCGCTTTCGGCATCCTGCCTCACATTCTGGGCGCATGCGCCGTTACGTTTTTCGTGATCTGGGCGGCTCGCGTGGCGAAGAATCGGTTCGGACATATCGCGCAGGTTCGCCGCCTCGTCGTCCTGCTCCACGCTACGTTCGGAACACAGATTTTGCTCGGCATCGCCGCCTATTGGGCCGTCGCCGAGGCAATCCACGAAGCGCAGCCGACCATGCCCTATGTTGTTCTGACGGTCGCGCACGTCCTCGTCGGCGCTCTCGTTCTTGCGGTCAGCGTGCTCCTCACCCTTTCCTGTTTCCGTTTGATTCGGCCTGTGGCATCATCCGCCGTCAGATCTTCGACCACTGAAAGCGAGCCTGTGAGGCCATGAGCACGCTCCGCGCCGAGGCCATCGCTCTTGAGAAGCCGTGGGCCTATGTCGTCCTCACGAAGCCCGACGTCACTTTTCTCGTCGTCATCACTACGATCGCCGGCTTTTACCTCGGCTCGCGAGGCCCGCTCAATTGGGCTCTCTTGCTGCACACGCTTCTCGGCACCTCGCTCGTCGGCGCCGGCACCGCCGCTCTCAATCAATATATCGAGCGCGACATGGACGCCGTCATGCGCCGCACCGCCTCGCGCCCTCTTCCGCTTGGCCAATTGCAGCCCCCGGAAGTATTGCGATTCGGCGTCGCCCTGATTGTTGTGGGAGTCGTCTGGCTCGCACTTGCCGTCAACGGGCTCGCGTCGCTGCTCGCCCTTGCGACCTCCGTCTTTTATCTCGGGCTGTACACGCCGCTCAAGACTCGCACCACGCTCGCCACTGCCGTCGGCGCTTTTCCCGGCGCGCTCCCGCCGCTCATCGGCTGGGCGGCCGCGCGCGGTTCGGTTTCACTCGGCGGCTGGATTCTGTTCGCGATACTTTTTTTCTGGCAATTTCCGCACTTCATGTCGATTGCCTGGATGTACCGCGAAGACTACGCCCGCGCGGGAATTCGGATGCTGCCTGTGGTGGACCGCTCGGGCGATGCGACGTTTCGGCTGATTATCAGCACGTCCGCCGTGCTCGTGCCGGTGAGTCTTCTTCCGTCGGTGATCGGCATGGCAGGCATCCGGTATTTTTTTGGCGCGCTGGTCCTCGGCATGATCTTGCTTCAGGTATCTTTTTGGGCCGACCGTTCGCGCACCAATACCCGCGCGAAGTGGCTGATGCACGCGACCGTCGCGCACATCCCGCTCCTGCTGGGGCTGATGATTTTCGACAAGCTCAGCCCATGATCCAACCCACGATCCAACCAATGACCCGCATTGTCGCCTCACGGAATCGTTGTGCCACGGAGGGAGGCAGGCATGTCGCCCTGGAGTAGAGGCATCGACCTCGCCATCATCTGCGCATTTTTCATTCTTCTTTCCATCGGCGGCATCATTTGGGAAATTCGGAGCGGCCTGCTCACGAGCGGCATCGACGGCATCATGCTTCTCGCGATTTGCCTCATGGCGGGCGGCATTTTTGGTCTTATGCTTCTTGTCGTCTTGCATCAGGCAGGCCTGCTGCCTTCGTTCCGCAAATCTCCGGCGAAAGACGCCGCTCCCGCGACCCAGCCTGCGTCGCAAGGGAAGTAGCCGCAGCGCCGCCCTCACACCCCATGTCAATCCTTCCGCTCTCGTCCATTCCGGCGCTGAACGCATCTCTCAACGCAACCTGCACTGTTTTTTTGCTCTTCGGATACTCCTTCATTCGTCGCGGTAAGATGGGCCCGCACAGGGCGTGCATGCTGGCCGCATTTTTTTGCTCGATGGCATTCCTCTCTTTTTACGTTTACTTCCATGTCCACGCAGGCATCATCCGGTTCGGCGGCCAGGGCTGGATTCGCCCGGTCTATTTCATTCTTCTGACTTCCCACACGATTCTCGCGATTGTGATCGTCCCGCTCGTCCTCATCACGCTTACTCGCGCCTTGCGTGAAAAATTCGATCGCCACCGGGCGATCGCCCGCTGGACATTTCCACTCTGGCTCTACGTCTCGATCACCGGCGTCATCATTTATTGGCTGCTCTACGTGGCCTACACCCCGATCGGCGCCCCTGCGTGACCGATCCGCTTTCTCCCCAGACCCTTTGAATGTTGTATCCTGTCTATCCCATGAACGCGGAAGCGCAAACTCAAGCGACAAAATCCTTCGGCGGCCGCTGGACCTACGGCGTCCTCATCCTCGCGCTTCTTTTCGTGCTCATGCCGTTTTTGTTCTGGAATGCAACTTGGTTTGGCCGCCCGATGACCGACGCCCAGCTCGCAAAGGCCTTCGCCGACCGCGTGCATCCGCGCGAAATGCAGCACGCCCTGACGCAGATTGAAACGCGCATCGAGGCGCGCGATCCCTCCGTCCACCGCTGGTACCCGCAGATTATGGAGATGGCCAGCGACCCGGTGGACGAAATTCGCCTTACCGACGCGTGGGTGATGGGCCAGGACAACTCGTCCCCGGAATTTCACCAGGCGCTGCAAAAACTCGTCTCCGACTCTCAGCCAATGGTCCGCCGCAACGCCGCGCTTTCGCTTGTTCGCTTCAATGACGACTCCGGCCACGCGCAAATCCTCGCGATGCTCCGGCCATTCATCATGGAGTCGCCTTTCGAGGGCAAGCTTGCCGTTCGTCTCAAGCCCGGAGACGTCGTCAATCCCGGCACTCTCGTGGCACACATCGAGACTTCCGGGCGGAGCGGGGAAGTGCGGGCCATCGTTCCTGGAACTCTCGAACGCTGGCTCGTTCCGAATGGCTCGTCAGTTTCATCCGGCCAGGCGCTGCTTTCACTTGCGCCGAGCGAGAGCATGCTTTGGGAGGCTCTGCGCGCGCTCTACATCATCGGGCGTCCGGATGATATTCCTGATGTGGACCGTTATGCGCGTGGCGTGGACGGCATCTCGCCCCAAATCGCGCAGCAGGCGCTCGCCACTTCGCGCGCCATCCGCGCACGTTCTTCTTCATAGTCTTGCAACGCAGGGGATTCACTGGATCGGAAAAGATCTAAGCGTTCGACGCGTCACTTGTACGTGATTACGGCCTGGCCGTTCACAATTTGAATGTCGCTGATGTCGGCGGGCAATCGGAGCTTCTCTCGATTTTCCGGCGACGCCATCATTTTCTCCACCGCCGCAATCAGCGCGGACTGCGGCAGCGGCATCGATCCGACCTTTCCGCTGATCGGTTCAAATCTCATGTAGCCGTTTTCCGCGCGCAGGTGCCCGTCGAGTTCAAGCGAAATATCCTTCCCGTGATAATCGAAAATCACGTACGCCTTTACGACGTCGCCGACCATGTCCACTTTCACGTCTTTCACGGACGACTGCACCTGATCAAGCGTCGGCTGGTCGCTGCCACCGAGTCCCAACGTCGGATCAGTAGCGGGCGAAACGTTTTCCGTCTGCCCCGCCTGCGGCGAACCCGCAGAATTCGGACGCGTCGCGGCCGATTGACCTTCCATCTGGAGATTTTGAGTGAGGTAGGAATTCAGCTCGGACCGGTCGAGTTGAACTTGCGCCGGTTGCCCGGCCGCCTTCGCTTGATCCGCCGCCTGGAATTTCTGTTCCGCGCGCTCGGCCGCTTTCGGATCGTAGGACACCTGCGGCGCCGGAGATTTCACCAGCACAAGGAGGATCGTCAGAATCAGCCCCGCCAGGCTCGTCCAGCTCAGAATCCGGTAGACCTTTTTGAACATCGCGGGGTCAGGCATAGCGCCTCCCTATCTGCACAAAGTCTAGCAAGGGCAAGGGAAGGCGCCGCGTCCGGCTATTTTCGCGTGCTGAGTCCACCACTGGACGAAGGTACAGGTACCCCTGTGAGTGATGAAATGAACAATTTGAAATCCTACGGCTTCTTCGGACGCCAGTAATTTGGATCGAGCGCTGCAAATCCATCCGACACGAGGCTCAGATCGGGGCGTATCACGTACAATCTATCCACCGACTGGCCCGTTCCCTGCAGCACCGAATCCTTCCAGAGCCTCCTCAGCCGTTCTCTTCCTGCTTTGTCGAGAGAATTCCGGAGCTTTTCGCCCGTTTCGCTCGCCTTATCCAATTCAGCTAGCGATTGCAGAGGCCGCAGGACAATCACGGTCTGCGACTCCGCGCCCCCGATCGTCTGGTAAACAAAGTAGTGTTCATCCACGCCTGCTCTTTCCGATGCGGCCTTCAAGAATTTCACATCCGACTCGTAGTCCGGCATGTGCCCCAGCGTCACGGTGAATTGATCCACCAACAGTAGCCGCGCCTTCGCCATGACACTTGCATCCGCGCGGTAGCTCAAGTCGGGGCGGAAAACGGCGACCATATTTTGTTTTGACGCATGCATTGCGTCTTCCTGCGATTCGAGGTCCAGCAGACTTTTCTGGACTTCCGCCGGTTGCGCCGCAAACGATTTTTCGTAGTCCTCGATTGCTGCAAAGGAATCAAATCCGATCAGAAACATCGCTTCGTCCTGATCGGGAACTATCGCCGATATTCCCAGCACGTGAAAGCCAAAGTGGTGCGACTCGTATTGCTCTAAAATCTTGTGCACAACTTCGGTGTGTGCCGGAGCTTTCCCCTTTGCCACCATTTCTCGTTCGACCCACAGGACGGGCGGCGCGGTCATCGCCTGCTGAGCGCGCGCGGCCATAGGAATCGCGATCGCCATCAACAAAATCACAGCGCGGAATATTCCGTGGCCCATTTGCATTTTGTCTTTCAACGGGATGCTCCTTTCTCGAGTGTGAGATTACTACAAGATTATTTTCCGCGCCTATCGAGTGACCTCATTCTCGATCGGCAAATGGAATTTTGCAGTTTCCTACAATTATTCGTACAAATGCATGGCGAACTGCAAACGAGCGAACCAGAGCAACATCTCATCCGAATCGTCATATATGTCGATTCGAACATTCTCCCATCATTCGGTGATTGGATTTTTCCCTCGCGCGATAAGTCTCTGCCTTCCCGTAATTTCCGCTCTTTTTGACTTTGGCATTCGCCGTGCCCTTTCGTCTGTGGGGATTTGCAACGTGTTCATGTGTTGAATGCGGACAATGTACGAAAAATCGTAATCTACGTGGAGGATGCGAAATCCATGAACTTTAAAAGATGGTTTTTCATGAGCCTGGCGCTGTTGGTCGCGGCATCGTTTGCAGCTCCGCAGCTCTTCGCTCAGACTCAGACCACCGGCGACATCACTGGTGTCATCACCGATCAGTCCGGCGGCGTTGTGCCGCAGGCCAAGGTCACTATCAAAGACAGCGCGAAGGGCTCGACCCAGGACACACAGTCCAACAAGGAAGGCGTCTATCGCTTCTTCCTGCTGCCACCAGGCCGTTACATCATTACGGCATCCGCGACGAGCTTCCAGCCTGTTTCGCGCCCCGTTGACGTCAATGTGGGGCAGGTTGCCTCTGTCAATGTTCAGTTACAGGTGGCGGCTTCGAACACCACTGTGACCGTGACGGAAGAGGCTCCGTTGATTCAATCGGAGGACGGCAACGTCGCAACGACATTGAATTCGCAGCAAGTCTCGCAGGTTCCGAACCCAGGGAACGACCTGACTTACATCGCGCAGCTTGCACCGGGTAGCGTGGCGAATACGGCGGGAGGTCTTGGAAACTTTTCGAGCTTTGGAGTTTCCGCGACGTCCAACCTGTTCACGCTGAACGGAATGGACGATAACGATCCGTTCCTGAACCTGAACAACTCGGGTGCCACAAACTTGTTGCTTGGCTCGAATGAGGTTCAAGAAGCCACCGTCGTGGCAAACGGATATACCGCGCAGTATGGCGGGTTGGCCGGCGCGAGCGTCAATTACGTCACAAAGGGCGGCGGCAACGACTACCATGGCAACGCGATTTACTATTGGAATGGACGCGCCTTCAATGCCAACGATTGGCTGCAGAAGGCAGGGGGAGCGGATCGTCCTTTCAGCAACGCCAACCAGTGGGCTGGCTCTTTCGGCGGACCCATCAAGAAGGACAAGGCCTTCTACTACGTGAACACGGAAGGCCTGCGCGTCGTGCTTCCCACGGCGTTCACTGTTTTCCTCCCGACGCAGGAATTCGAAACCGCAACGATTGCAAACCTTAACGCCAACGGGCTCGCTGCTTCCGTGCCGTTTTATCAGAACATGTTCAACCTGTATAACGGCACAAGCGTGAGCGGCACCCCCACCGCATTGGGGTGTTTCAACGTCGCGGTCGCCGACATCAACTGCGTCAACCAGTTTCAAAAGAGTGCCACAAACCTGACATCTGAATGGCAGTTCACGGGCCGCGCTGACTACAACTTCTCGGCGAACGACCGGGCCTTCGTCCGCGTTGAGTACGATCACGGTCACCAGGCATCCGGCACGGACCCAATCAGCCCGCTATTCAACATTCAGAGCGATCAACCGCAGTGGCAGGGGCAGCTGGTTGAGAACCACGTCTTCAGTCCGACGATGACGAACCAGTTCATCCTCTCCGGTGCGTGGTATAGCGCCATCTTCGACAACGCGAACCGCGCAGCCACTCTGGCGGCCTTTCGCACTACGTTGGTCCTGAACGACGGGTCGCTTTCAAACCTGGGTGGCAATTCGTTTGGGCTCGGCGATTTCATATTCCCTCAGGGACGCAACGTGACGCAGTACCAGATTTCTGACGATGTCACGAAGACCTTTGGGAGCCACGCCGTCAGCTTCGGCGGCAAGTTCCGCCGAAACGACGTGGGCGACCACGACTTCGGGACGGCCACGAGCGGGTTAGTCGTGGAAGGTTCTCTCAACGACTTTTTCAACGGCGGTGGTGAGAACCAGTACACGCAAGCTTTCCCGACGGCCATTTCCCAGCCAGTTGCCATCTACACCCTGGGTGGCTACGTGCAGGATCAGTGGCGCGTCCGGCCGAATCTGACCCTCACGCTTTCTTTGCGGGCGGATCACGATTCGAACCCCGTATGCCAAACCAATTGCATTGGACGGTTGAACGCACCGTTCCTCAGCGCAAACCATGATCCAAACGTTCCCTACAGTCAGGCCCTCGAACTCAACCTCCATCGCACACTGACGGGACTCGATAGTCTCTTGTGGGCCCCGCGGGTTGCTTTTGCCTGGCAGCCGTTCGGGTCATCGCGCAACACGGTCGTCCGTGGCGGCATTGGTATCTTCTACGATGCCTTCCCGGGCGTCCTCGTGGATGCATTTGCCGCCAATCCACCGCTGATCAACACCTTCACGACTGTCAACAACAACCTCGCCGATACGCAAGCGAGCAATGTGTATGCCGATGCAGCCGCAGATAATCAGGCGTTTCTGAACGGCTTCCAACAGGGTTTGACCCTGAATCAGATCGCCAATTCGCTGCCGCCGGGCGTTTTCGTTCCCCCGGTTCTTGCGAGCTCGGACTTGCACAGCAAAGTGCCGCAGTATCAGAAGTGGAGCTTGGAAGTGCAGCAGGGCTTCGGGAACAACACGGCCGTGAGTGTGAGCTACGTCGGAAACCACAGCACCTACGACCTGATTCAGAACGCTTCGATTAACGCGTTCTGCGATCCCACAGACCCGAATCAGCCTTGCTTCAACGCAGCCGCAACTCCGGGCACTCACTTCGGCAGCCTTCCGCTAACCGCTCCCGATCCACGTTTCGGCACGGTGACGCAGTATCAGAACGCCGGAGTGTCCAACTACAATGGCCTCGTGGTGTCGTTCAACCACAAGTTCACGCGTTGGACGACGGGTCAGTTTTCGGCCAACTACACTTGGAGCCACGCATTTGACATCGCCTCGAATGGCGGCTTGACCGCCGTTCCGTTCGGGATCGGGTCCACTGGTGCGGTTTCTTCATTGAGCCCGCCACAGGATCCGAATAACATCCGCGGCAACTACGGCCCTGCTGACTACGACGTCCGCCACTATTTCAGTGCCAACTACGTGTGGCAAGTCCCAGTCCGCACGGCTCTAAGAGGCCACGGCTATGGTCCGCTCGTGGATGGATGGCAGGTTTCGGGTACGGTCTTCAGCCGCTCGGGCCTGCCGTACACCGTAATCGATTCCCGGCTCGGCGCTCAGTTGCTGGGAAACAATTACGGCTCGGCTATCATTCCCACGTTCCTCGGCGGACCCACGGACAGCTGCGGAAAGGCCGCGGCGGCCGGGACAACCCCGTGTTTAGATCTCTCACAGTTCATACCGCACGGGACGGAGACAGGCTTTACGACGGGCCTCCGCAACAACTACCGCGGACCCAGCTACTTCAATACGGACTTCAGCGTGATGAAGAACACGAAGATCCCCGGATGGGAACGCGGACAGTTGGGAATTGGCCTCCAATTCTTCAACGTGTTCAACCATCCGAACTTCGCAACGCCCGATTTCAGCATTTCCCACACAGGGACCTTCGGGCAGATTTTCACCACAATCGGCTCGCCGACGAGCATTCTTGGTTCGTTCCTCGGCGGCGATTCTTCTCCACGGCTGATCCAGTTGAAGGCGCAGTTCACGTTCTAGCCTGATTCGGATCTGCGGCCCGGCTCCTAGTGCCGGGTCGCAGGCTCCGGCGGGCTAAGGAAGAAAAGGGCGGCGCGGATTTTTCCGCGTCGCCCTTTTTTATTGTGCCAATTTTTCTTGTTTTTTGCCGGGCGTTGCTCAGGAGAAGATATTGGTACGGCGAATTTGTTAGTACGGCATGGACCCGTACTTCGCCTCAAACTCCGCCAGCGGGACCATATCGATCGCATCCCAAGGGCATCCTTCGAGGAACGCGCCATCGGGGCCTTTGCTGGTGCAAAGTTTGCACCCGATGCACAGCAGGGGATCCACTCGAATATGGCCAAACGGCGCGTGGTCGGGGTCCGGAACCCAGAACATGCACTCAGCCACGGGGCAATAATCCACGCATGCAGGCGATCCCGCGCATCCGGTGCACATCTCGTTGATCACTGCGACGATGTGCGGCTTGCGCTTCCGCTTCTTCGTGTCGCCTTCCGAGATCGGATACGCCTTTTCGATCTCGCCGTTCAGGAACTTCGCCACTTCCACCGTGACTTCGGCCACACAACCCTCCGGGGTCCCGCATGCTCTCGCCCCATTTTCTCCGCCACCGTCGTCCAAGTCAATGACCTCATGTGACCTCGGTGGCACAGACAATCCTGTCTGTGCGCGCAGCATCGCCCAAGAACATCATTCCTTCGAGGCCGTTGATGCGGCGCACAATCAGATGTATCTTGCCGTCGGTCTTAATCGGCAGATGCCCTCAAAATGATCCAGACTCGAAGCACTCCGCATGCCATCTTTGGCTTCTCAGCATCGCTTCTTGTGCTTGCGCTATGCGCCGGATGCGGCGGCTCCGGCTCGCGCAAAGCCGAAGTCTCGCAGCCCGCCGACGTGGACGCTGCAAGATTGGCGACCGCTGCTCAGGACTCCGCGAATTGGATGACCTACGGCCGCACGTACAGCGAGCAGCGGTTCAGCCCGTTGAAGGACATCAACGACCGCAACGTCGCGCAGCTCGCGCTCGCGTGGCATTACGACCTCGACACTCGCCGCGGCCAGGAAGCGACTCCAATCGTCGTTGACGGAGTGATGTATTTCACGTCGGCCTGGAGCAAAGTCTTCGCCCTTGACGCCGCCACCGGCGCGCCGCTGTGGACCTACGACCCGAAAGTCCCTCCCGAATGGGGCGTCAACGCGTGCTGCGACGTCGTCAATCGCGGCGTGGCCGTATGGCGCGGAAAAGTTTTCGTCGGCACTCTCGACGGCCGCCTCCTCGCTCTCGATGCGGCCACCGGAAAAAGAGTTTGGGAAACTCGCACCTTCGATCCTTCGCTTCGCCATTCGATCACCGGCGCGCCCCGCGTCGTGAAGGGAAACGTCATCATCGGCAACGGCGGCGCCGAAATGGGCGTCCGTGGCTTCGTCTCCGCCTACAACGCCGATACGGGCAATCTGGTCTGGCGCTTCTTCACCGTGCCGGGAGACCCCTCGAAGCCATTCGAGAGCCCGATTCTAGCCAAAGCTGCCAAAACGTGGAGCGGTGAGTGGTGGAAAAACGGTGGCGGCGCCACTGTCTGGGACGCCATCGTTTACGATCCGGAGCTCGATCTGCTCTACATCGGCACGGGCAATGGCGATCCATGGGCCGAGAAGTATCGCAATCCCAAACGCGGCGACGGCCTTTTCACCTGCTCGATCGTCGCGCTGAAGCCGGAAACGGGCGAATACGTCTGGCACTATCAGGAAGTCCCCGCCGATGACTGGGATTACGACTCCGCCGAGCAAATGATCCTCGCGGACATTCCGATCGAAGGGCAGTCCCGCAAAGTCTTGCTTCACGCTCCCAAGAACGGAATTTTTTACGTGCTCGATCGCGCCACCGGCGCCCTCATCTCCGCGAAATCGTACACGAACGTTACCTGGACGAGCGGGATTGACATGAAGTCGGGCCGGCCGATTATAAATCCAGATGCACGCTACTCCCGCAGCAACAAACCGGCCCTCGTCACTCCCGGCCCTCTCGGCGCGCACAGTTGGCATCCGATTTCCTACAGCCCTGTCACGGGCCTGGTTTACATTCCGGTCCAGGAAGCGGGCTTCTTTTACAAAAGCGCCGCGACCTTCGATCGAAAATCCCTCACGTTCAACAACGGCGTCGATCTTGCCGCGGCCGGAATGCCTCAGGATCCGAAAGTGAAGAAGGACATTCTCAGCACGATCACCGGCCGCCTCATTGCCTGGGATCCCGTTCTTCAGAAAGTCGTTTGGGAAGTGAAGCGTCCCAAGCCAGGGAGTGGCGGCGTTCTCTCAACCGCCGGAAATCTCGTATTCGAAGGAACTTCCGACGGCCATTTCGAAGCGTACCGCGCGGATTCGGGCGAAAAAGTTTGGTCTATGGACGCGCAGTCCGGCGTCGTTGCGGGTCCTGTGACCTACTCCGTGAAAGGCGAACAATATATCGCCGTGCTCGCAGGTTGGGGCGGCGTGTTTCCTCTCGCAGCCGGGGAAATCGCCTTCAAAGTCGCCGGCCGCCGCCTCAACGTTGGCCGCATGCTCGCATTTAAGCTCGGCGGCAAAGCGACACTCCCTCCGGGACCGGACGCGCCGATGCCTCCGCTCAATCCTCCGAAGTCCACCGCAGCTCCCGCGGCGATCAAGAAGGGGGAGGCAATCTACGCGCGCTACTGCGGAAGGTGCCACGGAGACGCGGCGGTCAGCGGCGGCATCCTTCCCGACTTGCGCTACTCGAGCGCGCTTGCGGACGATCACTGGATTCAGATCGTCATGGGGGGCTTGCTCGAAGCTAACGGAATGGTTTCGTTCTCGAAAGAGCTTTCGAAGGGAGACGCCGAAGCCGTTCGCGCTTACGTAATTTTGCGTGCCAACCAATCGGTCGCCGAAGAGCGCGCGGCTAAAGCAGCCAGGTAAAATTGGCGGAAGCGCTCGGCCTTCGCATCATTTCAATTCGTGAATTAAAGCCGCCGTAAACTCCGCTGTCGAGGCTTTTCCGCGGATATCTCGCGTCAGCGATTTTCCCTCGCGATAAACCTTGTGCAGTGATTTCTCGATATTTTCCGCCGCTGCCAATTCGCCCAGGTGCCGCAGCATCATGATCGCGCTCATCAAAAGCGCCGTCGGATTCGCAATCCCTTTTCCCGCGATGTCCGGCGCCGTCCCGTGCACCGCCTCGAACACCGCCGCTTCTTCTCCGATGTTGCCGCTCGGAACCACGCCGAGCCCCCCGACAAGCCCCGCCGCCAGATCGCTCATGATGTCACCGTACAGATTCGTGAGCAGCAGCATGTCGAACTGGTGCGGGTCGAGGACCATTTGCATGCAGGCGTTGTCGATGATTAATTCTTTGTATTCGATTTCGCGGTATTCCTCAGCCACTTTCCGGATGGACGTCAGAAATAGTCCGTCCGACAGCTTCATGATGTTCGCTTTGTGAATCGCGTGAATTTTCTTGCGGCCGAATTTCCGCGCGTAGTCGAACGCGAACCTGGCGATGCGGGTGGACGCCCTCTCGGTGATAATTTTCAGACTCTCGACCACTCCCGGCACAACCGTGTGCTCGAGCCCCGCGTACAAATCCTCCGTGTTCTCGCGGATCAGGACAATATCGATGTCGGCGAACCGCGATTGCACGCCCTCTAGATTTTTCACTGGCCTCAGATTCGCGTACAGGTCGAGCGCTTTCCGCAATCCCACGTTGATGCTCGGCGGCCCGCCGACTACCCCGGTCGTGAGCGGTCCCTTCAGCGCCACGCGATTTTTGCGGATCGATTCGACCACCCCGGATTTCATGAAGTCGATTCCGCGGCGTTCCACCTCCGCGCGCGCCGGAATCTCCTCCCAGGCGATATCCACTCCGGCCGCTGCAAGGATTTGTTTGACGGCGCTCGATACTTCCGGCCCGATCCCGTCTCCGGGAATCAGCGTGATGGTGTGTGTCATGTAAGGTCATCATTTTATGGAATTTGCGCTCCCTTGTACACCGCTCGTGACCATCGGATTAGGATTCAGACACGCAGCGAGTCTTGCCGGGCCTGGAATTTGAGGCCGTTTGTGGCCTGCACTCGGTCCATTCTCGCCGTTATCCCTCTCCATTCCTCCCTCGTAGTTCCTGGTCTTTTCCTTTGTCGCCTTTGTCTTTATCTGTGTTCATCTGTGGTTGCATTTCCAATCGCTCGGCTGCCGCCATTTGCACGAATCTGGTATAATAGCTTTGGGATTGGGCGCCGCAATGGCGCGTTTCCCGGAGGAACAGGGAATGGTTCAACTATCACCGGTCGCAGTTACGAAGGTAAAAGAGATTTTGTCGCAGCAGACGCCGACCCCGGCGGGCCTGCGCGTCGCCGTCGTGGGCGGAGGCTGCTCCGGCTTCAGCTACCACATGGCGTTTGAAAACCAGGTCAACGAAGCGAGCGACAATGTCTATGAATTCGATGGCCTGAAGGTTCTGGTGGATCAGATGAGCGAGATGTACCTCGACGGCATCTCCATCGACTACATCGAATCCATCGAAGGCTCCGGCTTCAAGTTCAATAATCCGAACGTGAAGTCCACCTGCGGCTGCGGCAGCTCCTTCAGCGTTTAACGACTTTCTCTCTCGTCTCTCCTGCGCTCCCGGGGGCATGCCCTCCGGGAGCTTTTTTTTCATCGCCCTCGA
This sequence comes from Candidatus Acidiferrales bacterium, assembly GCA_049592615.1. Taxonomy (GTDB): domain Bacteria; phylum Acidobacteriota; class Terriglobia; order Acidiferrales; family UBA7541; genus Palsa-295. Next base: position 27,645 of record JBAWGF010000135.1, read on the forward strand.
ACCTCCCGGCAACAGAAGGCGCTCCCCGCAAAGCAGGCTTGGCTCAATACATTCATCTTGACTTTCGCTTTTTATTCGCCTATAGTTTCTCCTCGCATTGCGAAAACCAATCTAACCTCTCGGAGGCACACATGTCGTTCAGTGAATCGCTTTTGCCCGAATTCGATCAGGAAATAGCGGGCACACGCAAGACTCTCGAGCGCGTCCCGGAAGACAAATTCTCCTGGAAGCCGCACGAAAAATCCGGAACGATGATCTGGCTTGCGGGCCATCTCGCGAGCATCCCCGGCTGGATGGTTGAAACAATCGAGAAAGATGGCTTGGACATGGCGCCGAACGGCGTTCAAATCCAACCGCCCCCGCCACCGAAGACGCGCAAGGAGCTTCTCGAGCTGTTCGACAATTCCGTGCCCAAGGCGCGGGCCGCCCTCGCCAAGGCGAGCGATGCGCATCTCCTGAAACCATGGTCGTTGCTCAACAATGGCGCGGCGATCTTGACCATGCCTCGGATCGCGTGTATCCGCACATGGGTGATGAACCACATGATCCATCATCGCGCACAGCTCGGAGTTTATTTGCGGCTGAACAATATCCCGGTCCCAGCCATTTACGGCCCCTCCGCCGACGAAGGCAGCATGTAATTGCGCGCGTTCGGGTCGCTCCC
>JBAWGF010000136.1:0-21319 GCA_049592615.1 Candidatus Acidiferrales bacterium
CCACCCCTGGCATGAACGGCTCGTGAAAGGCGAACGGCGCGGGCTCGGCGCCGAGTTGCGGCTCTTTCATACCGACCCGGACGCGGTCGAGGCGCGCGCGAAACAATTCGGAGCAACGATCCTGCAATCGTCCCAGGACAAACCGCACGGCTGGCGCGACGTGATCGTAACGGATCCCGACGGCTACGCCTGGGCGGTCGGCATTCCGCTTCGGAAATAACTCCTCTCCCGCCATCATTGCGGCGATCCGTCTCATCTTGTCGAATCTCTTGGCAATCCAATTCGGAAGTGCAATGATTCTCTGCTTTCGCTCGCGTGAAGATTGCCGCGTCGAATCCGGAGGAAACATGAATCTGCGAACGTGCGTCGTCGCTACGGCGATGATATTGCCATTGTCCGTCATCCTTTTCGCAGCCGCGGCCGGCGCGCAGGAACCGCAGCAGAAGCGTGCCATCACTTTTCAGGATTTGATCTCGATGCACCGAGTGAGCGAGCCGCAGATTTCGCCCAACGGAAAATGGATCGCGTACACGGTGGCGACGCCGGATCTCGAGGCGAATCGGCTATCGCGCACAATTTGGATCGTCTCCGTTTCGGGCGGCGAGTCACGCCAACTGACGCGCGGCGGGAGCGACTTGCGGCCGCGGTGGTCGCCGGACGGCAAGAAGCTCGCGTTCCTTTCTTCGCGCAGCGGCACTCCTCAGGTGTACTCGATCGCGGCCGAGGGCGGCGAGGCGAATCCGATGACGTCGCTTTCCACAGGCGCGGACAATGAATTGTGGTCGCCCGACGGAAAATGGATCGCGTTCACATCGAGCGTGTATGCGGATTGCAAGGAAGATGCGTGCAACTCGCAGCGCGATGCTGGCGCGGCGAAGAGCAAGGTGAAAGCGCACATCACCGAAAAATTGCTCTACCGCCACTGGAACGCCTGGTGGGACGGAAAGCGAAGCCATTTATTTATCGCACCTGCGGATGGCGGTGCGGCGCGGGACCTGACTCCCGGAGCCGATTACGATGTGCCGCCATTCACGCTGAGCGCGCCCGAAGCAATTGCGTTTTCGCCCGACAGCAAGGAACTTTGCTTCACCGCGAATACGGATAAAGAGGAGGCGATCAGCACGAACGGCGATCTCTTCACCGTGCCGGTTTCCGGCGCGAGCGAGCCAAAGCGAATTACTTCGAATCCCGCGGACGATTGGGGCCCGGCGTATTCGCCCGACGGAAAATGGATCGCATATCGCGCGCAATTCAAACCGGGATTTGAAAGCGACCGCTGGCGGCTGATGCTCTACGATCGCGCCAACGCGAGACAGATCAACTTGACCGAAGAATACGATCGCAGCATCGAGTCGTTCGCGTGGGCGGCCGACAGCAAGCAAGTTTATTTTCAAGCGGAAGATCGAGTGGAAATGCCCATCAATTCGGCCGGCATTGCGCCGGGGAGTTCGCCGAAGACCGTCATCGCGGCAATCCATACCGAGGAATTCGAGATCAGCGCTGACGGCGGCACGATCGTGTTCACGCGATCCAGCTCGGCGATGCCAGCGGAGATTTTTGCGGCAAATGCCGACGGGACGGGTGTCCGCCAGCTCACACATCAAAACGGCGCGCTTCTCGCGCAGCTGGAATTGCCCGCCGCGGAATCTTTTTGGTTTGCCGGCGCGACGCGCACGCAGGTGCAGGGGCTGATGATTCGCCCGTCGAATTTCGACGCATCGAAAAAATATCCGATGCTGCTGCTGGTCCACGGCGGGCCGCAAGGGCAGTGGGGAGACAACTGGGGCTATCGCTGGAATCCGCAGGTGATGGCCGCGGCGGGATACGTCGTCGTGATGATCAATCCGCGCGGCTCGACCGGGTACGGACAGAAATTTACGGATGAGATCAGCCGCGATTGGGGCGGGAAAGTTTATGAAGACCTGATAAAAGGCGTGGATGCGGCGGTGGCGAAATATCCCTTCATCGACGGCACGCGCGTGGCCGCGGCGGGGGGCTCGTACGGCGGATACATGATCAATTGGATGGCGACGCACACGGCACGCTTCAAGTGCCTCATCAGCCATGCGGGGCCGTACGACGCAGTGAGCATGTACGCGACCGAGGAATTGTGGTTCCAGGAATGGGAGTTCGGCGGAGCGCCGTGGGCGAATCCCGAGCTGTATAAAAAATGGTCGCCGTCAGAGAGCGCGGGCGCGCTCGGAAAATTCAAGACGCCGACGCTGGTCATCGGCGGCGAACTCGACTTTCGCATCCCGTACTCGCAAGAGCTCGAATTCTTTTCCGCGCTGCAACGGCAGGGCGTGCCGTCGAAACTGGTGATTTTCCCCGACGAAGGCCATTGGGTGCTGAAGCCGCTGAACAGCCAGCTTTGGTACGCGACATTCCTCGATTGGCTCGAAAGATACATGAAATAGCGGGACTCGAGACTCCGTAGTTCCCACAATTGACAGCACCATCTTGGAGTGACACCTTCATCGCGCTTGATCCTCTCGGAGGCGTTCGATGCGACAGTTTCTCTCCGGCTCTGTCGCGCTCATTGCGCTTTTCTCGCTGGCTCCGCGCGCGTTCGCCGAGACGCTGACGATCACTAGCACGCCTCCCGGCGCGACTGTCGAAATTGACGGCAGTCCCGTTGGTAAGACACCATTTCAGTCCGACTTTCCCGGCGCATATTTTCACAAGCCGCACACTTCCTTCGGGACGCGGCTGAAACATTCGATGGTCGCACGAATATCGATGAAGGGTTACGTGGCGCAAGACGTCAAGCTCACCGATGGACCGCTCGTGTGGGTTGCCGTCACGGGCCGCCATCACGGAAATTACTGGGTGTTCAAGACCAATCACTTCGAGGTGCAGCTCGAGCCGACGTACAAACTCGAAGGCGGCTCCTTCGAGAATTCGGAACGGCCCGGGCCGCTGCCTCCTTATCGCGGCCCTGCGCGTCCTGGAAGCGAAGGTGCGGCGCGCGAAACCGGCAGCGTCGCAATCACGTCCGATCCGGCCGGCGCGGAAATTTACATAGATGGAAAATTCATGGGACAGGCTCCCGCGACGCTGCATCTCGCAATCGGTTCGCATCATGTGATCGTCAAAGCAATCGGCAAGAAGGATTGGGAGCGGACCCTCGAAGTGTTGAAAGATAGCCAGCTCACACTGCATCCGGTTCTCGAACAGCAGCCATAATTCTTTCACGCTTCAATGGAGGGCCGACCAGCGACTACTGCGCTGCCGCATCGGTGTGCCAGCCGGGGCCGCGGAGGGCGCGGCCGGCCTTCGCGCCTGTCAACGTGCCATGGTCAAATTCAAGCTGGCCGTTGACGATAACGTAGTCAACTCCCTTAGAAAGCTGCGCCGGATTCGCGTACGTCGCCCGGTCCATGATTTTCGACGGATCGAAAATAGTGACGTCCGCGTAGAAACCGATCTGGAGGAGACCGCGGCCGGTGAGATGCTCGCGCTCGGCCGGCATGGAAGTGATCTTTCGAATCGCCTCCTCCAGCGGAAGCAAGCGCTGGTCGCGGACGTAGTGGCCGAGAAACCGCGGCATCGAGCCGAACGCGCGCGGATGAGTGTGCGGCTCAAACAGCGGCCCATCGAGCGACAATTCGCTCGCGTCGAGGCAAATAGATGTCCACGGCTGCTTTAGCCCGTAGAGCAGGTCCTGTTCGCTCGCGATGAAATAGAGAGCGCCGGTCTGCCCGCTATCCGCGAGGATGAAATCCATGTAAGCGTCGAGTTCCGGCTTCCCTTCCGCCTTCGCCATTTGCAACACAGTCTTGCCGTCGTATTTCTTGAGGTCCGGATTCACGACGCCGGAAATCATTACGCCGGAGCCGCCGCCGCTGTCGAAATAAAGATTTTCCCAGTCACGATGATCGGCCGCCATTTCGGTCTTGATGCGCGCCCGAATCTTCGGATCGCGCAGGCGCGCGAGAAGCTTCTCCATTCCGCCGTCCGCGACCCACGGTGGGAGCGAGGAGGCAAGCGCGGTGGCGCCGGCTAGATAGGGATACTGGTCGGCGCGGATATCGAGTCCGGCGTCGCGCGCGGTTTGAATTTTCTCGACGACGCGCGGCATCGCGCCCCAGCGCGGCTTTCCGCTTACTTTGAGATGGAAGATTTCCACCGGCAAGCCGCCCTCGCGGCCGATGCGGATGGCTTCGTCGAGCGCCATCCCTTCGGTAGCGCCTTCGCTGCGCATGTGCGTGGCGTAGATTCCGCCATACTGCGCCGCAACTTTTGCCAGCTCGATCAATTCATCCGCCTTCGCATAAATTCCCGGCGGGTAAATCAGCGCCGTGGAAAGCCCGAGCGCGCCATCCTTCATGGCCGCGGCAACGAGTGACTTCATCTCGTCGAGTTCGGCGGGTGTAGGGGCGCGATCGTCATCGCCAATCACAGCTTCGCGCACTTGCGCGGCACCGACGTAGGTCCCGATGTTCAGAGATGTGCCGCCCCTTTCGAGCCGGCGGAAATACCCGTCGAGCGTCGTCCAGTCAACCGTCAAGTGATAGTGGTCGAGGTAGGACTTCAACGACGCGAGGGTCTTCTCATTTTGTGGAGCGACCGAGCCGCCTTCGCCGGTGACTTCGGTCGTGATTCCCTGCGAGAGCTTGCTGAGCGAGCGGCTGTCGATCAAAAGCGCGGTTTCGGATTGGCCGAGCATGTCAATGAAGCCGGGCGAAATGATGCGGCCCGTGGCGTCGAGCACTCTTTGTGCCGACGCTCCGTCGAGCTTCCCGATCGCCGCGATGCGGTCGCCGCGGATTCCGATGTCGGCGGCGTACCAGGGGCCCCCGCTGCCGTCGAGAATGTGGCCGTTGCGGATGAGGATGTCAAAGGGAGCGGACGCGTCCGGCCGGGCAAAACCCTTTTCGGCGTTTGACGATGAAGACGCAATCAGTGCGCCGCAAACAGCGAACAACGCGCACAGCAAAATGGGAATCGCTTTATTCGGTTGAGCCCACGCAGGCGGAAGTCTAAATGGCAAGGGCGCTGTGATGCTCCTCGAGATTTTCGGACAAGAGATTACCACGAATGAATGAGAGATTTGGCGGAGCTATGAAGGGACGCGTCAGGCTTCGTACCAGCGGAAGCCCGTGCGCTGCTCCAGATCCGCCTGCTTGAGAAGCGCAAGAGTCCGCGCGCGCCGGTAGTTCGCGCAGGCGACAACGATCACATCAAGCAAGGCGATCGGCGCAACATAGGACGCGCCAAAAGAAGGCGTCTCAACCGAGGCAATGAAGCATTCGTTGGCAAAGCGCGTGATCGGAGAAACAAATGTGTCGGTGATTCCGACGCAATACGCTCCGCGTTCGCGGGCCTGCTGCATTCCTTCCACCGTCTGGCGCAATCCGCGCCGGAAACTGATGGCGAAAACCAGATCCCGACGAGTGCAATTCCGCGCGATGTAAGTGACGTGGCCGATCGTCGTAGCCGGCACAACCGTCAATCCGAGCACTATCAAATGGTATTCGAAGTAGCTCACGAGCGATGCTGCGAGATCTCCCCCCATCAACACGATGCGATCGGCCTTGTAAACCCTGCGCGCGACCGCTTCAATCCGTTTGTATTTGAGCGTATTGCGCAGCGCCTGAAGGTTGCGGACTTCGCGCTCGAGCGACTCGCGTGCATGCGTGGGAATGCTCGCGTCGCGCGCGGAAGTCTCCTTCATCATTTCAAACGAGGTGGCATGGGCGATGGAAAGCTCATGCAGGAACCGCTGGAATTTGCGGTAGCCGGGAAAGCCCATGGCGCGGACGATTCGCACTGTCGTAGCCGGATCGGAATTCAATCGCCGGGCCATGCTGCGGACGCTCAGCAGAACGAATTCGCGCGGGCTTTCCAGCACGGGCCGGATGATTTCCTGGCGCTTCCGGCTGAGCTTCTCCATCAGCTCTGCAAAGCCGACTCGCGAGGCATTGCCAACGGCGGAAGGAGTGCGTCTCGTTGGGATGCGTCCTTGCACGGGTGGCAGAGCATTTACCAAGGAACGGACTGTTGTCAAGAACAGTGATTTCCAAGTTCGTAATCGTTCGGCGGGTTTCGACGTGCGCTGGAGGAGGATTTCTTCATGCGTGCGAATGAAGCACAGCTTTTCCGCCGGCTCAGCGGACACGCTATGAACAGCGCACGGCTGCCAGAATCGAGGTTGACATCTCACCGGGTAACTCTTGTAATGAATTGCTTGAAAACTATGAGCGCACAATTTCCTCTTTGCCCGTGACAAGCTCCGAAAAAAACGAAGCGCATTCCGGCGGATCGAAGCGGTCCGCGTTTTTTGTCGCGGCGGGAATTTTTCTGAGCCGCATTGCGGGACTGATTCGCGATCGCGTTTTCGCGCACTACTTCGGCAATTCCGACGCGGCCGACGCCTTCAAAGCCGCCTTCCGCATTCCCAACTTTCTTCAAAACCTTTTTGGAGAAGGCGTTCTCTCGGCGTCCTTCATCCCCGTGTACGCGGGTTTGCTGGCGCGGGAGGACGAAAAAGAGGCGCACCGCGTGGCGGGAGCCGTTGCTGCGCTGCTTGCGCTGACCACTTCGATTCTTGTCCTGGTCGGCGTGCTCGCTACACCGTATTTGATCGACGCGATTGCGCCGGGTTTCACCGGCGAAAAACGCGAATTGACGATCCGGCTCGTGCGCATCCTTTTCCCCGGCGCGGGACTGCTCGTTTTTTCCGCGTGGTGCCTGGGAATCCTCAACAGCCACCGGCGATTTTTTCTTTCCTACACCGCGCCCGTGATTTGGAACGCGGCAATGATTGCAACACTCTGGGGTTTCGGGCGCCACAATGCGCAATATCCTCTCGCGGAAATTCTGGCATGGGGATCGGTGGTTGGGAGCGGATTGCAAGTGGGTGTGCAGCTCCCGGTTGTGCTGCGGCTGCTTCGCGGCCTGAGTTTTTCTTTGAGTCATCACACGCAAAACGTGAAAACGGTCGTCAGCAATTTCTTTCCGGTATTCTTCAGCCGCGGCGTGGTGCAGATCAGCGCTTACATTGACGCGCTGCTCGCAAGTTTGTTGCCGACCGGCGCGGTCGCGGCGCTGGCGTACGCGCAGACGCTATACACGCTTCCCGTGAGTCTCTTCGGAATGTCGGTCTCCGCGGCGGAATTGCCGGCGATGTCGGGCGCGCTCGGTGATGAAACGCAGGTGGCAGAAGCACTCCGTTTGCGGCTCAATTCCGGATTGCGCCAGATTGCGTTTTTCGTTTTGCCGTCGGTGGTCGCGTTCTTGGTTCTGGGAGACGTAATCGTTGCAGGAATCTACCAGACAGGGCGATTCACGCGGGGCGACGTAATATACGTCTGGGGCATCCTCGCGGGCGCAACGGTGGGCCTGTTGGCGTCAACGCTCGGCCGGTTGTACTCGTCCACTTACTACGCGCTGCGAGATACTCGCACGCCATTGCGATTTGCGATTGTGCGCGTGGTTCTTACGACGGTGCTTGGCTATCTTTCGGCGATTCCATTGCCGCCGGCTTTAGGGCTCGAGCCACGCTGGGGCGTCGCGGGGCTGACAATCTCCGCCGGAATTTCTTCGTGGGTTGAATTCACGCTTTTGCGCCGCGCTCTGAATCGCAGAATCGGCCGCACCGGTCTTCCCGCAGACTTTTTGGCAAAACTCTGGGCCGCTGGTCTCGTAGCCGCGACAGCCGCGTGGGGGATCCGGCACTTCCTCGCGCACCTCTCGTCAATACCCCTCGCGATCATCGTTCTGGGACCGTACGGAGTATTTTATTTCGCAGCAACCTATTCGCTCGGGCTTGCAGAAGCGCGCGCTCTCTTTGGGCGCGCGTTTGGCGCCGCAAAGCACATCTAGATTATTTTTCAAAAAGACTTGAAGCGGGTTGGAAGCGTTACTTGAGCGCTGCAAATCGTCCGGGAAGCTCGCTCTCGAGATTCGACAGATTCACAGGCTCGCGGGCAGGAGTTCCGTCCGGCGCTGCACGAAGATATTGCGCGGGCCAGGAAGTCGATACCCCCAATTCTTTCGCAGCGTGAAGCGGCCAGTAGGGTTGACGCAGGAATTCGCGGGCGATGATGATAACGTCGGCTTTTTCTTCCCGAAGGATTGCCTCGCCCTGGGCCGCCGTCGTGATCATTCCCACAGCCCCGGTTCGAATGCCGGCGGCTCGGCGAATCTCCGCAGCGAATGGGACCTGATAACCGGGTGCCATGGGAATCTTTGCGTACGGAACATTTCCGCCCGAAGAGCAATCGATCAGGTCCACGCCGAGAGGTCCGAGCTGCCGAGCGAGTTCGACGGATTGATCGAGGTCCCAGCCGCCGGGAACCCAATCGGTCGCGGAGATGCGTACGAAGAGCGGAAGAGATTCGGGCCAGACACGGCGCACCGCAGAGACGATTTCGCGCAGGAGCCGTGTGCGGTTTTCGAGCGAGCCACCGTACGCGTCGGTCCGCTGATTCGAAAGCGGCGAGTGGAATTCATGAATCAGGTAGCCGTGGGCAGCGTGAATTTCGAGCGCAGCAAAACCGGCCTGCAACGCGCGGCGCGCCGCATCCGCGAATGCGTTCACGACGGCGCGGATGCCCGCATCATCAAGCGCGCGAGGCATCGCATACGAATCCGAAAATGGAATTGCGCTTGGTGCGACGGGTATCCATCCGCCATCGGATTCGGCAATCACACCGGGCTTCTCCCAAGGGCGGCGCGTGCTTCCCTTGCGTCCCGCGTGCGCCAGTTGCATTCCGGGAATCGCTCCCTGCTCGCGGAGAAATCGTGTGATTCTCACAAGCGGCTCGATGTGAGCGTCTTTCCAAATTCCCATATCCTGCGGGCTGATTCGGCCCTCGGGCGTCACAGCGGCTGCTTCGGTGAAAACCAGCGCCGCTCCGCCGACGGCGCGGCTGCCGAGGTGGACGAGGTGCCAGTCGGTGGCGAATCCGTCCGCGCTCGAATACTCGCACATGGGTGAAACCACGATCCGATTCTTCAGGGTTACACCGCGGATCGTCATGGGATTAAAAAGCATCGGAAGCTCCTAAAGTTTGCTCGTCCTACGGTTACCATGCGGCGTGGACAGAAGCAAGCCAGTCAACGAGCTGGCCGGGCGCGAGCTTCGTCGAGATGTTGACAACATTCTCCCAAAGAGCAAGAAGGGTGAAATGCGATATATTCCTGTCGCAGGGAAAGAGACGACATGGGGACACAAATCTCCAATCGCAGAGGGAAGGCCGCCCGCAACTGGGTGAGCCTGGTTCCCTACGGACTCAACGAGCAACATCCGAATGCCTACAAAGACATCGTCGATACGATGTGGGAGAACCGCGACAACCTGGGTTACGCGTGGCGCATTTTGCAGAACGGTTGCTGCGACGGATGCTCGCTCGGCACTTCAGGCATACACGATTGGACGATGAAGGGCGTGCACCTTTGCGCGCTCCGCTTGAAACTTCTTCGCCTGAACACGATGCCGGCGATGGATTGGCATTTGTTGGAAGACGTGGAAAGACTTCGCAAGGTCCCCGGCAAGAAATTGGCGAAGCTCGGCCGCCTGGCTGTTCCGATGGTGTGGCGTCGCGGCGAGAAAGGATTTAAACGAATTTCATGGGACGAAGCGATTGGCATCGCAGCAGACGGTCTGAAAGCGACTGACCCTCACCGCATCGGCTGGTACCTGACTTCCCGCGGGCTAACCAATGAATCGTATTACGCGCACCAAAAAGTGGCGCGATTCTTCGGCACGAATCACGTGGATACGAGCGCGCGGATTTGCCACGCGCCGAGCACGGCGGGCTTGAGCGCCACGGTTGGTTGCGCCGCGACGACGTGTTCCTATTCGGACTGGATCGGGACGGATCTGCTCGTGCTTGTCGGCACGAACATCGCAAACAATCAGCCGGTCGCGACGAAATATCTCTACTACGCAAAAGAAAAGGGCACGAAAGTTTTCGTGGTCAATCCGTATTTCGAGCCCGGACTCGACCGCTACTGGGTGCCCTCCGTGCCCAAAAGCGCGGTCTTCGGTACGCGATTTGCTGATGATTTTTTCCCGATTCACATCGGCGGCGATATTCCTTTTTTTTACGGCGTGCTCAAATACCTGATCGAAAACGATTGGGTGGACCGCAGTTTTATTTCCGCGCGCACGGTGGGCTGGGACGATGTTGTGGCAAAGGCTCGCAGCCTGTCCTGGGAAGATCTGGAGCGCGGCTCGGGATTGACCCGCGCCGACATGCATCGCTTCGCCGAGGCATTCGGGAAAGCCAAGTCCGCGATCATCGTGTGGAGCATGGGCATCACGCAGCATCGCTACGGCAGCGACAACGTGCGCGCGATCGTCAATCTCCAACTTGCCAAGGGCAACGTTGGCCGCGAGAAAACAGGCTTGATGCCCATCCGCGGGCACAGCGGCGTCCAGGGCGGCGCAGAAATGGGCGGAATGCCGAGCGCTTACGTCATGGGCTCGCCGGTGAACGAAGATAACGCGCGAAAATTTGCCCAGCCAAATTACTGGGGCTTCGAGCCGCCGGCGTGGAAGGGCCTAACGGCAGCGCACATGATTCTCGCGGCCGGACGCGGCGAACTCGACGCAATTTGGCAGAGCGGCGGAAATTTCATTGACACGCTGCCCGAGCCTGAAAGAGTCCGCGAGGCCGTCGGCAAAATCCGGTTGCGCATTCACCAGGACATCATGCTTAGCTCGAACATGCTCGTGGACCCGGCGGATACGGTCCTTCTGCTGCCGTCAACGACGCGCTACGAGCAACGCGGCGGCGGAACGGAAACCAGCACCGAACGCCGGATCATCTACAGCCCGGAGATTCCCGGCCTGCGCATCCCGGAAGCAAAGGATGAGTGGGAAACTCCCATTCTCGTCGCGCGGCGCGCCAACCCTGAGCGTGCCGCGAAACTTTTCCCCTACAAAGATACGCAGGACATTCGAAATGAAATCGACCGCGTGTGCCCCACGTACAAGGGAATCGCGAATCTGCGAAAGAAGGGCGATCAATTTCAATACGGAGGGCCGCGGCTGCTTGTGGACCATTTCCTCACGCCGGATGGAAAAGGACATTTTTCGCCGGTCGAGTTGCCCGAGGAAAGAGTTCCCGCGGGCCGCTTCCTTCTCGCCACGCGCCGCGGAAAACAATTCAACAGCTTGATTCATGGTGAAAAGGATCCGCTCACGGGAGCGACCCGCGACGCAATTTTCATGTCGGCGGATGATGCGAAAAAGCTGGGCGTGCGGAAAGGCGATGCGATTTTGCTGCGCAACGACCGCGGCGAATTCCGCGGCCACGTGAAAATCGATCGCATCAAGCCGGGCTGCATCCAGGGCCACTGGCCAGAAGTGAACGTGCTCGTTCCGGCCGGTTGTCTCGACCCGAGCGGCGTTCCGGACTACAACGCAATTGTAGAAATTGTGGCGGTCGGCCGGCAGGCTCCGGCAATGGCCGCAGCAAGCGCCTAAGCGGGCGCCGTGGCACGGGGGTTTGCAATTTGGAAGTGGATTGCGAGGAGGTGAATCGTGGGAACCGGCACGGAAGGCACATACGGCTTTCTTCTCGACACCTATGAAACGGAGATTCTGAAAATCACGGGTACCTGGGATGCATTCCCTGACAGCGCGATGGATTTCAGGCCCAGCCCGAAATCACGCACCGTCATCGAGCAGATGGACCATCAGATGAAATCCGAGGGCGGCTGGATGGTCCGCATGCTCGGGATCGACACGGGCGATTTCAATCCCGCCGAAAAAACGAAGCGCGGCTACATCGAAAAATATCGCGCCGACGCAACGCGCCGGCTAGAAATCCTGCGCACAAAATCGGATGAATGGTGGCGCGAGACGACGAGTTTCTTCGACGTGCCACGTTCGCGCGCATGGGTCTTCACGCGGCGCATGAATCATTCCACGCATCATCGCGGCCAGCTCGTCGTGTATTTGCGCGTGCTGGGCGTTCCCGTTCCGTCCGTTTACGGCCCAACCGCCGACACGGGCGAAAAAGTGATTTACAAATTCTGAAGGGCCCGCACAGATTTCTGGTGAAGGAAATTACTCTCAGCGTTGCGGCGGGTTCGATTGCGGTGCCTGCGGCTTGCGCGCTTGCGCGGTCTTAGCTGCGGAAGAATGCTCGAGCGCTTGCGCCGGTCCGGGAGGATCGTTGCTGACCACGTAGGGCTTGCCGTCGCGCAGATAAAGCCGCTCGGCTTCTTCGAGATTGAAGGGCCGCGCTCCGCGACGGCCGAACACGCCCAGTTGATTCCCGCTTTCGTCCACTGCGCGGTCGCGGTCCGTTCCTTTTGAGATGACAAGCGCGGAACCGCGAGTCTTATACGTCGCAATGAGCGTCGGATTCGGCCGTGGGCTGAAGCCGTATGCAGTCGGCGTGTCCTCCGGCGAAAAAAGCTGCAAGACCCGCAACCCGTTGCGGCCGTCTGCGACAAACGCAAACGCGCTTGCGTTCACCATGCCGACCTTCACGTCCTCCGTGTCGTTCACTTTTCCGCCCGCAGTGAAAACTTGATCCACGCGCGGCTGCTCCGGTTTTTCGACGTCCACAATCGCCACGCCCTGTTTTCCAGCGGCCACATAAGCGTACGTTCGCGCGACGTACAGGTTGCGCGCGTCTTCGAACGGCACCATCACGCCCGGAACAATTCTTGGATGATCGAGTGATGTCACGTCCAGGATTTTGAGGCCCTGCCGATCGACCACGAACGCGTAGCGGAATTGAATGGCGATCCCCCGCGGTTCGACCAGATCAGGCGCGCCTATCTCGGCCGCGACGCGCGGCGCGAGCGGATTGCTCAAATCCACCACCACAAGCCCCCGGTCGCACAGCATGTAGGCGTACACGCCCGCGATCGCGATTCTGCGCGCGCCGTTCAAGATTCCGTCAGGGTTGAACGCCAGCGCGCGCTTTAAGAAATTGTTCCGCGGATCGCCGTCGAGCAGCGTGCTCACGCCCGGGCTTTTTCCCTTCACGTTCGGATCGCCGACGATGACGAGCCCTTCTTCCTTATCCGCGACGTACAAGAACGCGTACAGCGCATGAATCGCCTGCTCTTCGTTTTCCTTGAACTTCGTGCGCGCCGGGTCGAGCGCCAGCGTGGACGGACTCGCGATCGCCATCGCATCTTTCGTCTTCATATAGAAGCGCTGCCCGATCGGCGAGACGGGCGCCGTGACCATGCGCTCGGAGAAACCTTTGTTATCGATGTTGGCCACGTCGAACGCACGGATTCCGCCCTTGCCGTTTGCGGTGTAGAGGTATTCGCCGCGAAGCTGAACGTCGAACACTTCGCCTTCGTGATGGAACGAATGCTTCAGTTCGCGATTGTGCGCCACGTGTGTTTTGAAATCGTCCGGATACGCCAGTCGCTGCAGGTAACTCCCGATCACGGCGGGCGGCTCGTCGTGTTCGGTAGCCACGACGGCGTCGAACCCATGCTTTCCGTTGGCCACATAAATGTAGCGGCCCATGAAATTCGTCAGGTTCGTTCCCTGAAGCAAGACTTGAGCCATCCACGCATTGTTGTCATTTTTCTGCGAGACGTGGCAATCGTCGCAGGACTTCGTTTCCTTGGCGCGCACCGTGTGCGGCACAAATGTGCTGAACGCGGTCCCCGCGAATCCTTCCGCCGAAACGGTCTGCTGCATGAAGTAGAGCCATTCGCGATTTGCGTTTTGCGAGCTGACGAGAATGGCGCACGAAGAGCGCGCCGGCGCCACGCGGTGACCCGTCACCGTACCGTCGATGGCGAGCATGTATCCATCGTCGCGCAGCACCTGAAAATTGTAGGCAGTCCAGTTGCGCGTCATCAATCCTTCGTTGTGCAGCATGGGCCGCCGCTGATTCGCCACCATCGCCAGGTGACAGCCCCAGCAATTCGTCGTCCACGACGTGTGGCACGCGTAGCAAGTCATCTTGCTGTTTGGATGTGCTAGGTGCGATGAATCCGAAGGCACGTCGCCCCAAGTCCTGCCATCGGTGTGCATCGTCTTTGCGAGGCGCGATTTTTCGCTGTAGTGAGAATTTCCCGGTGTAATCGTGTCGAGCACCTGAACCACTTCCCACTCCACGTCCGGCGTCACCATCGAATGCTGGTACAGTTTGCCGTTCCTCCACTCGAATCGCCGCTCCTTCCACGGCGTGCGAAGCGTGGCGAAGTGCGTTCCTCCCGGAGGCGCGGCTGGGCCGGACGACACGAGCGTCGCGCGCTTCTCGATCGTGCCGTGGCAGTCGATACAGTCCAACTCGATGGCGGCGCGGGGCTCGCCGTAAATCTTTCCGTTGCCGTGATTGTCCTGCTCGAAATGGCAGTCGATGCAGTGCATCCCTTTTTCGAGGTGGATATCTTTCAGGTGAACGGCCTTTTCGAATTTCTTCGGATCGTCTGGGGCAACGATTTTATTGTCGCCATCGAGGAGATTCCCTTGCCGATCGCGCTTGAAAACAGCGCGGAAGATCCAGCCGTGGCTATGGAAATCGGCGAACTGGGTCTGCTTGAGCTGCTTGTTGAATTCCGGGCTGCCCACCTGGTCGAGAAATTTTGAATCCGACCAGAGCCCGCGTACCGCTGTGCCTTCCGGATTCCGTTGCGCCACTTGGAATTTATCCTCTTCGCTTGGGTGGCGCTGGGTCGGCGGATACATGAAGTTTCCGTCAGCTTCGTTGTCCCACCATGTAAATCCGAAGTACGTCGTCACCATGTTCGTTCCGGGATGGACGTGGCAGACCATGCAGGAACTCGAAGGAATGGCGCGCGTGAACGCATGGCGGATCGGGTGGCCCGATTCGTTCTTCGGAATCGTGGGATCGGAAGTGACCGTCTGCCCCGAATGTCCGTACTGCGCGTAAGGGCCGGAATGATCGGGCGAACGGTCGTTCGCATACACGACGTGACACGAGGAGCATCCGCTCGCGCGGTAGTCGCCCGACTCATCGTTCGTTCCCGGCAGCGAAAGCAGCGGATCAAGTAGGCGCGTCTTCTGCAATCCGAGGAAAACAGGATCGGTGCGCAGTTCTGTTCCAAAGCCGCGCGAGCCTAATTTGTCGTCCGGGCGTCCGGATTCTTCTTCGCGATCCGGATTCCCGATCTCGCCCTTCTTTTCACCGCCGCGTTCGAAAACGCGCAGCACGTTGCCCGGCTGCGAGATTTCCCACCGTTCCAGCGGCGTCAGCTCCGGAAGCACTCCCTTCGTCCGAGTTTCTTCGGGCGTCGGCGCGGGAACCGTGCGCATGGCCTGCGGAATGCCGTCTTCCGAATAGCTCTCTCCGAACCGCGCATTCTTCAGCGGAAATGAGCCGTTGTTGTAGAGCGCCGCGCCCCACAGCATGCCGCCGTGCGTCATCATGCTGGTCTGGACGCGGCGAAGCTCGGTGACGTGACACCCCGATTGGCCGCACGTCTGGGCGGCGATTCGCAAATCGCCCGGGTTGATGAAACGGATGTATTCGGGATTTTCCCGGAGCCACTTCGAATAAGGCCGGATCGGATTTGCGGAGCTGCGTGCAAATTCCGGGATGCTCGACTTCGGATGCGCCTTATTTTTCGCCTGCTCGTAATCCGCCGAGTTTGCAGCGGTCCCTGCCGAGACCCCAATGTTTGGATCTCCTCCGTGGCAATCGACGCAACCGAGGCGGAAGGTTCGAGTCGGATGCATCGTGGGCTCGTCGGTATTGATGTGGCAGGAAATGCAGCCCGCGCTCTTGCGATCCGCATCCGCTTGCGATTGTCCGATCAGGCTCGTTTGCGTCGCAGCGGATTGCTGTGGCTGCTGCGATTGCGCTCGCGATCCCGACTCGGTTGCCAAAACGAAACACAAGCTCAGTAACAATGCCAGAGCGGACAAATGCCGCAGCTTCATGCGCCGGAAGAAATTATACTTCGATTCCGCCGAACGATCGATCAAAGTCCCCCGCTTCCGTTCACTCGCGTACGAGCCTAAGAATTAGAACTGAAATTTCAAATCTGTAAACAGTGAAAACAAGACTCTGCTTCCATAAATGTCCTTAAAACCCTGCCCCGGCGAGAGCGCTGATGCACCTGCCGTGAATATGATGTTCTCCGTAAGCGGCGGGCGGTACCGGAAACCAACGCTGTAATCGTAGCCGATCGGATGGCGAATATTTTCCTGGAACAAGAGGAGTTCGAGCGGCTCGGTGCGCATGAAGCGCAGGTAATTCACGTTCACGAAACTGCGCAGCTTCGGGGTGACGTCGAAATTCGCGCCCACGTTCACCAGCAAAATTCCCGGATTGACGAAGTTGGCCTGGCCTTCGTCTTTGCTCGAGCGCAGGTCCGGCAGAATGCTGTTGGGAGGCGTTAGCGTTACGCCCGAACCCGTCAGCCGGATGCCTTCGCGGTTCCACAGGCTGAATATTCCGCCGGCAAACTCGGGGAAATCTTCGATCGAATCAAAACCGTGCGCCCGCCCGCCGCGCGGATCGCCCGAACCCGAAGCGTAAAGCACGGAAGTCTTGAAGCGCGCCCAGTCCTTATCCACCGAAAGTTCGACGGCGCCGAATTGCGCGTCGATCGTAACGGGGCGATTGGCGATTCCGTTGAAGCTGTCGTTTCCAAAAGCCTGGTAGAAAGAATTGGTCACATTCAACCAGCCGATGTGGCCGTCGCCATTGAAGCCGACGTACGCAGCGTGAATGCTGTGCGGCTGGACCATGTTGCTCGAAACGACTCCGCCGATCGGCGCCGGGCGCACGAGGAATCCGTTGTCGTCAAAATGAATCGTGGCGTCATCTTTGTTGTAGAGGACGCTGAATTCCGCGGTGTAGCCCTGAAAAAAGAAATCTTGCCGGAACACGTTCGCGATGATGACTTGCTGATTTCTCAGCGCGAGTGAATTTAATCCGCTGTTTGTGTTCTTCTCGAGAAAATTAAAATAGGACACGTTGTATTGATATTTGTTCGAGCGCAGATTGCCGAAAATCCGCGCGCCGGGCTGCTCTTCCACGAAGATGAATCCGCGGAAATCGGCGTTGAATTGCTGAATGCCCAAGCGCAGGGAAACGAAATCGAAATTCGGGCTGAGATCGGCAAGTTTGACTTCCGCAAACGCTTCCTGAAGTCCAATGTGCGAATCGAGCCGCGTCGTACCGCGGCGAACGTCGATATTGACCAGGCCGACTTCCCGCGTGGCCAGATAGTTGAGGCTGATCACCGGAGTGACGCGAATACGCCAGTCAATCGGGCGAAACGAAGTGTCGCCGTGGAATAAATCGAAACTGAACAGAAAAGTTTGATCGACGAATGCCTGCTCGCCCTTGCCGAAAAATCCTGTTTCGCCGGAATGCGCCGTGCTCACGTCGGTCGGCGAAGGCAAACGGCGACCGTCAAAGAATGTGTCGCTCTCGGCCGTCAAAACGAAGAAAGTCTGTTTGCCCCAAACTGGGTAGTCGCCCTTCAACTTGCTGCGGTCGAAGGGATCATAGAGATGGCCCTTCACGTAGGGGCGTTCGTTGCCGACTCCGTAGCGGTCCCAATCGGGCATGGCAATAAGCCAGCGGTCCGGTTGCGGTTGATAAACTTCGCTCGCGGGCGGCGGAGGTTGAAGCGGAGGCGGCTCGGGTTCCTTCGGCTCTTCCGTGCGCTGGAGGACGCCCGTGTAGGGAGCGACCGGCTCCGGTGTTTCAAGCGGCGGCGGATTTGGATTTCTGACTTCCGCTCTCTGCGGGAGTTGTGGCGGCGTCTGGACCGGCGCCGAGGTCGCGGTAATCTTAACTTCGCGGTCGAGAACTTGCGCGGGCGCGAGCTGCACGTCTGCTTCGGTGTACCCCTGATAGCCCTCGTGCTCGATCTTCAGCTCATACCGCGCCGGAGGCACGTCAATGAGGCGGAACACGCCGTTTGCGTCCGTCGTCGCTTTGCAGGTGGCGCACACCTGCCCCGTGGCAAGATTTTTCAGCGTAACGACTGCGCCGCCGACGGCCCTGCCACCAGCATCGCGCACGGTCCCTTCGATTGCGGCGGTTTTTGCGGCCCTTGGCTGAGCGATGCGCTGCTGAGGAAATGCCGCTACCGGAGACGCCCGACTTGCAACGCTCTTCGCTGAATATGCGTTAGGTGAAATTGTGGCGTGCGCGGATGTTTTGACCAGAGCGGCGGAATGGACTGATGACGCTAAGCGCGTGGTTCTGCTCGGTGTCGCGCTCTTTGGAGATGTGTTGTGCGGAGATGCAGAGCGCGAAGACAGTGTCCGCGATGTCCGGCGATGCGCGGGGGAACGGTGCGAAGCTCCCGCATGAGGATGTGCCCTTCGGTGAGCACGCTTGTGCGGTTTCTTTCCCGGGTCACCCGTTGTAGGCTTTGCTGCCGTGTTGACAACTCTCGTCTGGACTTGCGGGAACATGGCCGTGGCGCTTGCGACGGTGAGTAGAGACAAGTACACGGCCAGATTCAGCGGAAGGCACTTCCGTAGAATGTAGGATGCGGGGGGCATCCTCTTTGTCCTGAACCGCCTAACGAGCTTAGTCACCAGCCAAATTTCCTAGCTTTGCTATCACAATTGATTCCGAAGGGGAATGCATTTTCGCGGATTTCGGAGCTTTGTTTCCGGAACGTAAACATCGAGGGACAGCCTGTTTCTGCCTTGGACACACGAATTGGAATAGAATCCATTGAAAAGGAAGACGGCTGTGATAGGAATAACGCCATCTTTATGATTTCGGTATGCGTCAGATCGCCGAGGGCGTCCCTCTTCCGAGCCTTGGGGCTCATTCTGACATTGTCCGTTGGTCTGAGCGCATGCGGTGGCGGGACGAGCGGCGGCGGGAGCAGCGGCTCGGGTGGCGATCCGCAATTCCCACAACCTCCCGCAGGCTCCGCGTTTCTCACTCAGACAGACGTTGATTCGATCGTGCAGGCCGCGGCCGCGACCGGGAATTCCGACACGATGGCCATCGCCGTGGTGGACCGCGTCGGAAACATTCTAGCTGTGTGGCAGGGGCCAAATGCGCCTGCCCAATCTCCGAGCAATTTCGGCGTGATGGTGCCGACAGCTGAACTGGCCGTTTCCCTCGCGCGTACCGCTGCGTTCTTCTCCAATGATCAGGCTCCACTTTCTTCCCGTACCGTCCGCTACATCAGCGGGATCCATTTCCCGCCCGGCATCAAAAACACCGCGAATGCCGATCTATACGGAATCGAGAATACGAATCGCGGATGCATACTTTCGAACAACTATATTGCAGGCCAACAAATTCCGCCGGCAACGATGATTGACGGCACGCCGTCTCATCTCGGCGTTATCACCGGCAAAGCCAACGTGATGGACAGCCAGCCATTTGCCGTAAATCCCGGCGGAGTGCCGATCTTCAAAGACAATCACGATGTCGGTGGAATCGGGATTGCCGGCGTTCCGCTTGACGTTGCGGAATTCGCTGCGTTGAACGGGGTGAACATCAACGCAGACGTTCGCACGCCGCTGCCACTGCCGCCACCCGGCGCCGTGGTCATCGGCGGAATAATTTTGCCGTTCGTCAATCAAACGACGGCTCCCAGTGATTTGACGCCCAGCGCACCCTTCGACGCATCGCGCTACATACTCACGCCCATCGCAAGCGCCGGACCTCCGCCGGATGGTTACCTCGTGGGGCCGAATCCGGCTCTAATGGGCGGACTGACTGCGGCGCAGGTGGACGGAATCGTGATGAACGCAGTCAACACAGCGAACCAAACGCGTGCGTCCATCCGGTTGCCGCTGGGTTCGCGCGCCCACATGATGATTGCCGTGAGCGATCTCGACGGTACGATCGTCGCTCTCTACCGGATGCACGACGCAACGATATTCAGCATCGACGTAGCGGCGAGCAAAGCGCGGAACATGGTCTATTTCAGCGGACCCAATCGCACGACCGCAGATATTCCGGGAGTGCCGATGGGCACCGCGGTGAGCAGCCGCACGATCAGTTTCGCTTCGATGCCGTTCTATCCGCCGGGAATCGACGGGTCATCTGTCGGGCCATTCTTCAATCTGTTCCTGCAAGACGTCGCAAACCCGTGCACGCAAGGAGCGGATCCTCCCGGGCCGCCGGGACCGAATCTCGCGCAGAATCAAAGCGGGATTGTTTTCTTTCCAGGTGCGGTGCCGTTGTATCTCAACGGCATGCTGGTGGGCGGACTGGGAATCAGCGGCGACGGCGTGGACCAGGATGACTTTGTGACGGCAGGCGGCATGGTCGGATACGAAGCGCCGGCAAATATTCGCGCCGATCAGATCATCGACCAAAACGTACGTTTGCCGTATCTGCATTTCCCCCGCAATCCCACGAACTAATTGTTCGACCTTCGTCAGCCTTCACGGAGTTTGTGACCCGCGAGATTCCCCAGGCCATCGTAGGCGGCGTACTTGTACATTTCCGAAAGCGTCGGGAAATTGAAGACGAATTCGATGAAGAGGTCGAGCGTGCCCTTCGTTTCAAGGACCATCATTCCGAGGTGAATCAATTCGGTGGCGCTTTCACCGATAATGTGGACACCAAGCAGCTCGCGATTGGACCGGCGAAAAATGAGTTTTACGACGCCGGTGGTGTCTCCGGCCATTGCGCCGCGGGCGTTATTTGCATAGTGCGCGCGGCCGACCGCGTACTCGATTCCCTTCTCCTTGCAGGATTGCTCCGTTTCTCCGACGGCGGAGATTTCCGGAATCGTGTAAACGCCCATAGGAAGCTGCGAGGCGACGCGCTGTTTGTACTTGAAACCGAACGCGTGACACGCGGCTACGCGTCCCTGTTCCATTGAAGTGGAAGCGAGCGCGGGAAAGCCAATGACGTCGCCAGCAGCGTAAATCGTAGGGACGGAAGTCTGATACGACTCGTTCACGTCGATGTAGCCTCGCTTGTTGAGCCCGAGGCCCACTTTTTCCAGACCGAGACCTTCGACTGTGCCGCGGCGCCCCGCCGCAAATAGAGCCACATCGGATTCAATTGAATTGCCATCCGCAAGATTCAGGCGCACACCGTGGGCCGTGCGCTCGGTCTTTGAAAGCGGATGCCCGAGAAAAAACTCGACGCCAAGGCTCGTCAATCGCTGGCGGAGAAGATCGCTCAGCTCGAAATCGAGGAACGTGAGGACGCGCTCGCGGCTGTCCACAAGCGAGACTCTCACGCCGAGCGCTGTGAAGATGGATGCGTACTCGCAGCCGATCACGCCGCCGCCCACGACCGCCATGCTCTGAGGGATGCGGTCCATTCTCAGAATTGAATCCGAATCGAAAATGTAACGATCGTCGAACGGGACGTCGGAGGGCCGATAAGGGTGAGAACCGGTGGCAATCAGGATCACTTCGCCTTGCAAAATAATTGGATGATCTTGCGGGGCCTTGACG
>JBAWGF010000137.1:0-3248 GCA_049592615.1 Candidatus Acidiferrales bacterium
GAGCAGAGCCGCGCAGCAGATCGCCGCCAGAAACCATTCACGCAAATTCACAACGTGATTCCTTCGACTGAGCACGTTGCCCCCTTGGTGTTTGTTTCTAGCGCCCTGCGGTTTGCTACTGCTTCACAAGCTCGACGCGGCGATTCTTGGCGCGGCCGTCATCCGTCGAGTTATCGGCAATGGGCTTGGTTTGTCCCCAGCCTTTGGCGGAAAGCCGGGCGGATTCGACGCCATGCGCGGTGAGCCAGGCCACGACTGCCTGCGCGCGTTTTTCAGAGAGCACCTGATTGCTCGCTGCGGTGCCGACGTTGTCGGTGTGCCCCTCGACGCTGAGTTTGAGGTCGGCATTTTGCTGCATGAGTTTCACGATTTCGCCCAACACGCCTTCCGAGTCCGGCTGAATCGCCGCTTTCCCCGTCTCAAAATTGATTCCGTAGACGGCCACGTGGCCGCTCTTGGTCAGCTCGTCGGAAAGAGACGACGCGTCCATGGTCATCTCTTGCTCCATGGCCTTCACGACGACGATGGTCTGGTTGTAGTAAGCGTCCCTGCTGTTGAGGATGAGCCAGGTGTTCCCTTTGTGAGCGGTGAGATCGCGAGGAGGGTCTGCGTAGTCAATCGTGAAGCCGGCGATCTTGGCAGCCGTTTCGATATTTCGGAACACTTGAAGCACGCTTGTACCTTGGCGTGTGTTGTAGGTCCAGGTGGAAATGTCGCCTTCGAGGGCTTTTTCGACGGGCTCCCGGTCTTTCGATAATCCAACTGTCGCTGTGAATTGGTCAAATTCCTTGTGATCGCAAGCCTCGATGTAACTCCCCGGCATGCGCGTGATCAGCGGAGAATCCTTGCAACCCTCTGCATCCGCGGGCGTATCCTGCGCGCGCGCGCCCGAGGAGAGAGCCATACAAATGATTAATAGGCCGAGCTTTACGAAGCGATTTATCAAGGCGTGCCTCCCAGAGAAATTTCGCGGCAATTGTACATGAAATTTCGAGCGCAAATGCTGCGTGGCGGTCGAGCCATCGCTTGTCGCGCGAGGATCAAGGCGCGTTGGCTGCGACGACGCCGATGTTGGCAACCACGTTGCCTTTCACCATGGTCGGGACAGCGCAGATATACAGCACGACGCCGGATTCGGGCGCGCGCGCCACCTGGATCGTCTTGCCGAAATAATCGGTCACGTAGCCGACTTCCATTCCCGCCGCAACGTATGTGCCGCGTTTCACCAGGGGATAAAAGATGCCGTCCTGCTCTCCGGAAACCGTGTCCACTTTGGCGATCCAGACCGGATGCTCGACGAACGCTGCCGCGCCAGGCAGCATTTTCAGGTAACGCATCACGCCGAGGCAGCCGCGAATCAGCGCTTCGACGTCGTCTGTTTCGACCGTGCCTGCGTAGCCCGCTTCGGCCGCGATGGCCGGCTTGCCGCGCGTCGTAGCCGTGTTGTCGAGGTAGCGCGAGTCGTTCGGATCCTTCGGGCGATCGTCGGAGAGAATGATTGTGTCGAGGCCGAACGCAAGGACCATGTCGCGCCGGATGGCGTCCTGTTTTGCATCGCCGGTGCGGACCCAGTAGCTGTACGGGCGCAAGCTCTCGTCCAAATCGCCGCCGTGCAGGTCAATCAGGTAGTCGGACCGCTCGACCACATCGCGCGTGATCAGAAACGATGCGCGGTCGGTTTGCGTGCCGTCCATTTTTCCAGGATAGAAGCGGTTCATGCTTTTGCCGTCCACGGGATTCACATGCGGCACTTTCTGATTGAACGAAGCGAGATTCACGAGCGGCACGATGATGACCGAGCCGGAGATTTCCGCGGGGTCGAGACGCGTGATAATTTTTTCAAGCGCGATGATGGAGGCGTATTCGGTGCCGTGCGCGCCGGCGACAAGCGCCAGCGTGGGGCCGGGCCTTGCTCCGCGCACGACGATGACGGGAATGTTCGTCGCGGCGTCCACGCCCGCGGGAACCTCGATGTAGCCGGTCGCCTTCTGACCGGGAGCCGCGGCAGCGGTGCCGACTTTGAGAACAGCTTGTTGAGCGAAAGCGGCAGGCAGCGTCAAGAAAATCGCTGCCGGCAAAACGAGTCGTCGCAGATTGCGCATGGTCGAACTCCTTCCGGGCGCGAGGTGGCGCGAAGTATAACCCCGGAGGAAACCGAGTGGAAATTTCTCCTGTGGATTCGAGGAGGCGATTGGGCTACTTCTTGAAAACTTTGTGGCGGATGTCGGGCCAGAATTCTTTGCACTGATTTGCGATGGCGTCGATGGTCACCTGCGTTCCCAGTCCATTCCAGAAACTCGAAAGGTTGCGCTCCTGGCGCGAGTGATACGTCAGAGATAATCCGGCGGCCGCGGCGTTGCCTCCAAACTCGGAGAAATTGAATTGGTCGTTGCCGGAGTCGGTCCGAATCACGAAAAGCCGCTTGAATGCATAGCCGCTGCGATGCCAGAAGCCGCCGCTTTCTTTGCGAAAGTAGCGCGGGTCCTCGTGCAGCATGGACGGGAATAACCCTGTAGTCATGAAACTGCCGGTCGCGGTGTCTCCAAACGCGGCGGCGTAGCGCTTTCCGTACCCATTAAAACCTTGACCCCAGGTTGGGTCCTCATTGCGAGCCTGCGTGATCCCGGCGACCGCCCCCGCGAGTGGAAACTCGTATGGATCGAAGGAATCTTCCGCTCCCAATTTGAATTTTTCCTTTACGGAAATCGGGGTAATGACCGTGGGATGTTCCACGGTGGTGTAATTCGGAACGACTCCAAAGATACGGTCATTTTTCGGATTCTGGGGGCCCTCGGCCTTGCCGCTCTTGTTGTCTTTCGAGTCCTTTTGCGGCGTCGCTTGCTGAGCCTGACCGGATGATGTCGCGGGCGGATTTGTCTGCGAAGACTGCTGCGGCTCCGGAGTTGAGGCGCCGCGCAAAGCGAAGGGCAATGCGAGAATGCAAAGGCCCAGTCCCAGCGGTCGTAGAAAGACTTTTGTCATACTCTGGATTATCGTCGAATGCAGACCCGGCTTGCAGCGGTTTGCGCTGAAAGTGTGCGTATCTGAAACCTTAAGCGAGCTTTCCTGCGCGGCGACCCGGCCGCGCCAAGGGCCAAACCCCAAATTGCAGATACCATTACAGTTAGCGGAAAGAATCGAATGAGTCAGGATTGATGCTTTGGATATAAGGTTGGCATCGCGCCCTTTTGATTCCCTGTGAAATCGGAGAAAATTGCTATGTATCGAATTCACGAGGAGTGTCAGTG
>JBAWGF010000138.1:0-2502 GCA_049592615.1 Candidatus Acidiferrales bacterium
GACGTACGTGTCCGCGACGGTTACGCTGTCTTCTCCCGTTATTTCGTTTATTGATACCAGCGTGAACCCGCCCGTCATAAACACAATCAATGGATCGTTGACTCAGTCGACGGCGACGGTGCAATTTGCGCAGCCGTTCGTTGTGA
This sequence comes from Candidatus Acidiferrales bacterium, assembly GCA_049592615.1. GTDB lineage: Bacteria > Acidobacteriota > Terriglobia > Acidiferrales > UBA7541 > Palsa-295. The sequence goes on from JBAWGF010000138.1 coordinate 147, forward strand.
TGAACGCAGATCTCGTTGGCCTTCGCATGGAATTTGACCTGCGCAAGTCCATTCAGGTCGACAATAACAGCCAAGTGACAGGCGTGGTTAATCCGACATTTCACATGAAGTTGCTGGATGCGGCCGACGCGGGAGTTTCAATTGACGATTTCCACGCCGGCGTGGTCGCCGTTACAGGAAGTAATTCTTTCACGGTCCAGGGGCCGCACGGCCGCCAGTGGACGGTTCAGACAGACGGCAACACCATGATGGACGATCCTGACGCCCCGGTCAGCTCCTTCACGACGGACACCATCGTCTCGATCTCCGGTCAACTGAATCGCGTCACGAAGAACATCGATGCTTCCGAGGTCGAGGTCGTTTCGAACGACAGATTCTTCCTCGAAGGTTTGTTTACAAGCGTACGCCCGCCGTCGGGCGCTGCGACGCAGGTGGATTTGTTCGTGCGCGAGGAACTGCCCGACATTACGGGCATCACGGACGGTCAGATCACAACTTTGAATCTGAACGGTTCGGAGCAATACCGAATCGGCCACATCACCCTGCCGCTGACCACGCTTCTATTCAACAATTCCGCACTCGCGCCCGGCCAGGGAGTGAATGTCGGCGGAAAACTCACGACCACGAACGGCACGCCGACGCTTACCGTTCATCGCGTCGTCCTGCACCGACAAGGTCAGGCTGGCTCATGGGTTCCCGGCAGCACAATCATTTCGTCCGGGAATACCGGGAGCTTCCAGCTAAACGACAATTGGACCGCCGGTGTTCTCCTGCCGAGTCCGCTCATGGTGCTCACGACCAACAGCACGAACTTCATCAATCTCAGTGGCCTTTCCGCCCTCACCGGGACGCAGGCGATCCCGCTTCGCGTGGTTGGGTTCGTACTCATCGATCCACAAACGACCAAGCCGGTTTTGGTGGCTCGGTCGGTGGAGGACTTGAACGGCGAGTAATTGCGGTGAAACCGTTTCGAACGCCGCTGTCTCGCTTCGCTGGGAGCGAGACAGTGGCGTTTTTTTCGCAGCTTGCATGAATCGTCGGATGCGCTAGAATCTGCTCCATGCAGGATCCCAAAAATTTCTCGGAGTTCTGGCCTTTCTACGTCCTGGCGCATCGCCAACCGCTCACTCGGATCTTTCACTCCACCGGTACGCTCATCGGCTGGACGCTGATCCTTGCCGCGATAATTCTCAGGCGTCCCTGGTTTGTCCTGGCCGCACTCGTCGTGCCCTACGCGCTCGCGTGGTTTTCTCATTTCTTCGTGGAGCACAATCGTCCCGCGACATTCGGCCACCCTCTTTGGTCGTGGCTGGCTGACCAGAAAATGGTGGCGATGGTGCTGGTGGGGAAGATGAATCAGGAAGTGCAGCGATGCGCCGCGCTCGATAGCGCGAGTGCTTCGAACTAAACGGGAGTCACACCGCGCGGTCTGCTCGACGAAAGCTACTCCATCCGAACCGCGATCACTGCTTTTCCTTGCGTTTTAATCTCAATCGCCATGGGAGGCCGCACTGCCGCGCCCTGCGCGACTTCACCGCGCACGAGCCCGTTCGGTCCGCTCCCGTATCGCGCCAGATCGAAAACCGCATGATTGCACGGATCGGCCACCATCGGATGTTCGGCGCGAAAGTGGTATTCCTCGCGCAGTCTGCCGAGGTCCGTCACCCATTCCATGTCGCACGTTCCGTAAGGCTCGCGCAGCGAAAATCCCCAGTACGCCCCGCTCGGGAGATGCACCACCATCGCCGGAGCAATCACGCCCGTCGTATCATTCCGGAAAAGGAATTTCCTCGAGGACCACGGACTTGCCAATTGCTCCGTCGTCGCGATTTCTCCCGGCCCGGTCAGCAAATTTTCCGCAGCCGGTTTGGGCGCAGCATCAACCGGCGCTGCAGCCTCCGTAGTTTCAACGGGAGCAACGGCTTCGGCCGGCTTGCGATGACTCCACCACACGCCGATGATGATGACGATGATTGCCCCCGCGATGGATAGTGTCAGCCGTGTGGACAGCCCTTCGGAATCAATCTTCCCTGTCGCTTCGCCCGTTGCCGCTGAATTTCCCGCCGGACCCGTACCCGCCGCGGGAGCCGCCTCAGCCTTGGGCTTCGGAGCATTCGACACCCCGGGTATCTTCGGCTGTTCTGCCTTGAAGGTGTCGCTCTTCAATTTGGTGTCCTGCATGATGAGTTGCCCGGGAGCGGAATCTTCAGATTGAATCGCCTGCTGGAAAAATGCAAGTTGCGGAGTGTCTCGAGTGTTAACGCTTTCGCGTTCGCTTCAACGCGCGCCGGAGCATCGCGCGATCACGCGAAGCGTTCGACACGAACCGAATGGTGCGCCACGTACTCCTGTAGGT
>JBAWGF010000139.1:0-13169 GCA_049592615.1 Candidatus Acidiferrales bacterium
GGTGTACACCATGTACTCGGTGAGTGTCCCTCCGACCGTAAAGTAATCCTCACGAATGCGGTCACCTGCATCGTTCCGTTTGATTGCCACGGTCCCTGTAATTTGGCCCGCATCAAAGTTTTCGTACCCGTTTGGAAGCTTCGCGTCGCCTGCAAAGCGGAAGAATGTCTCGGAAAGCTTTTTGTCCTTGCGAATCACGGCAATCCGCGTGGTCCGCCCTTGGGGGTCCGACTCGACCTCGTAGCGTGTCCCCCGCAAGTCGACGGTGGACGAAATCTCGGTGGCAAATGCGGGTTCGTGCGAACGCGTTGACAACCGGTAACGGTAGTTGCGAATGGTGACCTGCGCGCTGGCAGTACAAGCGGCCATTGCCACGATAAAAGCGGTGAAGAAAATACGGGAAGCGAGTGACTTGCTCATTGGAATCCCATTCCGTAATGGTGAGCGGCATTGTCGGTTGGCCACAGCGCGATTGTCAAGCCAACGCCCGACGTCGCTCCGTTTCCTACTTAACCGCCCCAAAATCCGCGAGGGTGACGCATCGTGACCATTCGCAAAGACTCGGTTCAACTATTCGAATCAGCGGAGTAACATCGGTGGGCGAGTTACCAACTTTCGAACGAACGGAATGCTTCGCGTGAAAAACCGAGCGCCAGCCTCGACGCACAAAAAAGTCGTCGTCCTCCTCCTCGACGCGACGCCGGTGCAGGGCTATCTCAATCCAATGATGCTGGGCCGCGCGGAGATGATTGACCTGCTCACACCCGACGGGGAGCACCGCGAGATCGCTCTGAAAGACGTGAAATCCGTTTATTTCGTGCGCGAGTTCACGGAATCGTTCGAGCCGGACCGCAAGACATTTTTAAGCCGCCCGAAACTCGACGGGCTGTGGGTGCGGCTGCGATTTCGCGATGAAGATGTGATCGAAGGCATCGTGTCGAACGATTTGCTCGACATGCTCGATTCGGGTGTGCAACTCACGCCACCCGACCTGCACGGCAACAGCCTGCGAATGTTCATTCCCCGCACGGCGCTCGCGGAGATGAAGGTGCTCGGCGTGGTCGGCGTTGCACGCCGGACGCCGCATCCGGTGCGCGGTGCGCGAGCGCCGATAGCAGCGCAATCCAAACTCTTCGGCGAATGAGCAATTACCACAAGAAATGGCAAGAATACAGGCGATTGAGGAAATACCTCTTTGCGCTCTCCCTGAGCTTTGTTCCTGTCTGCATATTTTCGTTCTTGGTGTTCGAGAAGGTGTTTCACACTGCGACTGCCGGCAGCGTAATCCTTTTCATCTGGTGGGTCACTGCGTTTGTCGTTGGAGCGCGACAGGCGACTTGGAAGTGTCCTCGCTGCGGGAAATGGTTTTCAGCGAACCGGTGGTACCGGCTCGGGTACCCCGCCCGTCGCTGCGTTCACTGCGGATTGCCGAAATACTCTGTTCGAAGCGTCTGAGCTGGTCCGCTAAACGCTCTTCTTCATTCCGGCCTCAGGGGTTGAAACCCCGCCCTTTCCGCCCATTTATGAGACCAGTTGAAGTCACTGGTCACTAGTCTCTCGCCAGTCGTCACCGCCTGGTTGTACACTGGCCGGACGAAAAACTGCTGCGAGGAGAATTCGTCATGAAACTTAGGCAGATCGCCGAAAAACTGGGATGCGAAGTCGAGGGCGACGCAAACCTCGAAATTACCGGCGTCGCCGGAATCGAAGAGGCACGCACGGGCGAGCTGACATTTCTCGCCAATCGAAAATACCGCGCCGCGCTCGAGACGTCGAATGCCTCGGCGATCGTTGTCGCAAAGGATTCGGGAGCGGTGCGCATGGCGGCGCTGCGTTCGGACAATCCGTATCTCGATTTCGCGCGCGCCATCGAGATATTCCATCCCGCGGCGAAATTCGCGCCGGGAATTCATGCGACGGCCGTCGTGGCGAAGTCGGCGAAGATCGGCGCAGGCTCGCACGTCGGGCCGTACTGTTTCGTGGACGAGGGCGCCGAGATCGGGCGCAACGCCGTGCTGCACAGTTTTGTGACGATCTATCGCGCTGCGAAAATCGGCGACGACTTTTTCGCGCATTCACACGCATGCGTACGCGAAGAGTGCCGAATCGGAAATCGCGTGCTGCTGCAAAACGGCGTCGTGGTGGGAAGCGACGGGTACGGCTTCGCGAAGCAGGCGGACGGCCGATGGCACAAAATTCGCCAGGCCGGAATCACTGTGATCGAAGATGACGTGGAGATTCAGGCGCACAGCGCGATCGATCGCGCGACGATCGGCGAGACACGCATCGGCCGCGGCGCGAAAATCGACAACCTCGTGCAGGTGGGGCACGCGTGCAAAGTCGGCGAGGACACGCTTCTCTGCGGCCAGGTGGGTCTGGCGGGCACCACGCGAATCGGAAAGCGATGCATCCTCGCGGGCCAGGTCGGCACCGCGGGGCATCTGACCGTCGGCGACGGCGCAACTCTCACGGCGCAGAGCGGCGTGCCGAACGACGTCCCTGCCGGCGCGATTTATTCCGGCTACCCCGCGATGGACAATCTCGCATGGAGAAAATCCGTCGCGGTGTTCAATCGTCTGCCCGAGCTGCAACGCGAGCTGCGAGAATTGCGCGAGCAGGTCGCGCGCATGACTGGAGAATCCGCCGAGAGTTAGGAGCGGACCGGCGCGAGTGGGCGCTGATCTTCCGGCAGGTTCGCAGCGACGATGGATTCGACGCGAGCGAGAAGATCGGCGCGGTGGTCGAGTGAGTATTGCGAAGCGTCCACTGCCGGGCCGAAGCGGACGATCACTTCGCCGGGCCGCAGCGTCCACTCGCCTTTGCGCATAAGTTTCTGCGCTCCCACAATCGAAACGGGAACGACGGGAACACCCGCCTGTATCGCCAAAACAAAGGCTCCCTTTTTGAATGGGCGCAAGCGGCCATCGGGGCTGCGCGTGCCCTCGGGATACACGGCGAAGGAAAGGCCTTCTTTCAGGCGTTCTACGGCGATGTCCACGCTCGCGGCGGCGGCTTCTTTGTCCTCGCGATCGACCGGAATAAACTTCGCGAGGCGCATCGCAGCGGAAAGAAATGGAACGCGAAAAATTTCTTTCTTTGCGAGGAGCGACACGCGGCGCGGAATCGCAGGCACGAAAGCGAGTGGATCCACATTCGAGATGTGGTTGGCGGCAAAAACGCAGACGCCCGGCGGAATATTTTTAAGCCCTTCGACACGCACGCGAATTCCCGCGATGCGATTTCCCAAACGCACGGCGCGCATCGCCATTTCGTACATGAAATCCGGACTGCCCGTAAGAACACTCCAGATGATGAGCCAGGGCATGACAAGGAGCAGAGCGAGGACAAAATAAATAGCGAGGGCGATCGTGCGAATCATGAGTGGAGCGAGCGGCGCATGTCAATCAGTCGTGCCATGGAGAATACCGTCGCGAATCCGGCGCTGGCGATCGGACGGCTGCGCGGATTCGACGATTGAATACCTCGCTTCGGAGCTCGAGCCGAGCGCGTAGGAAATGTCGAAGTCCTTGTTTTCGCGGCGGAAGCGCAACTTCACGGTTTCGCCCGGCTTGTGATTGCGAAGCCACGCGCGAACGCTTCGCGGAAACGGGTCGCCGTCCACATTCAACAAAACATCGCCCGCGCGAAGGCCGGCGGTTTCAGCGTCGCTTCCCGGCACGACGCTCAAAACAATTTCTCCCGTTCCGGGAGCGCGGCTGGGGCGGAATCCAAGGTCCGCGCCGGCAGAGGAATCGAGTTTGAGTTCAAGCCCGGCGGCGTCGAAAAAATCGGCGTAGGGAATTTCTCGCACGCCCGCGACGTAACGCCTGAAAAAATCCACGAAAGATTTCCCTGAAACTTCCTCGACGACCGCGCGAATGCCTTCACTCTCGTTGTAAAACTTTCCCTTTTGCGCGTAATCCACATCCAGGCGGCGAAGGACGTCGTCGAGCGATTTGTGATTGTCCGTCGCGTCGCGAATGGCAAGGTCGAGCAGCACTCCGAGAATCTGGCCCTTGTTGTAATAGCTGATGCTGCGATCCGGCTGGCGATACAAATCATATTTGTCGTACCAGGTGTCGAGGCTTGACTCCTCCGCGCTCTGCCATTTGTGGGCGGGGCGAGATTGAAGCTCGGCGATCTGCGAAGCGAGCTCGGCGTAGAACACATCCTTTGGATAGACGCCGCTCCGCTCGAGAGTGTAGGCGCCATAGGTGCTCGTCACGCCTTCGGCAAACCAAAGTGCGCGCGTGTACTGCTCCTTCGTAAAATCCACCGGCTCAAATGCCTGCGGGCGAATGCGCTTCACGTTCCAGGTGTGAAAGAATTCGTGCGATGCAATAGCGACGGCTGCTTCCAGCGAACCCGCGGAAATGGCCGTGCAATTGGAGTGCTCCATCCCACCGCCGCCCACTTCGAGATACGGGCCAATGTGAAAGAAAAATGTGTACTCCTTGAACGGCGCGACGCCCATCAGTTTCAATTGATAATCCGTGATGCGGCGAAGACCCTCTTCAAGGTGACCCTTGTTCCAATCTTTCGCGTCCACGACGACGCGGAAGTTTGCTCCGGCGCTCGTAAAATCGAATTCCTCGAACTTTCCGGCTTCGAACGGAGCGTCCACAAGCGCGTCGTAATTCGCCGCGACGTAAGAGTTGTCCGCGCGGCCGCGGTCGAGTTCGGCGAATGTCTTCCAGCCTGCCGGAACATTCGCAAATCGGACCGAAACTTCTTCGCCGCGCCTGTTCGCGATGTACATCAGGGTCTCCGCAAAATTCATGAACGCGTGGTGCGCGTTCAATTGCGAATTGAACGGGCCGGGGTCGTCCCATTCGATCGAATAGCGAACCGTGAGTTCGCCGGGCGACGGACTTGGGTTCGACGCAGGAGCGTCCGCGATCTGCCAGGTTTGCTTGTCGAGCTTGCGGACATTCAATTTCTCGCCCGACTGGTAGTGTGCTTCGACGTCGCGAACTCGATGGCCAAAATCGCGAATTTGATAGGTCGCGTTCCAAGCAGGGATGGCAACAAGCGTTCCGGGAGCGGCGCTCGGAATTGTCATTATGACGTGAAACGCGTGCTGCTCCGGGTGGTCGAGCGAAACTTCGTAACTGACTGTGGCGAAAGCCGGGCGGATTGAGAAGGAAAGTGCGAGCAAGAGAAAAAGCAGATCCCTCACCCCCGTTCGCGAAAAGCGCGACCGGGTTCGGGATGACAAACACCGAAAACGGCTCGAAATCATCGGCGGGCTCCGGCGAGCGATTTCAATTTGTCGAGCAGCTTTCCGACGAGGCCGTCAAAGCTGCCGTTGGACATTACCATGACGAGGTCGCCGGGTTTCACATTCGCCGCGATGAACTCCGCGATTTCAGCGGCGGACGAAAACGCGCGGGCGTCGCGTCCGCGCTTGCGAATCGCTTCGGCGACCGCATCGGGGGAAAAGCGGTCTTCATCCGCAAGAAGTTGCGCGCGACTGACGGGGCCGATGCAAACAGAATCGGCGACGGCAAGCGCTTCGGGCAGGATGTCTTGAAATATCTTTCGGCGCATGGTGTTGGAGCGCGGCTCGATGGCCGCCCAGATTTTGCGGCCGGGCCAGCGGGTGCGCGTGGCTTCGAGAGTGAGGGCGATGGCCGTGGGATGATGCGCGAAATCTTCGACGACGAGAACTCCGTTTGCTTCGCCTTTGACTTCCATGCGGCGGCGGACGGATTGAAACGTGGCCATCGCGCCCTCGATGGCTTCGCATTCGACGCCGCGGCCGTAAGCAAGAGCGACGGCGGCGAGCGCGTCGAGGACATTGTGACGCCCGGCGAGCGGCATGCGGATGCGCGTGACTTCGTTGCCCTTAAAAGCGACTCGAAATTCAGTGGCGGAATCGTGCCAGAGAATGTCGCCGGCGCACCAGTCGTTGTCCGGCGTGAGGCCAAACGTTTCGACGGGGCACAACGCTTTCTTCGCGCATTCTCTCAAGTCCGCGCTTTCGCCCCAAATCAGAACGCGTCCCCGGCGCGGGACGAGATTCACGAGCAGGCGAAATTGCCGCGCGATCGAAGCGAGGTCGGGATAAATGTCCGCGTGGTCGAATTCGAGCGAGGTGAGGATGAGCTCGTCGGGATGATAGTGCAGAAATTTCGGGCCGCGGTCGAAAAACGCGGTCTCGTATTCGTCGCCTTCGATGATGAATTCTTCCCCGCCGCCGAGGCCGTAACTTCGGTCGTTGAAATTGGGCATCACGCCGCCGACAAGAAAATCGGGGCGGCGCCCGGCTGTGTGAAAAATCCATGCGAGCATCGCGGTAGTCGTGGTCTTACCGTGAGTGCCCGCGACGACGATGGATGTATGGCCGGCAATGAAATAATCCTCGAGCAACTGCGCCATCGAGCAGTATGGAATTTTTTCGTCGAGGATGAATTCCAATTCCGGATTGCCCCGCGCGATCACGTTGCCGATGACAGCGAGGTCCGGCGCAGGTTTCAGATTTTCTTCGCGATAGCCTTCATTCCATTTGATCTTGAGCGAATCGAGAAGCGTCGAGGCAGGTGGATAGACGTTGACGTCCGAGCCGGTGACGTGAAAGCCGCGCTCCTTCAACATCCCGGCGACGGGCGCCATTGCAGCGCCGGCGATACCAAGCAGGTGAATGTGTTCGACGGTTCTGGCTGCGCGAGTTCCGATGGTCAATCTCCTTCCAAGAATGTTCGCGCTACGTACATGCGGGCTCGAGGATGTCGAGCCGCGTCGAACCATTGGTCGATAGACGCGCGCGAACGCCCAGGGGAAGCGTAAGCATCGGGCGCGACGTATGTCCGATGGGAGCGCCCCAGGCTATCGGAACGCCCAGGGGCTTCAAGATGCGGCTCGCGACGTCTCGCACGGTTTCGCTGCCGGCGGGGCCATCGCATTCCGGAAAATCGCCGAGAATGAAGCCCGCGATTTTCGCGAATTTTCCCGCCTGCATCAAATGCATCAATGCACGGTCCACCTGCCAGGGCTTCATGCCGCGGTCTTCGAGAATCAGAATCGCGCCGCCTGGGTCGAGCTCCCACGGAGTGCCAAGCGTGGTTTCAATCAACGTCAGGCAGCCACCGAGAAGAATTCCTTCGGCTGTGCCGCTCGCGAGCGATTCGCCGCGAAGATCGATTTTCCAGCCGTTTTTCGTTTCGGTGAGCGCGTGGGAGAGTGAATCGCGGTCGTATCCTTCGGGCGCTCCTGCGCCTCTTTCGAATCCGTGAGCGACCATGGGGCCGTAGAGCGTGACCAAACGGAACTTCCGCCAGAGAAAAATCTCAAGTGATGTGAGATCGCTGTAGCCGAGAATTATTTTCGGCGACGGAAGACTGGGGGCAAACCCCTCGAGCAAATAATTCGCGCCGTAGCCGCCGCGTGAAAAAAAAATGGCGCGAGTAGCCGGCTCGGCCAGCGCTTCCTTCAAGGCGGAAAGACGATCGGCGGCAGAGCCGGCGAAAAACCCGTCGCTGGCGAGGACGGAAGCGCGATCGAATTTCGTTGCGTAGCCGAGCCGCGCGAGTTCGTCACAGCCTCTTTGCACTCGCTCCGGCTCAACGGGACTCGAGAGCGAAAGGACACGAATTGCGTCGCCGGATTTCAGTGCGGGAGGCTTGAGAGGTTGCGGCATGGGCCAAATCGAGGATAAGGAATTTGTGCGAGGGAGTCCAGCCGCGCTCCGTGGTTAAGCGGCGGAAATGCAACCACAGATGAACACAGATAAAGGCGGATACACACAGGTAGGAGCAGGCAAATGCTGATGAAGACAACAGGCCAGGAAAAAAGGCTAACGAGGGGCATTCGCCGCGCGAGGTTAAGCAAATTCGGAAATAACGCGCCTATCGCCGGCTGGTGGGCGCGGCGGTGAGGAAGACATCGCCGAGACCGCTCGACGGCAACGAGTGGTCTGGGGTAGACCAGAAAAATGCGGCGATTCGCCCGTCAGGAGTGAGCGGCACGCGAGACGGGAGGTCCACGCTTGGTATCGATCGAAAAGCGGCGTCATGCGAGGCAATCGTGCTTTCCGTGGGAGCACAGTCTTCCGCGACTCCTAAGCAAGTGTCGAAAATGTGGAGGGCGCTCGTGAGTCCGATCGGTTGGTCAGGAGTTTTGGGCGAGACGAGAAAGGTGATGAAACGCCCGGAAGGGCTGATCCAAGGAAACGACGCGTCCGTCATTCCATCGGTGGAAGAAATTATTTTCGTGGATGGAGTGCACGCGTCCGAAGCCGCCGCGCCGATGCAAGTATCACGGAGCAAAATGGTCTGCGCGACTTTGGAGTTCTCTTCCCCGGCGAATGGGAGGGACTGGAAAGCGACGAAGCGACCATCGGCGCTGACGGAAGGAAGCTGGTTCACGCCGTCGAGGACAGAACCGTCATTCGCGAGCGAGACTCGTGTCGTCGAAGGAACACAAGTCTCTGGTGCGGCCGGGCCTGCGCACGTATCGCGTAAGAAAATCCCTGATACGAATTGGCCGTCAAAGCCCGGCTTCGGCGCCCACGTCTGGAATGTGACGAAGCGGCCATCGGGGGAAATTTGGGGCTCGTCCGCTTCGAGACCAGGAGTCTGGTCAGCAGAATCTATGGCGACTGCGGTTGTGCGCTTGACGCATGAAGTCGTGGCAGTCGGACCAATGCAAGTGTCGCGTATGAAAATTGTCATCATGGGGTCGGACAAGCCAGAAACGAGATCTGCTCCGTTCGATGCAAACGCGACAAAGCGGCCGTCGGCGCTCATTGAGGGCAACTGGCTCGATCCCGGAGCCGCTGCGCCGTGAACGTCCACGGATACAAGAGACGTATGCGGAACGCATCCACTGGGAATCGAGCTGCCGATGCAGAGATCGCGAACATAAATATTCGAGAAGCTCGAATTGCTGTCCACCGGACTCTCCAGGGTGAGATTGGAGGCCATCGAAGCGAAAGTGACGTCACGGCCATTTGCGCTGATCGATAGCTCCGGAGACGCATCGCCATTCGGGGCGGAGCCGTCCGGGGCGAGATCAACTGCAATCGTGTGCGGCGTGCAATCGGTCGTTGCGCCGAGGCATGTATCGCGCACAAAAATGTTTCCGGATGCACCCTCCGCGACGAGATTTTTCGCCTGCGAGTAGAAGGCGACGTAGCGGCCATCGGCGCTCATCGCTGGTGCGGAGCTTGAGCCGTCGGCCGGGCCGCCGGAGGCGCTGACGGAAATTACGATCGGGAATCCGGTGACGGCTGCGGGACCTATCGTGAACGTGGACGGTGGGGAAGTCCCGCCGCCGGGTGCTGGATTTGAGACCACCACGGCTGCAGTCCCTTGATTCGCAATGTCGGCTGCGCTGATCTGGACGGTGAGGGATGTCGAAGAGGCACCCGAGCACATTGCAGACGCGCCGCGCGGGCTGCCATTCCACGCGACGGTGGAGTTCGAAACGAAGTTCGTCCCGATGACTGTGAGACAGAAAGCAGGTCCGCCAGCAGGGGTATTCGACGGATTGAGCGTCGAGACCGAGGGCACCGGATTCGACTGTGGATTGATGACGAACGTCACAGATGCCGATGTTCCGCCGCCGGGTGTGGGATTGACGACCGTGATCTGCGCGGTACCGGGATTCGCGAGATCGCAGCCCAGGATTGAGGCAACGAGCTGGGCGGTGTTGACGTTAAACGTGGTCGTACGCGGCGAGCCGTTCCATTGGACGACGGAGGTTTCAACAAACGTGTTAAACCCAGCAAGGCTCGTGACATTCAGGTTGAGCATCGGACCTGAGGCACACGTGGATGGGCCGAGTCCGTTTGCAGTCGCGCTATCCGGAAAAAGCCCGCCGATGATGGGCGTGGGATTTTCCACCGTGCCACCACCACCCTTGCTGCAGCTCGCCAGTAGCACGGCAAGAGCAGCAAGCGCGATGGACGCGGCACAGCGCGAACGCATCAGTCCCTTCCTCCTGTGACCTTCACGGGGATCCTGAGGCCGCTCGGCATCGCGACCCGGAAAGCGGAACGAGGGAACCAAATCACCGCCTGCAAATCCCCCTGCACAAACGACAAGAATTGATAGCATCCCGGCGAGCGACCCGTCAACTCGGATTCGGGGATGAGAGGAAGGGTTGGCCGGGCCGAAACCAAACGCAACCACAGATGAACACAGATAAGGGCCATGACGGGCAAAGGCAAGACTGAAATCAGAAAACACTGACCACTCGAAATCAGACAAAAGCAATGAAAGCCAAAGGCAAGACGGAATTCGAAATACGCGGAACCAATGAATGAGGATTGCGAGGAGAGCAGGCGCGGCTCGTTCAGGCGGGTGTGGGCCGTCCCTCGCCGTGGATGTTGAGTGCGTTCAGGCGCGAAAAAAGTTCGCGCTCCTGCGACATGTTCAGTTCGGCGTCGAACTCCACCTGCGTTCTCCCGTCCGTCTGCTGAGTTTTCCACCGCTGGGCGTTGATTCCAATTGCCTCGACGATCTTGTGGACATTTTCGATCAGTCCCTCGCCAATCTTCGCCGACATGCGAAAAGTCATGCGGTGAGAGCGGATGCCGGCGCGGTCTTCGAATATTCCGAGGGCAACGAGAGCGACGAGGAGCAGGAACGTGGTAAAAATCGCGGTGACGGGCAGACCCGAGCCCACGGCCATTCCCACGCTGGCGATTACGAAAATGGTTGCGGCGCTGGTGATGCCGGTGACAGCGCCGCGGTCGCGAATCACCACGCCGGCGCCGATGAATCCGATGCCGGGAATAATTTGCGCGGCGATGCGCGTGTGGTCGCCGCCGAATGCGGATGCGGCTTCGTAAGAAATAATCGAATACAGCGCGGAGCCGACCGAAATGAGGAGCATGGTGCGAAGGCCGGCGGGCTTATGGCGCAATTCGCGCTCGAGGCCGACGACGCCGCCGAGGAGCGCGGCCAGAAGCAGTCTGCCGATTATGTGAATATTGAGATCGAGCAGCATGGCACCCCCCGCAGACTCATGCTGGCGGCATTCTACAACGTTTGCGGCTGCGGCGGTGCGAGTGGAATTGAGACAGCGGCGCGGTTCCTTGCGTCGTGTCAGAGATTGAAGGATGTGAGATGCGAAAAGCGGCGGGCGCGTGAATCGATTTCGCGGCGCGTGAGATGCGTGAGGCGCTGGACGCCGAATCGCTCGACGGCAAAGCTGCCGAGGACGGAGCCATACACCATCGCGCGCCGGAGCGAATCATCGGTGATCCTGCGAGCGCTCGCGAGATAGCCCATGAACCCGCCGGCAAAACTGTCCCCCGCGCCGGTGGGGTCGTGGACTTCCTCGAGAGGAAATCCAGGAACGGAAAACATGAATTTATTGTGGACCATGAGCGCGCCGTGTTCGCCGCGTTTGATCACCAGCGTGCGCGGGCCCATCCGGAAGATGTGCTTCGCCGCGCGCATCAGGTTGTGCTCGCCGGTGAGCTGGCGCGTTTCGTCGTCGTTGATCATGAGGATTTGCGTGTGCTTGAGCGTCTCGCGGAGCTCCGCGGGAGTGCGGTCAATCCAGTAATTCATGGTGTCGAGGCCAACGGACTTCGGCTTGCCGCGGACTTGATGGAGGACGGAGCGCTGGAGAGTGGGATCGATATTGCCGAGAAAAATGTGCGAAGAGTCGAGATAGGCGTCCGGCAAGGTGGGGCGAAATTCGGCGAAAACATTGAGCTCGGTCGCAAGAGTAGTTCGCTCGTTCATGTTCTGGCTGTAGCGGCCGGCCCAGAAGAAAGTCTTTCCGGGTGCGTGCTCGACGCCGGAGAGGTCAATGTGCCGGCCGCGAAAAACGGCTTTGTCTTGTTCCGTGAAGTCGTCGCCGACAATCGCCACGACGCGGACGGGCGTGAAATAGCTCGCAGCAAGCGCGAAATAGCTTGCGGCGCCGCCGAGCGTTCGGTCCACTTTTCCGAACGGCGTTTCGATAGCGTCAAACGCGACAGAACCGACGACAAGTAAGGACATGAAAGCTCCAGTCAGGAAATGTATTTTCCAATGATGGGCGCGAGGCGCTTCTTCGCCGCCGCGGGAATGGCCTTGCGATCCGTAACAATCGCGTGCGCGAGCGCCGAGCCGCATTTGCATGCGCGTTCGTCGGGCAGAGCGCGGACGACTTCGCGGATGGCGCGCTGAACATTTTCCGCATTCTTTCCGAGATTCTCGAGGATTTGCGTCAAAGAGACGGCGTCGTGCTGCGGGTGCCAGCAATCGTAGTCCGTGATCATGGCGAACGCGCCATAGCAAAGCTCGGCTTCGCGCGCGAGCTTCGCTTCGGTGAGATTCGTCATCCCGATGACGTCGAAGCGAAGCTGGCGATAGGTGTGAGACTCGGCGAGGGTCGAAAACTGCGGGCCCTCCATGCACACGTAGGTGCCGCCGCGATGAGCTTTGACTCCCAAGCGATCGCAGGCGTCCGCCAGATGCGCGGAGAGATGCGTGCAGGTGGGCTTGTCGAAGCTGACGTGGGCTACGATTCCGCCGCCGAAAAAAGTTGCAGTGCGGCCGCGCGTGCGATCGAAGAATTGATCGGGAATGAGGAAATCGAGCGGCGGAAGATCGTCGCGGAGCGAGCCGACGGCGCTGGCGGAAATGACGCGCTCGACGCCGAGCATTTTCAGCGCGCAAATGTTGGCGCGGTAATTAATCTCGCTGGGGCCGAAGCGATGCCCGCGGCCGTGGCGCGAGAGGAATGCGACGCGCCGCCCTTCGAGCGTTCCTATAACGATGCCATCGGATGGATCGCCGAAGGGCGTCTTGACGCGGACCTCGCGCGTGCTCGTGAGACCCGGCATGGTGTAGAGACCGCTGCCGCCGATGATTCCGATTCTTACAGGTTCATTTTTCGATTTGCTTTTTCTTGCCTTCGCCATTTTCAGTCCACTTTCACGGGTTGGGGTTCCCATTGGCCGTCGCGTTCACGGAGATAAGCGGCCGGAATGACGGGATCGTGGCCGAAGAGCGCGAGCCAGCCTCCTGCGCCAACCAGCGGAATCCATTTCTTCTTATTTTCGAGCGTCTGCATCGGATAGAGATCGTAGCCCATGATCCATGGGAGACCAAGATGCGGAGTCATGGGGACGAGATCGGCGAAGAGAAATGCGGTCTTTCCGCCGCCTTCGAGTTTCACGCAATACATGTTCTCAATGTGACCCGGAACGGAAATGAGATGCACAC
>JBAWGF010000140.1:0-19835 GCA_049592615.1 Candidatus Acidiferrales bacterium
ATCGATAACTCCGTGGTCGTTCTGGAGAACATTTTCCGGCACATCGAATTGGGCGAAGAACCCGCAGTGGCTTCCGAACTAGGGGCGAATGAGGTCGCACTCGCAGTTTTGGCGATCACGCTCGTCACCATCGTCGTGTTTTTTCCCGTCACTCTGCTTTTCGGCGTCAGCAAATACTTGTTCACCGCTCTCGCTCTGGCCGTCGTGCTTTCCTTGTTTGCGTCTTATTTCGTTGCGGTCTCGGTCGTTCCGCTATATTGCGCACAATTCCTTCATGGGATTGTCCATCACAAAGGTAGTTCGGAAGGCCCGAAGGTATCGTGGGGCGCTCGATTCCACGCCGCATTCAATGCGCGCTTCGAGCGAATGCTGGACGGGTACGACTATTGGGTCGCAAAGGCGCTCGACCACCCCAAAGAAGTCGTTCTGGCTTTCCTCGGAGTCTTTGTTCTGAGCTTCGGTCTATACCCTTCCATCGGGGTTTCGTTCTTTCCCCGCACGGACGCCGGCCAATTCGTCATCAACATCAAAGCGCCCACGGGAACTCGCCTGGAGTTGACGGAACAATATGTCAAGCAAGTGGAAGCGATTGTCCATCAGGTCGTTCCTGCCGATGAATTGAATACTGTGGTGGCCAACATCGGCGTCATGTCCGATCTTTCGGCGCTGTTCACGCCGAACTCGGGAATGCATACGGCATTTATTCAGGTTGGATTGAAAGAAGAGCATCGAGTGAGCAGCTTTCAGTACATCAGCGAGGTTCGGAAACGAGTCGCGTCCGAACTTCCTCAATTGAGGACCTATTTTCAATCGGGTGGATTGGTGGACGCGGTTCTGAACCAGGGGATGCCTGCACCCATCGACGTGCAAGTCAGCGGAATGGATTTGAAGTCCGCCAATCGCGTTGCTCTCGAACTGGCAGAGAAATTCAAAGCACTCCCGGGCGTAGCCGACGTTTACGTCCCGCAGGATATGGATTATCCCGCGCTCAAAGTGGATGTAAATCGCGCACGTGCGAGCCAACTCGGCCTCAGCCCGAAGGAAGTTGTGGACAACGTCATCACGGCACTCACCTCGAATGCCATGATCGCGCCGAGCTACTGGGTGGACCCCAAGAGCGGGAACAATTATTTTGTGACGGTGCAGTATCCGGAAAGCCAGGTGAAATCCCTCGAAGATTTGAAAACGATGCCGTTACACGCCCCGAATCTGAAGTTGCCAACCTACCTCGATCAAGTGGCAGACATCAGCCAGATTGTTACCCCTACCGAGGTGGACCACTACCAATTACAGAGGACGATCGATGTTTACGTCGCTCCCTCCGGCGAGGACCTCGGACGACCGGCCAAGGAAGTTTCCAAGATCGTCGAGGCAACACAACTTCCACCCAATCTCCGAATCAACGTCCGAGGCCTGGTCCTCACGATGCAATCGTCGTTTCGAAGTTTTGGATTCGGACTCCTGCTGGCCGTCCTGCTTGTCTATCTTGTGCTTGTCGCACAGTTTGCATCCTTCATCGATCCCTTCCTGATCATTCTGGCCGTTCCGACGGGTTTGGTCGGCGTCATCTTCACGCTCGCGTTTACAGACACGACCCTGAACATCCAATCGCTAATGGGCATCGTGATGCTGACGGGAATGGTGGTTTCAAACAGCATTCTCATCGTGGACTTTGCCAATCGGCTGCGCGCCGAGGGGCGAAATGTTCGCGAGGCAGTCGCTCATTCCTGCCGCATCCGGCTGCGTCCCATCCTGATGACTTCGCTTGCGACCGTGGTTGGTCTGCTGCCGATGGCCTTGAAATTTGAAACAGGCAGCGAAGCATACGCGCCGCTGGCTCGCGTGATCATCGGCGGTCTAATCGCATCAGTTATCTTGACGATCTTTGTCGTCCCAGCAGCCTATTTGATGATCTACCAGCGCCGCGCCGAATCGAGTGCGGTAATCGCAGCGGAGGAGGCTCGCTAATGAAATATGCTCACTTTGTCATTCTATTGTGTGTTGCGAGCTTCGCTCCGCGCCCAAGTTACGCTCAGGCTGTTCGGAATCTCACACTTCAGGATGCGGAAAAAATCGCCGTCCAGAATCATCCGCAGATTCAAGCGGCGACTTACTTCGCGTCGGCGGCTCAGGCGCGCGTGAAGGAAGCACGCTCCGCGTATTATCCGCAAGCTTACGGCAGCCTCACGGGAGTCACCGCGGAGCACAACAGCCGAATCGCCGCCGGCGGGTTGAACAATCCAGTCATCTATGACCGGTATGCAAACGGTGTAACCGTGGGCCAACTCGTCACCGACTTTGGCCGGACGCACGAACTTGTCAAGAGTTCGGACCTCCATGCAAAGGCGCAACAGGAAAATATTGTAAACACGCGCGCCGGAGTGCTTGTCCGCGTGGATCAGGCATACTTCCGAGTATTGAAGGCGCAAGCTGTGCTTCAGGTGGCGCAGGAAACAGTCAAAGATCGCCAGCTCGTCGCTGACCAGGTGGCAGCTCTTGCAAAGAACAATCTTAAGTCGGGACTCGACATGAGCTTCGCGAACGTGGACCTCGCGCAGGCACAGCTTCTTCTAGTTCAGGCGCAGAACGATCTCCAGGCGTCATTTGCAGATCTCTCCGCAGCTATGGGTTATTCCGACCAGCAAATTTTTGCGCTTGCCGAAGAGCCTCTGCCGCCGGCGCCGCCCTCCGATCTTTCCGATCTCATCCGCGAGGCGCTGCAAAACCGCCCTGAATTGATCAGCCAACAGCTCGATGTGAATTCCGCAAAGAGTTATGCGACTGCGGAACGCGATCTGTGGCTGCCAACAATCAGCGCTGTCGGTGCGGCAGGCCTTACGCCATATCATCAGGATGATCTCATCGCTCCACGTTATGCTGCGGCAGGGTTCAACGTGAACATACCGCTATTCAATGGACATTTGTTCGGCGCCCTGCGGTCCGAAGCGAATTCGGAAGCGAGCGCGCAGGAACAGAATCTTCGCGACCTCCAGAACCGCATCGTCCTCGACGTGCGCAAGGCATGGCTCGATGCCAACTCAGCCTTTCAACGCCTTTCGCTGACCGATCAACTCTTGCATCAGGCGGCGCAAGCTCGGGACCTCGCGCAGGAGCGATATAAGTTGGGGTTAAGTTCGATTATCGAGTTCAGCCTGGCGCAGTTGAACATGACCCAGGCCGAGATTGCGAATGCCAGCGCCAAGTACGATTATGAAGCGCAATTTTCAGCGCTGAATTATCAGGTGGGCCGACTGAAGTAAGCGATTTCGGTGGATGGGCCGATCGGGCACCGTCTGGACACTGCAAGGACAAACGTCAATGCAGGGAGGCGATCCAAATACGTGAATACGCAATGAAGGCCGACCAATCGTTTCTACTTTTCCTGCTTCTGGCTATTCCACATTTTGCCGAAGCGCAGCAAGAGAATTCGTCTGCGCCGGAGTGGCGGGAATCTCAGAAGGCCGATGCTCAGCGTGAAATTACATACACTCAATTTACTTTGGCGGGCAAGTTTCTGAACACACCACAGAATGGCACCTTGAAGCGTCCGCTTCTGGGGGTTGATTGTTCTCCCGATCAACACTCTCGAGGAGCCAAAGGAAAATCTCTGGAAGCGTATCTACTCTTTAGCACCGTGCTAAACGTTAATTATATTGAACCTGACAAAATGCTGACGTACCCCCTGTTAATCAGTATCGAGTGCAACCTCCACAGGTCTGTCACCCCAGCGCCGCGTCGGTTTGGCATTTTCGCCCGAACACAGTATCCTGACCAGCGCAGGATCGGGAATGAAAAGGAGGAGGCATGTCTGGGAGTAAGCTCCGCGAAACGGTGAGCCACGAGAACGCAAACGGAATCAGTACGAACTCGCTCAGAATTTTGACGCGAGTCGTAGCATTAGAAATAACTGCCGGGCTTCTCATGGCACTGATGTTTTTCCTCGTGCCGGCGGCAAGAGCCGGCGATGGCCAGGCAGCCACGAATGGGAAAGCCGAGTTCAAGAAGGACTGTGCGGCCTGTCATGGTGTGGACGGAAGCGGCAACACGCCAGTCGGAAAAAGCCTGAAAGTGGCCGATCTGCGGTCAGCGGAAATTCAAAAGAAATCGGATGCGGAACTGAGGAAAGTCATCGAGGAGGGCAAAAACAACATGCCTTCGTTCAAGAAAACGACGACCGATGAGCAAATCCGCGCGCTCGTTGCGCATATCCGCACTCTGGCTTCAAGAAAATAAATCCCACGGCGCGCAATTCATCAAAATGAAAACAAGCCCCGAGCGGTACTTCGCCACTACCCGATCAGGTCTTCCGACCGAACCGGCAGGCGGCGGATGCGCTTCCCGGTCGCCGCGAAGATTGCATTGCAGACGGCGGGCGCGAGAGGAGGCACTCCGGGCTCGCCCATTCCTGTGGGAACTTCCTTACTCGGAACGATGTACACCTCAATGACGGGCATTTCGTTCATGCGCAACATTTCGTAATCGTTGAAGTTGCTTTGCACCACACGGCCACGGTCGATTGTGATCTCGCCTTTGAGTGCCGCCGTCAGCCCGTAAACCACCGCGCTCTGCACTTGCGCTTCGATCGTGTCCGGATTTACGACCTGCCCGCAATCCACAGCGCAAACGACGCGATGAACGTGCACCGTGCCGTCCGAGCTGTCCACCGAAACTTCAGCAGCTTCGGCGACGTAGGAATGAAACGACTCGACCACCGCGATGCCGTGGAAATGGCCCTTCGGCAGCGGCTTGCCCCATCCCGCTTTTTTAGCGGCCAAATCTAAAACGCCAACATGCCGCGGCGACTTTGCGAGCAGGTGGCGGCGAAATTCATACGGATCCTTTTTGGTTGCCGCCGCAACTTCATCCGCAAAGCTCTCGCTGAAAAATGAGTTCTGCGAACATCCCACCGACCGCCAGAAACCCATGGGGATTGGGCCGCTCGTGAGTTGATAATCCACCAGGATGTTGGGAATGTCATAAGGAACATCGGCGGCGCCTTCGGTGCTGCTGGAATCCATTCCATTCTTGACGGAACCGGGAAAAAACCAGCTCATGATCGAATCGCATGCGATGCGCGTAGTCCACGCCACGGGCCAACCATCGGCATCGATTCCCGCCGAGAATCGCGCGTAAGACGCAGGGCGATAGTAATCGTGCTGCATATCGTCTTCACGAGACCATGTCACCTGGACCGGCGCCTTTATCGCTTTCGATACCTCCACCGCTTCGCCGACATAGTCCGACCAGCCGCGGCGTCCGAATCCACCGCCGAGATATGTCGTATGAACGGAGACGGCCTCCGGTTTCACGCCGGCAATTTTCGCCGCCAGACCTTGTGACAACGTCTGAAATTGTGTGGGGACCCAAAGCTCGACGCTGTCGGCTCGAACGTCCGCCGTGCAATTCATCGGCTCCATCGTGGCATGGGCTTGATAGGGAGCTTCGTAAATGGCTTCGAGCTTTTGCTTGGCGCTCGCAAGTCCCGCTGCAGCGTCACCTAGCTTCCGTGCTTCGACGCCGGGCTTCTCCGTCCTTGTTGCGAACTCCTTGCGGATACTTTCGCTCGTCGCGCCCGCGTTCGGTCCTTCGTCCCATTTCACGTCAAGAGCGTTGCGACCCTGCATGGCATTCCAAGTATTGTCTGCAACAACGGCGATGCCGTTCGAAATCTGGATCACTTCCTTCACGCCGGGGACGGACTTGGCCTTCGTGGAATCAAAACTCGCGACCTTGCCGCCGAAAACCGGACACCGCGCCACGACGGCGTGAAGCATCCCTGGGCACCGTGCATCGATTCCAAAGACCGCGGTGCCATTCACTTTGAACGGCGTGTCGAGCCGCTTGGTCGCCTTGCCGACGACTTTGAATTCGCTTGGGTCCCTGAGCTTGACGTCTGCCGGCGCAGGAATTTTCGCGGCTGCCTCGGCGAGCGCGCCATAGACCAGCCGACGGTGAGTAGCCGCGTGAATAACTGCGCCATTCTCCGCGTGGCATTCCGACTTCGCGACATTCCACTTCTGCGCCGCGGCCGCGATCAACATCTCGCGAGCCATCGCACCCGCCCTGCGCATCGGGACCCAGCAGGAATGGACGCTCGAGCTGCCACCGGTGCCCTGCATCCCGAATCCCGGGTCAAAATACACGGGCGCGGCGGGAGCAAATTCGGTTCGAATCTTTTCCCAGTTGCATTCGAGTTCTTCGGCCGCGAGCATCGAAAGCGACGTGACAACGCCCTGGCCCATTTCCGACTTGCTGATGAGAATGGTTACGACGTCGTCCGTCCCTACATGAATCCACGCGTTGATCGCAGAAGTCGCGATCGCGGCGGCGGGTTCCGCAGCGACCGTCTCAAAACGCCCCGGCACATAAAAACCGATCACAAGACCCGTAGCACCTGCGAGGCCGGTCTTCAGGAAACTGCGGCGATCGAGTGAGCTTGCTGCGAGGCTCATTGCGCACCTCCCGCCACGACTGTTTCACCATCCGGGACAAGCTCCGTGCGGGTCACTTCCTCCTTCGTGCCCCTGGGATGAGCCGATGGTTTCGACAAGGCTGGAGCGGCGTGCAATTTGGCTGCGTGGTGAATCGCGGCGCGAATCCGCTGGTACGTTCCGCAACGGCAGATGTTGCCACTCATCGCGTCGTCAATGTCGGCGTCGCTCGGATTCTGATTTTTCGCGAGCAACGCGGCGGCGGACATGATTTGCCCCGATTGACAGTAGCCGCACTGCGGCACGTCGAATTCGATCCACGCCTCCTGGACAGGATGACTGTGGTCGGGCGAGAGGCCTTCGATCGTTGAGACCTTTTTCCCGGCGACGCTCGAGATGCTGGTGACGCAGGAGCGCGTCGGCTCGCCGTCAATGTGCACGGTACAAGCGCCGCAGAGCGCCATGCCGCAGCCGAACTTCGTGCCGGTCAGGTTGAGCGTGTCGCGCAAGACCCAGAGGAGAGGCATCTCCGGGTTTACATCCACAGTCTGCGGCTTACCATTCAGAGTAAAGCTGACTGACATAGGCGCCTCCGGCGGTCACACCCGCGCAGCACGATTGAAATGCTCCAACGCGAAAAAGGATAACACCAAGGGTTGGGGTCGGTCGAGCGCAGCTATCCATAATTCGGCGGATTCACAGTCGCATCCATTCCCATGCAGGTCTGCCCGCCTTTTTGGACGATTACGCTGATCAAATAGGGTGCCTTCATCGCAAGCGCTTTCGCGAGCGCCGGCGCAAGATCTTCGGGACGATCCACGTCCACAGCCTCCATGCCGTAGCCCCGCGCGATCTTGACCGTGTCGATGCCGGGAATTTCGATCCCCGGAACGTTCGAGCCGACTTGCGTGAAATCGCTGAATCCCCGCAAGGCCGAATAGTCATTGTTGCGAATCAGAATGAGAATCACGGGCACTTTGTGCTGCACCGCCGTCCAGAGAGTCTGGATCGAGTACTGCGCGGAACCGTCGCCCAGCGGGCATATCACGCGACGGCTCGGATTCGCCATCTGCAAACCCACGGCAAGCGGCAATCCAAATCCTAGAATTCCGCTGCGAACGGAATAGAAGGAGCCCGGCTGTTCCAATTCAATGTACCGGTCGAGATCACCTTTCGACGAGGGACATTCCTCCGCGATGATCGCGTCCGGCGGAAGCAGCTTGTTGAGAACGCTGAAAAGATAGGATGCCGTCATCGGATGTTCGGGCTTCGGGTCCGCCGGCTTGGATCGCGGAGGGGGCGCCACGCGTTCCACCGCTTTCACGCGGCTGCGAATGTGCTGAACGGCCGCCGCGATATTGCCGACGACGCTTGTCCCTGCGAGCGCCGCAGCCGCATCAAACGCTGAATTTGTAATTTGAAAAAGTTTTGTTCCCGGCGCGATCGTCGGGCCGGGGACGTAAGCATAGTAGAGAAAAACGGGTGCGCCGATAACAACGACCGTGTCATGCCCTTCCAGTTGTTTCGCAAGGGGCCCTTGCGCGGGCAGCAAGCCGCCGCAATACAGACGATGCGTTCGTGGAAACGTCCAGCGTGGCGCGATAGGTTCCTGATAAACGCTCGCATTCAAGTGCTCGGCGAGTGAAACAACGTCATTCCACGCTCCGTCTTCTTCGATCTGGGAGCCGACGACAATCGCGGGCCTCCTGCTCGAGTCGAGAGCGCGAATCGTTTCCTCGAGCGCCGCTAAATCCGGCGCCACGGTTTGACTGACCTTTCGAGCCGCGAACGGTTGGCACGGCCGATTCCAATCATCCATGGGGATCGAAATGAACACAGGTCCTTTGGGCGGTTGCATGGAGATGTAATAGCCGCGGGCAATCGCAGCAGGAACATCCTCGGCGCGGAGAGGCTCGCACGCCCACTTCACATACGGTTTCACGACCTCGACTGCCCGGCTCACGAGAAAAGGTTCGGCGAGAATCTGGCGGCGGTCCTGCTGGCCCGTCGCGATAACGAGCGGCGCGTGACAGTAATAAGCATCGATGATTGCGGACAATCCGTTGCCCGCGCTGGCGATGGAATGGAGATTTACGAAAGTCGCAGTTCCCTTCGCCATTGCACAGCCGAGGGCCATGCCCGCGGCCGAGCGCTCGTGCAACGCGAGAACGTATCTGAAATCAGCGGGAAAATCTTTGAGGAATGGGAGCTCGCTCGAGCCTGGATTGCCGAAGATTACATTCATTCCCAAATTGCGCAAGACGTCGTACGTTACGTCTCGCACCGTGGTCGGCATTCCGTCTCTCCTTACTCTAACTGTCGATCGGCCGCGTGCCCACGGGGGTTCGGGGCCGCGGCGTAATCGCAATACTCAGCGCAAGGATACCAATAACAGCGAGCGCGATGTTGAATTCGAAGGCTCGCGAATAACTGCCGAATTTGTCGAACACTTTGCCGCCAACAAATCCGGCGGGCGAGCAGGCGATGCCCGTCATCACCAGCATCATTCCATTTAGCTTCGGGAATGCCGCTGGCCCATAAAAATGCGCCGTAATCGTGTTCAGGCAAATAAATGTCCAGCCAAATCCGGCGCCATAAAGGATGCCCGCGGTGATGGCAGTGGGCAATGCGCTGGCGCTAACCTCCATCGCCATCAACGAGCCTGCCAGATAGCAACACAGGCCGAGCATGAACGCATAGCGTGCAGTCATCATGTCCATCAGGACCCCGCCGATCGCGCGCCCGCAAATTCCTCCCAGGGTGAAGATACCCATGGCCCAAGCCGCCGTCGCCGCGTCGATATTTGCGCCTCTTAAATGCAGAATCCAATGCGCCACGAAAAAGAAATACGGGAATTGGCAGGCGATCCCGCCGATCAGAATCATCCAGTAAGATCGAGTGCGATATGCCTCGCCCGGCGTCCACGCATAATCGGTGATCCGTGAATTCGCGGCGGACGCTGCGCCCGCGGCTGCTTTCCCCGGACCTCCGTCAACTAATTGCCCCAAATCCTCCGGGCGTTCCTTCACAAAAATAAAAGCGATGATAGCCGACGCGACGGAAATTCCGGCGACGACGAGCCATGCCTGGCGCCAATTGCCGCCATTGGCCGCAAGGACTTTGTTAATCAGAGGCGCACCGACAAATCCCGCAAATCCGGAAGCGCTCAGCGGTATGGCCATCGCTCGTCCGCGGTAACGCTTGAACCAGCGCGCGGTGAGGGTTGTGACAGGAACGAGCGTGGAAAAGCTGATGCCCGTCGCAATCACCACGCCGTACGCCGCGAGGTAATGCCACGGCTTCGTGGCGAAGAGCGAAAGCCAGAGCGTGCCGCAAAAAATCAGCGCTGAACCAATTGCAAATGCGGATTTTGCGCCCCACTTCAGGATTGAAGCGGCAACGAGTGTGGACGGCAAGCCGATAAACAGATTGAGCAGCGTGAAACCGAGGCCGTAGGTGCTGCGAGGCATCGGAATTTGTTTCAGCATGTAGGTATTGATCACCGCGCCGCCGAAGAAGGGAAAACCCATGTTCAGGAAATCGAGCGCGAACAACGCGGCCACGAGCGTCCAGCCATAAAACGCAGCCTTACGCGTCACTTTCGATCCTTGAATAGCATGCTCGATGCACGGTGAGTGAAATGAATCAAGATTTTTACTCGCCGCTCGATGCGCTGCCGTGCGCCGCGGCAGTTCGCGCATGCAGTTTGCGTAACGCGGCCAATTCGCCGGGTGTTGGCTTCGGGGTAGCCTCGAGCTTTGGCGCCACTCTGAGTTTCCAGCCTGTTGCGTCGGTCGCCTGCTTCAAAGTCACTCCGGGATGAAGCGTGGTCAAAACCAGCTCATTCGTTGCGGGATCGGAGACCAGAATTCCGAGATCCGTGATCACTGTGGTCGGACCTCGGCCTCGCGGGCGGCAGTTCCCGCTTCGTCCTTCGTAATAGCCTGAGGAAGTCACGAAGTCCAACTTTTCGACAAGCGTTCGCTTGCTCTGTTTCAGGATGATCGCGATTTCTTTCGCAGCCGTCGCAATTTCCGGCGCACCTCCCGCGCCCGGCAGCCTCACGCGCGGCGAATCGTACGTGCCGCCGACAAAAGTGGTATTGAGGTTTCCAAACTTGTCGATCTGCGCTGCGCCAAGGAATCCGATGTCCACGCGACCGCTCTGCAGCCAGTAACGAAAAATCTCCGGAACCGAGACAACTGCATCGGCCGTTTCCGCAAGCTCTCCATCCCCAATCGAGAGCGGCAGCACGTTCGGTTTCGCGCCGATCGTCCCGGACTCGTAGATGAGCACCACTTCGGGCGCATGCGTGATCCGTGCGAGATTTGCCGCGGCGCTCGGCAGTCCAATGCCCACAAAACACACCGCCCCGTTTCGCAGCTTGCGCGCCGCCGCGATGGTCATGATTTCGCTCGGGGAGTATTCAACCTCAGGCATGGCGGATTGCTCTTGCCTCCGGGCCGTTACCGAAGCGGAGTCGGCGATGTGCGCGGGCGCACACGAACTCACACGCTACTTCAAAGAGCCCGGAAAGCACCCGTCCGATCCTTGGGAGCGGATTTTTGCAAGCGCGTTCTGCGAAGTCAAGGCCGATTATCGAAATCCCGTGCGCATATCGGCCAATTTCATGTATGCTGGCCGCCGCTGATTTTCGATCTTTCAGGAGATGCGAATATCGAACGTAGAGAGTCGCACGCAGCGGAAAACCCGGACTCCGATTTGGCCGCCGCCCAGGGTCGGCACGGCGCAGGCATCCGCAACTCCCCCAACTGAGTGATCCGGCCGTGTTTGCGCGCCCGTGCCGTCTGAGTCAGAATGCGGGTCATGCTGGTCGCAAGTAAGGAGGAGCTATGGCGCCTCGAATTAAGACGACAACGGTTGGCAGCTACCCCGTACCTTCGTGGCTCGTGGGCAACACCTCTCGCCTGGTCTTGCGCGATGCCGTAATGGCCGTCATGCAGACGCAGGAACTCGCAGGATTGGATCTGGTAACGGACGGCGAACTGATGCGCTTCGACCCGAGCCATCCGGAGACAAACGGTATGGTCGATTACTTTGTTTCGCAGATGGATGGCATTCGAAAGCAGTTCGTGCTTTCGGATTTCGTCCGCTACCGGGCCGATCGCGCATCCGGTTCGAGCCTTCTGAGCGCTGGCATGGTGGTCGGCAAGATCGGGGAGGGCACGCTCAATCTTCCGCGCGACTACGAATTCGTGCGCCCATTGACTCGATTGCCGCTCAAGTTCACCTGCACCGGCCCGCACATGCTCGCGAGGGCCCTGACGAATTTTTTCTACGGCGACATCGCTGATCTTGCAATGGACATCGCCGATGTTTTGCGCCGGCAGCTTGAGTTCGTGGAAGCGGACACGGTGCAGCTCGACGAAGCGTCTATCATCGGCTTTCCGCAGGACGCAAAGTGGGCTGCCGAAACCATCAATCACGTGCTCGGCGGAATCCTCAACGAAAAAGCGGTTCACGTTTGTTTCGGTAACTACGGCGGACAGCAAATGCTGAAGGGATTCTGGCGCGATCTCCTTCCCTTCCTGAACTCACTTCACGCCGACCACCTCGTGCTCGAGTTCGCGCGTCGCGGTTACGACGAACTCGAGGAATTCCGCACGCTCGATCCGAAGATTGCTCTGGGAATCGGGCTCGTGGACATCAAGGACAACGAGGTCGAAACTCCCGAACTGATCGCAAAACGCATCGAGCACGTCGTGAAAACGGTCGGGCCGGACCGCCTTCGATACGTTCATCCCGATTGCGGCTTCTGGATGCTTCAGCGGAGCGTTGTGGATCGCAAAATGCGCGCGCTGGTCGAAGGACGCAATCTGTTCGAGGGGCGAACCTAGTAGCGGCGGCTCGCCGTCAAGGCACAAGATCTCATGGCTGATACACCGATAATCCAGGACGAGAAAGCGGCCGTTCGAGCCGTGGTGTTCGCCCACCTTTCAGGAATCGTTCTGGCTCCGACCATTCAGGCGCTCGCCGATCGCAAAATCTTTGATTTCTTCCCGGATGCGCCGGAAGAGGTGAATCTCGACGGAATCGTCGCGCGAACCGGCGGCAATCGCGGCTACCTGCGAGTGGCTCTCCGGCTTTTAGCTTCGTGCGGTTGGTTGACGCAAAGACTCGAGGAAAACGGGCGCTCTCCCCGTTACGCTTTGACCGCCGAAGGCTCTGTGGCGCTGGAACTCGCTCCCCCGCTCTGCCATGAAGTCGTTTCGTTTATTCCGCGAGCTCTGTTCCTGGAGGATTTTCTCTTTGGAAAATCCGACAAACCCGTTCTCGCAACTTTGCAAGCGCTCGTCCGCGGAACGAAAGAGCATTGGGGCATGATCCCGCACGCAGATCCGATCCATGCGAAAGTGGGCGACCAGATTCGTAGATACCTCGATGGAATGGTGGTGGGGCCGACTATGGTGGCTTTGGCCCGCGCCGGGATACTCGATCGGCTCAGGCAAGGCGCCGTAGATCCCAAAGATATCGACGCGAATCAGGCGAGCCTGGAGTGCGCGTTGGAACTCCTGGCGATCCAGGGTTGGCTCGCACGGGAACAAAACGGCGTTCGCCTCACATCCTGCGGCCAGTACGCAGCGCAAATTGCTACGTCGTATGGCGTCACGGTTTCATACCTTCCACTCTTCGATGTTGTGGACACGCTTCTCTTCGGCAATCCTCGCATTCCCCGGATGGATGAAAGCGGTGTCGAATTGCTCGTCAATCGCGGAATGAATATCTGGGGGAGCGGCGGCGCTCACACGACCTACTTCAAAAAGGTGGACGAAATCATCGTCGAGATTTTCAATCGTCCGGTGGAGTCACAGCCTCAGGGTATTTGCGACATGGGATGCGGCGATGGCGCATTCCTCGAGCATTTGTACACGGTCGTGAAAAACAAAACGGCGCGCGGCGGCGTTCTCGACAAGCATCCGCTGATTCTCGTCGGCGTGGATTTCAACAAGGTTGCTCGCCGGGTCGCAAAACAAAATATGCGCAAGGCGGAAATTTCCTCGTGTCACGTCATCGCAGGCGACATCAATCGCCCGGCGCAACTCGCGGGCGATCTCGAGGAGCTGGGACTGGACATCCACGATTTGCTCCACGTGCGCTCGTTTCTCGACCACAATCGTCCTTACTCTCCGCCCGCGAACTACGTTCGAGGAAGCCGAAGGGGAAAATCCACCGGCGCATTCGCCTATATGGGCGAAGAAATTCCGCCGGATGAATTGGAAGAAAACCTGGTTCGACATCTGCGCCGCTGGGGTCCTTACGTCGGCCGGTTCGGTCTTCTCAATCTCGAGCTTCACACTCTTCCTCCCGACCTAACGGCAGCGAATCTCGAAAGGACTCCCGCAGTCGCATACGACGGCACGCACGGCTTCTCCGATCAATATCTGGTCGAGCTCCCGATTTTTCTCGATTGTGCGCGCGAAGCGGGATTGGAATCGAACGAGCGATTTCAGTCGAAGTTTCCGGCGAATGAGTTGGCCACCGTAAGCCTCAGCTATTTCACTGCACCGGGCGCTGCTCACACCTATCGCGAGCCGCCTTAGCATCCAGCGCTTCGTTAATCGCTTCGCAATTTGCGTGGTAGGATTGGGCCGCTATGAACGCACAATCAAATACAACTGCTTCGGATTCGAGCCGTCAACTCCTTCGTCATACCATTGCAACTCTCGCCTATCGCGGCGGCAAAGCGCTCCGCGGCGCGCCCGATGGATTCGCGGAATTTCGCGCGGGAGACAAGACGCGCACCCCAGGGCAGATCCTCGCGCACCTCGGCGATCTCATCGATTGGGCGCTGTCGCTGGCGAAGGGAAAGCAGGAATGGCACAACTCTCCGCCGGTCGCGTGGAACGACGGAAGTAAGCGATTTTTCGCGGCACTCGAAACGCTCGACGCGTACCTGGCCTCGGACGCCCCTCTGCATACGCCGCCCGATAAACTTTTCCAGGGCGCGATTGCGGATTCGCTCACCCACGTCGGCCAGCTCACGATGCTTCGGCGGCTCGCCGGCGGGCCGATCCGCGGAGAGAATTATTTTCGCGCCGAAATCGAGGTTGGCCGCGTCGGGGCGGACCAAGCTCCCCCGCGCCAGGAATTTGATTAATTCAAGTCTTCCGGGGCTTGCGCGGGCACTCTAAAAATTCCAGGTGGTTGAGGAAAGCTTCGGGAAACAATTTTAGCGGGGAGATTGCGGAGCGATCACCTGTAGAAATAAATAGCCGGGCGACGCCGGCTGAGGGACCCGAATCGCCCGGCACTTTCTCACCCATCTCCGCAGGGTCTGGGCAAGAACTCGTTATGCGGCGGATTCGCCGTTCCGCATAAACTCGTATCGCTCGATCGCCGCCGCCACTCCCACGTCGCCAGAATGTTCGGGACTGCTCCGCAACACGCGTCCGAGACACCGCACACGAACCGGCCCCGCCTGCGTCAATTCGTGGGGAAGGGTCATGACGATTTCAACCGGAGCGCCGCTCTTCAATCCCTTTGGCAGATGGAAATAGAGGCCGTGCGAGCTGACCTCTCGAGATTCCGTTGCGGCCTCGCCAACCACACTTTCGTCCGTCCAGCGGACGGTCAGCGGCAAACGCATAAGGAATCGCCTAGTTGCACGTCGCTCTTTCAGAGCCACAGGACACTACCTCCCAAGTCGCGTCCAGATTAGAGGTATGCCTCCGTCGAACCAATAGGCCTTTGGAGTCAATTATTTGCGGTCATTTTGGTACGTCAGTACTAGGCAGGGTAGCCGGAACTGCGGAAACACTCCGCATTTCTCAAGAAACGCAGGGGATGTCCTCATTTTGCGTGGCTTTGCGGAAGGCGTGAAGAATGTCGGAAATTGCGATAACCCCCTCCAGCTTGCCGAGGGCGGCCCGGTTTACGACCGGGAGCTAGGGTCAAACCCCTGCCTGCACAGGGCAGGGCTTCGTGCAAAGGTCGTACATCGACATTGAAATTTTCTTGCATTCAGGAAACTTCAGGAATCAGGCTTGATCGATGAGGCGGTGATGAATAGCGTAGAGGGCAAGTTCGAGACGGTCGGAAACGCCGAGTTTGTCGAAAATGTTGTGGAGGTGATTTTTCACCGTCTGCTCGCTGATGAACAGTTTTTCGCCGATTTCACGGTTTCGAAAACCCTGCGCCACGAGCTGCACGATTTCTTTTTCGCGGTCGCTCAGCAACGGCTTTTCGCGCCGCTGGCCCGATTCGGCGGACTTCTTGAACGCGTCGATAACTTCGGCGGTCATGCGATTGTCGAGCCAGATTTCGCCGTCGAAGACCTTGCGAATGCTTTTTACGAGCAGGTCGCTGGCGGACTGCTTCAGCACGACGCCTCGCGCGCCCAGCCGCATCGCGCGAACCACGTCGCGGTCGTCCTCCGCCGCGGTCAGAACGATCACGCGGGTCGGCAGCGAGTCAAAATTCACCTCTTCGAGCACGCCGAGGCCGTCCTTTTCCGGCATTCGCAGATCCAGCAGAAGTATATCGGGCTTGAGTTTGGTGAGCATTTTGACGCATTCGAGCCCGTTCGCAGCTTCGCCGACGATCTGAATCTCCTCCGCGCCCTCAAGAAGCTTGCGAAGGCCGTCGCGAAAGATAGCGTGGTCGTCCGCGACCAGAATGCGAATCACTGGTTTCGTTTTCGTCATTTCAATTCAATGGAATTTCTATGGTCAGACGTGCGCCATGCCCAGGATTCGACTCCACAGTCAGCGTGCCCCCTACGCTTCTTGTTCGTTCCTTGATCGAGATCGGTCCGAGGCGCAGCCGATCAAGCTCCTCGCTCGTAAACCGTCCCGAGAAGCTAAATCCCAGGCCGTTGTCATCGACCACGAGAGAGACTTTCGCCTCGTCTTGACCTAGTTTTACCACGACGTGGCTGGCATTCGCATGTTTTTTTATGTTATGTAGTGACTCTCTGTAAATCTGGAACAATTCCCTGCAAAGACGGTCCGGCAGCCGCATGTTCCGGTCCTCGATGAATAGGTCCACCGCCAATCCGGATTCGCCCCGGAACCTCTCCGCAAAGCCGTGCATCAGTTCACGCATATCCGCGCTCTCCACGCGAAGCGGGCGAAGGTCCGTCACCATCCGCCGAAGCTCCTCGCTTTCCTGCTGAACCGTGTTTTGAAGGTTCGCGAGTTCCTTCCCCACCTGATCGGGCGCCTTTGATAGCTTCCGGCGCAGCACTTCGAGCTGAATTTTCAGGCTCAGCAGGGTCTGGAGAATTCCATCGTGAAGGTCGCGTGAGATTCGGCTGCGTTCCGACTCAACTGCGCGGGAACGCAAATGGCGCAACAGAAAGATGTTCTCGAGCGGTGGGCCGATATGCCGGATGATCTGCTCGAGCCAGCGCAGGTTGCCAGTTGAAAATCGTTCGCGCGGATTCAACAGCAGTACGCGTCCCGTCGGGTGCCCTCCGGCCTCGATCGTAACCGCCAAAAGTGAACGCGCTCCAAACTCCTCCCGCGTCGTATTCGGCGGTGCGGGTATGTTTCGAAAGATTTCACCCGTGCGGCGATCCCAGCCAAAACCTTCCCCGCGGCCGTTCTTGAATTCCCAGCACATCGAAACTTCGAGCGAGTCGATCAGAAAAGTTTCCGACCGCGCCAGCGGCAGGGTTTCCGGCCCGCTCGGCTCGCGATCCGTGGGACGAATTTTCCACACGAAGAGCCTCTCAAGTTCCTCGTCACGAATCACCAAGCACGCCTGCTCGCATTCAAATGCGAGCGCCAGCTCTCCAAGCGATTGCCGGATTGACTCGGTCAACCCTCGGTCGAATTGCAGCAGGTGCGTTAGCTTTTCGAGAAATTGCTGACGCGAAAGATGCTCCCGTTCGCGCGCCCCAAGAAATCCCATGCCCAGACCGGAAACGAGCGTACCCAGCCCTATGAAGGTCCAGTGCAGCAGGCTTCGCCATGCAAATGGATGTGCCAGGGACATTCGAATGATGATTCCAATCGTGGCTGCGCCCACAAGACCGAACATCGTTCGCGTGCTTCCGCGCGTCGCCAGCGAAAAAACGACGAACAAATACAGAAACAGGAAAGCCGAAACAGAGGACGTCAAATACAGGAAAGTGGCCAGTGCAATGAAGTCCGCCGCGAGCGGAATCCGGAAGCGCCCTTCGCTGATGATTCGCCCAAGCAGTACCGCAGCCAGCGAAATGACCAGATAGGCACTCAGAAATGGAATCGCGCCGCGGCTCGTAGGCGCGCCTGGTGTTTCAATCGAGGCCAACAGAGCCAGCGCTACAAAGATGGCCCGTGCCAGGCTGACCTGGCGTTCAAGGTACAGACGTTCAGTGCTTTCAAGAGGCATCGTGGCGGGCGCTGCATCTCAAAGTCTAACAAGCCCGCAGCACCGCGCAACACGCTGTCCTCTTATGGTAATCGTTCAACGCGGGAGCAGTGCCCGAATCGCAGTCTTTACACGAATCAGGAGCGCCACGGGATTGACAGTGGGTGCATAATCATTCGCGAATGGATGCACGCAGCGGAGGGTCCGCCGGCTTGGCGCAACGATATACTCGGAGAGAGGTCGGGCGCATATTGGGATTGGATGCGCGCCGTCTTCGCTACTGGGAAAGGCTGCGGTTGGTCCATCCTCAGGCGCGCTGGGGCGAGCGGTTTTACGATTTCGGCGATCTCGTTGCGCTCCGGTCCATCCAGCGTCTCACTCAGAACCGGATTCCTGCACGCCGCCTGCGCCGGGCCGTAGCGCTTCTCGAAGAGCAGTTTGGCGAATCGCCGCTCCCCATTCAGGAACTTCGTCTCCTCGACCAGGGCCGCCAGGTCGTCGTAATTCCTCCCGGAACCACGCGCCCATTCAATCCCATCAAGCGGCAGTGGCTACTCCCCTTCGACATGGCGCCCGTGGCCGCGAAGTTGCGCTCGATGCTGGGACAAACGCCCGAGCAGCTTTTTGAATCCGCGCTCGATTGCGAGACGCGCCCCGATTTGCTGCCGCAAGCCGTGGAAACTTACCGCCGCGTCGTTTCACTCGCGCCGAATTGGATCGAGGCGCACATCAATCTTGGCGTCGCGCATTACCAGATGGGCCAGCTCGAAGCGGCTCGCGCCGCGTTTCTCAACGCGGTTCAACTCGATCCGGCGAATGGCATCTCTCAATACAATCTGGGATGCGTGCTGGAGGAAGTTGGCGAGGTGGACGATGCCATTGAGCATTTGCGCCGCGCTGCCCGCGCGATGCCCGCTCATGCGGACGTCCACTTCAATTTGGCGCTCTCGCATGAAAAACGCGGCGATCGCCGCCTTGCACGCGACCAGTGGGCGCTTTATCTCCGTTACGCTCCTCATGGTCCGTGGGCCGACCAGGCTCGCGCCGGTTTGAAACAATTCACTGCGCGCCGCGATCGCTCCGGCCTGATTCCCTTCCCTCACAAATCGAAACGCTAAACTTTCCGTCTCGCCGTGAACGAAGCCCCGCCGCCGCCGCCGCCGCCGCTTCAACAACAGACGCACGCCTTGCCGCGGATCGCTTCTCTGCCCTCCCACAGGATGAAGGGCGTGACGGCTAACGCAGCAATCGGGTCGGCCCAAGACACATGCCAGACCGCATTCACCGCGAGTCCCATCAGTGCAATCACGGAAAGATAGGCACACAACCCAGACTGAGCGGCATCTGCTCGCAGCGCAGCACTGCCAGTCGCTGCTGATAGTTTCCGCTTTTCTCTGGCAAGCCACGGCATCACTGTAGCCGCTGCAATCAGAATTCCGATTCCCAAGTAGGTTGGTCTGGGTGCGTTATGTCCCAGCAGGCTCATCACTGAAACCACAGCCACGTATGCCGCCAGCGCAAAAAGCAAAATACCCGCCATGCGCGATGCACTTTTTTCTGCATGACGCGTTACTACGTGCGCGCGAAACCGCCACAGAACAACCGCTGCGGAAAGAAGTTCAACGGCACTATCACCGCCAAATGCGAGTAGCGCAGGACTGCGCGCCATCCATGCCGCAAATAAGGAAACGCCGGTTTCAATACTCATCCAGATGATTGTGATTGCTTGAACCCTTTGAGCCCGCCGGAGTGTGTCTTGTCCTGAGACCTGCGAGACGGAAGCCATGTCCACCATTATGGCATCGATGAAACCCTCAGATACAATTTCAACATTTTGCACTCGGATTCGGCCGATAGAATCGCGCCCTGAACGAAGCCTCGCCGCCGCGCCCGCAAATTGAAGTTGCACCGATGCATTCCACCGGCGCCTCGTGGTAACCTAGTTTCACGGCGGTGAGCGTAGCTCAGCTGGTAGAGCATCGGTCTGTGGCACCGAGGGTCGTGGGTTCAAATCCCATCGCTCACCCCATCCATCCCACTCGAACTCCTAAGCGCCTTCGCGAGAAACTCTGCTCGGACGAGTTACAC
>JBAWGF010000141.1:0-12510 GCA_049592615.1 Candidatus Acidiferrales bacterium
GAGACAACGTGTCGTGCGAAGTGAGTTTGATCACGCCGGTCGCATTGGAGAAAGGGCTGCGATTCGCGATTCGCGAAGGCGGCCACACGGTCGGCGCCGGCGCCGTCGTTGAGATCATCGAGTAAACGACCATGCGAGAAATTATCACGTTGCAGTGCAACGATTGCAAAAACCGGAACTACACCACCACGAAGAACCGGAAGAAGCATCAGGACCGGCTCGAAACTTCGAAATTTTGCAATACGTGCCGGAAGCACACCGGGCACAAAGAAGTGAAGTGATTCCACCAAAGGTGGATTCACCCTGAGGACCGACCGTGTCGGGCCGAAGGGCAGGCGAGATTGAGTTTGGCACTAGACAGCGAAGAGCCGTGGTTCTGTTACATGCTCGAATGTGGTGACGGCTCGCTGTATGTGGGTGCCGCGAAGAATCCTGAGCAGCGGCTGAAGAGCCATAACTGGGGAATCGGAGCGAGGCATACAGCTTTGCGACCGCCACTCAGATTGGTTTGGACTGAGCTGTACCCAGATGAACGGTCGGCAAGACGGCGCGAGGCAGAGTTGAAGGGCTGGCGGAGAGAAAAGAAGCTGAAATTGATTGGCGAGCACGGGGCAGGAAATTACCCCTCGCCCTGAAACGCGGGCTCGGGGTGAATTTCGAGCCGCGGCTCGAAATTCAGGGGAGTAGGTTCAACGGTAGACCGCCGGTCTCCAAAACCGGATGTGGGGGTTCGAATCCCTCCTCCCCTGCCAGCTTTGCTGGCTGGCGGAGCGAGGGACAGCAAGTTGAGTTCGACGGGACGTAGGCGGCGGGCAACATGGCCCAGGCGACCAAATTGAGCAACGGAGAAACACGCGGCGAGGGTTCATCCTTTTCGGTCCCCGGACCGATTGCGCGGATCGCCGAATACCCGGGGCGGATGCGGCAGTTCCTGCACGACGTCCGCGTCGAGATGAGGCAAGTGAACTGGCCGTCGCGCCAGGACGTGTGGTCAACGACCATCGTCGTGATCGTGACTGTCGCATTTTTTGGAGTCTTCTTCTTTTTGGTGGATGGCGGCGTAGGATATCTGATTCAACGGGTGCTGAAATACTTCAAGTAACGGGATCGGGAATGCCAAAGCAGTGGTACATCGTCCACACCTACTCGGGGTTTGAGAAAAAGGTGAAGGAGAGCCTCGAGGGCCGCGTTCAGGCCTTCGGCCTCACGGACAAAATCGGGCAGATCATCATCCCGACTGAGTCGGTGGTCGAGGTGCGCGGCGGGAAAAAAGTGATCTCCCCCCGGATGTGCTATCCCGGCTACGTGCTGGTCGAAATGGACATGGACGACTACACATGGCACGTTGTCCGCTCCACACCGCGCGTTACCGGATTTGTCGGCTCGGGCCAGACGCCTTCGCCGCTGACCGATGAAGAAGTGCAAAACATTTTGAACCGGGCCACGACCACGGCCGAAAAGCCCAAGCCGAAGCTCTCATTCGAGCGCGGCGAAAAAGTTCGAATCGGCGAAGGCCCGTTCGCAAATTTCACGGGCGTGGTGGAGGAAGTGAATTCCGACCGCAGCACGCTGAAGGTGTCGGTCACGATTTTCGGCCGGTCAACGCCGGTGGAGCTGGATTTCGCGCAGGTCGAGAAAGTCGCGTAAGGAAAAAAGATGGCGAAGAAAGTTCAAGCAATGGTGAAGCTGCAGTTGCCGGCAACGAAGGCCACTCCCGCGCCGCCCGTGGGCACCGCGCTTGGCCCGCACGGCGTGAACATCATGGATTTTTGCAAGCAGTTCAACGCCAAGACGTCGAAAGAGCCGGACGGGATGATTATTCCCGTGCTCGTCACGATCTATAGCGACCGCACGTTCACGTTCATCCTGAAGACGCCGCCCGCTTCGGAATTGCTGAAGCGTGCCGCCGGAATCGTGAAGGGTTCGCCCGAGCCGAATCGCAACAAAGTTGCGAAGGTCACGCGCAAGCAGGTGGAAGAAATCGCCAAGACGAAATTGCCCGACCTGAACACGGCAAGTCTCGAATCGGCTGTCCGCACGATTATGGGCACGGCGCGCAACATGGGAATCGAGGTCGAAGGCTAGAGCTGGGGCTGCGAGTTTTTGTAGGTCGCGGCTTTAGCCGCGACAATCGAGTCGTATTGGGAAAGGGGCTTTAGCCCCTGAAGCAAGTCGAGAGTCAATCGGCGGGAGAGAGAGCGATGGGCCGCAGTTCGAAAGAGGGTGGAAAGAATATTGACCGCGCCCGGAAGCTGGTCGAGGCGCGGCTGTACCGCCTCGAAGAGGCTGCCGAGCTTCTGCGGAAGGCGCACTTCGTGAAGTTTGACGAAACGGTCGAGCTCGTTCTGAACCTGGGCGTGGATCCGAAGCAATCGGACCAGATGGTCCGCGGCACGGTGGTTCTCCCGAACGGGCTCGGCAAATCGAAGCGCGTCCTCGTGATCGCAAGCGGCGATAAAGTCCGCGAAGCGCAGGAAGCGGGCGCCGATTTCGTGGGCGGCGAAGATATGGTCCAAAAGATTCAGGAAGGCTGGACGGATTACGAAGCCGTCATCGCGACGCCCGACATGATGAAATCCGCCGGACGCCTCGGAAAAGTTCTCGGCCCGCGGGGCATGATGCCGAACCCGAAGACGGGCACGGTTACCTTCGAGGTCGCGCGCGCGGTAAAAGAAATCAAAGCAGGTAAAGTCGAGTTTCGTCTCGACAAGACGGGAATCATTCATTCGCCCGTCGGCAAAATCAGTTTCACAGCGCAGCAGCTTGCCGGAAACGCACAGGCGCTGCTCGCGGCCATCATCAAAGCGAAGCCGGCTTCCGCGAAAGGCAAGTACATCAAAAAAATCACGCTGACCTCGACGATGGGTCCGGGCGTGCCGATTGACCAAGCCGAGGCGGATGCGGCCGTAGCTGTAGCGGCGTAACAGGAAATTTCAGAGGGGAGTTCGGCATGAAGAAGAAAGCCGAGAAGGTAACGCAGGCCGACGAGTTGCGGACGCAGCTCGCAACCGTCTCAACTGTCATTCTCTCGACGTTTCAGGGAATCACGGTCGAGCAGGACACAAAGCTGCGCCGGTCGGTGGAAGCCGCGGGCGGGCACTATCAGGTCGTGAAGAACACGGTCGTGGAACGCGCTGGTGCCGGTACGCCGGCCGAAGGGCTGCTGAAGGGTCTCAAGGGTACGAATTCGATTGCGTTCACGACAGCCGATCCGGTCGCTCTCGCGAAAATTCTGACAAAAGTCGCGAAAGACGTTCCGGCATTCAAGTTTCGCGCCGGTTGGGTGGAAGGCCGTGTCATTTCGATCGATGAAATCAACAAGCTCGCGCTGCTGCCGAGCAAGGAAGAGCTGATCAGCAAGATTATGTTCATGCTCAACGCTCCGGCACTGCGTGTAGCGACCGTACTCGCAGCCGTGTCGCGGAATCTCGCGGTGGTCACGAGCGAAGCGGTCAAAGCGGAAAAGTTCGGCCCGGGCGGCGACGCTCCGGCGCCTGAAACAGCTTAGTCGTTCGGGTTTTTATCTCGGAGGAGGATAGGAAACGGCAATGGCTAGCAAAGTGGAAACGATTCTCGAAGAAATAAAGGGCCTGACGCTGCTCGAGGCTTCCGATCTGGTCAAGAAGATGGAAGAAGCTTTCGGCGTTTCTGCGGCTGCGGCGGCTCCCGTGATGGTTGCGGGCGCGGCGGGGGCGGGCGCAGCGGGCGGCGGAGCCGCGGCGGAAGAGAAGACGGAATTCACCGTCGTTCTCACCGAAGTCGGCGCAAACAAGATCAACGTGATCAAAGCGGTCCGCGAAGTCACCAGTCTCGGCTTGAAAGAAGCCAAAGACCTGGTGGATGGCGCTCCCAAGACTGTGAAAGAGGGCGTCAACAAGGACGAGGCCGCCACGATCAAGAAAAAGTTCGAAGACGCTGGAGCCAAGGTCGATATCAAGTAGTGACTGCGCTCGAGGGCCGATATGTGCCCCGGCTGCGAAGGAATTCGCCTACGCGCGCGCTCCTTTGGAACTTGGAACCTCACAATACGTCCTTCCCGGACCAACGGGGCGGGTGTCTATCCGCGCCGTCTTTTCCGGCGCGATCCTGAAGGGGATGGTCAATGAGTCATCGTAATGGCAATCGTGTTGTTCGGGAACGGGAACGTCTGGACTTCGCCAAGATTAAGACGACCGTCCAGATTCCCAACCTGATTGACGTACAGAAGAAATCCTATCAGCGCTTTCTCCAGATGGATTTGCTGCCGAGCGAGCGCGAAGACACGGGGCTGCAGTCCGTCTTCACCTCTGTCTTCCCGATCCAGGACTTCCGCGGATTGTCGCAACTGGATTTCGTGGACTACGCAATCGGCAACTGGGAGTGCAAGTGCGGCCACCTGCGCGGCCTGCACCACTTGCGCGCGACCTGCCGGAATTGCGGGGCATCGGTCGTCACAAATCCTTACAAAACCGGAGACGTCCTCTGCACGAAGTGCGGAACGTTCAACAAGAACACACCGACCTTCTGCAATAAGTGCGGCGACCCGGTCACCCTGCAACTGAAATACGACGTGAACGAATGCCAGGAGCGCGGCATGACGTATTCCGCGCCGCTCAAGGTCACCATCCGCCTCACGA
This sequence comes from Candidatus Acidiferrales bacterium, assembly GCA_049592615.1. Lineage (GTDB taxonomy): Bacteria > Acidobacteriota > Terriglobia > Acidiferrales > UBA7541 > Palsa-295. The sequence continues at coordinate 4,617 of JBAWGF010000141.1, forward strand.
TTTACGACAAAGATCCGGACACCGGCGCGAAATCCATTCGCGATATTAAGGAACAGGAAGTTTTCTTCGGCGATATTCCGCTGATGACGGAGAACGGCACGTTCATCATCAACGGCACCGAGCGCGTGATCGTCAGCCAGCTGCACCGCTCGCCCGGCGTTTTCTTCGAAACCGCCAACAACCGCAGCTATTTCCTCGGGAAAATCATTCCCTATCGCGGCTCGTGGGTCGAATTCGAATACGATACGAAGAACATTCTCTACGTCCGCATCGACCGCAAGCGCAAGTTCCTCGGCTCGATTTTCCTGCGCGCGCTCGGCATGAAGTCGAACGAAGATATTCTGCGCACCTTTTATCAGGTTGAGCGGATGTCGCTCCGCGACGGCAATCTTTTCTGGAACATTTCCGAAGGTCTGATCGACCGCAAGCTCTCGCGCGAGATCAAGCATCCGAAGTCGGACGATGTTCTTGTCGGCGCGCACAAGCGCATCTCCGAGCCGCTCTATAAGGAAATTGTCAAGGCACGCGTGACGCAGGCTCAGGTTGGCGTCGGCGATCTCGAAGGCGCTGTCACTGTCAGCGAACTTGTGAACCGCCAGACCGGCGAAGTTCTTCTCGAAGCGAACAAGCCACTGACGCCCGAAATGTGGGCCACCGTCGCCGAAGCGGGCATCACGGAAGTGGACGTTGCCTTCCCCGACCGCGACGACGTCGGCGTAATCGTCGGCCGCACTCTCGAAAAGGACACGATTCGCACGCCGAAGGAAGCGCTGATTGAAATCTACCGCAAGCTGCGACCGGGCGATCCGCCGACGCTGGAAACGGCCACCGCGCTCTTCAACGGCATGTTTTTCGACGCGCGGAAATACGATTTCAGCAAGGTCGGCCGCCTGAAGTTCAACATCAAGCTGGGTCTCGAGACGCCGCTCGAAAAGCGCACGCTCGATCCATCCGATTTCGTCGCTGCGATCAAGTATCTCCTCAAGTTGCGGAGGAATATCGGCTCGGTGGACGACATCGATCATCTCGGCAACCGCCGCGTCCGCGCCGTCGGCGAATTGCTTGAAAACCAGTTCCGCATCGGGCTGGTCCGCATGGAGCGCGCCATCAAGGAAAAGATGTCCGTGTACCAGGAAATGTCCACGGCCATGCCGCACGACCTGGTGAACGCCAAGCCGGTGATGGCGGCGATCCGCGAATTTTTCGGAAGCTCGCAGCTCTCGCAGTTCATGGATCAGACGAACCCGCTCAGCGAAATCACGCACAAGCGGCGTCTTTCCGCTTTGGGTCCCGGCGGCCTTTCCCGCGAACGCGCCGGATTCGAAGTCCGCGACGTCCATCCGACTCACTACGGCCGCATCTGCCCAATTGAGACTCCGGAAGGGCCGAACATTGGATTGATCAGCTCGCTTTCCTGCTACGCGCGAATCAACGAATTCGGCTTCATCGAGTCGCCCTACCGCAAGGTGAAGGGCGGCCGTGTGATCGATTTCGTTTTGATCGTCAATTCAGGCGACAGCGAATTCAAGGCCGGCGAAATCGTCGAACGGGAAAAAGTGGAAGAGACAAACGAAGAGCTGAAGCGGCGGCGCGTGGTCGTGGAGCCGCACTGCTTCTACCTTTCGGCGTGGGAAGAAGACCGCTACGTCATCGCGCAGGCCAACGCCTCGCTCGATGAGCGCGGGAAAATCACCACCGAGCTCGTCAACTGCCGCCAGGCCGGCAACTTCGTATTGAAGAGCCGCGACGAAGTCGACTACATCGACGTTTCGCCGAAGCAGCTCGTCTCCGTTGCCGCGAGCCTCATCCCGTTCCTCGAGAACGACGACGCGAACCGCGCGTTGATGGGTTCGAACATGCAGCGCCAGGCCGTGCCGCTCATCAAGGGCGAAGCTCCGCTCGTCGGCACCGGCATGGAGCGCGTCACCGCTCGCGATTCCGGCGCCGTCGTTGTATGCCGCCGCGACGGCATCGTGGACCAGGTGGACTCCGAGCGCATCATCGTGCGCGTCGAATCCGACCAGTCCGGCGTGCTCAGCCGCGAAGTCGGTTCCGACATTTACTTGCTCACGAAGTTCAAGCGCTCGAACCAGAACACCTGCATCAGCCAGAAGCCTCTGGTGCGCGCGGGCGACCGCGTGAAGCAGAATCAAGTGCTTGCGGACGGCCCTTGCACGGATCGCGGCGAACTCGCGCTCGGCCGCAACGTGCTCGTCGCATTCCTCCCCTGGCGCGGCTACAACTTTGAAGACGCCATCCTCGTCAGCGAAAAGCTGGTCGAGGAGGACTACTACACCTCGATCCACATCGAGGAATACGAAATCGAGGCGCGCGATACGAAGCTCGGTCCCGAAGAAATCACGCGGGACATTCCCAACATCAACGAGAGCTTCCTACGGAACCTCGACGAAAGCGGCGTGATCCGCATCGGCGCCACCGTCAAGCCCGGCGACATCCTCGTCGGCAAAGTGACTCCGAAGGGCGAAACGACTCTCACGCCGGAAGAAAAATTGCTCCGCGCGATTTTCGGCGAGAAAGCCGGCGACGTTCGCGACGCATCCCTCTATTGCCCGCCGGGCATTGAGGGCACGATCGTGGACGTGAAGATCTTCTGCCGCAAGGGCGCGGAGAAGGACGAGCGTCACAAGGCCATCGAAGGCACACAGGTGGCGAAACTCGAAAAGAACCTCGCCGATGAAATCCGCATTCTCACCGACGAGCGCCTGAAGCGCCTCGCCGATTTGCTGGGCGGCCAGAAGCTCGTGGCCGACTTGCACGACGAGCGCACCAACAAGCGCTTGCTCACGAAGGGCGCCGAGTTGACGCGCGACATCCTCGAAAAAATCTCCACGCGCAACTTGAAACGTCTGCGCCTCAACGACAAGGACCCGCTGCTCATCGAGAAGATCGACGAAATCGAAGAGATGACTTCGCGGCAGATTGACGTCCTTCGCAAAATCACGGACGAGCGCATCTCGAAGCTCAAGAAAGGCGATGAACTGCCCCCGGGCGTTATCAAGCTCGTGAAAGCCTACATCGCCATGAAGCGCAAGCTTTCGGTCGGCGACAAAATGGCCGGCCGCCACGGCAACAAGGGCGTGATCGCGAGAATCGTTCCGAAGGAAGACATGCCCTACATGCCGGACGGCACGCCGGTCGAAATCGTGCTCAACCCGCTCGGCGTTCCTTCTCGTATGAACGTCGGACAGATTCTTGAAACGCACCTCGGGTGGGCGTCGAAGGAGCTCGGCGAGAGAGTCGGGAAACTGCTCGACGTCGAGGCGCGCGCCGATTCCGTCCGCAAATGGTTCAAGGATGCGTTCGGTCCCACGTCCGTTTGGAAGACGATCGCGGACCTGGACGACGAAGCGCTGCTCGATCTCGGGCACAGCTTCCGCGAAGGCGTTCCCTTCGCGACGCCCGTGTTTGACGGCGCGCGAGAAACGGACATCCGCCACCTCTTCGAATTCACGGAGCTGCCGGAGAGCGGCAAGATCACGCTCTACGACGGCATGACCGGCGACTCGTTCGCGCAAAACGTGACGGTCGGTTACATCTACATGCTCAAGCTCTCGCACCTGGTGGACGACAAGATCCACGCCCGTTCTATCGGCCCTTACTCACTCATCACGCAACAGCCGCTCGGCGGGAAGGCGCAGTTCGGCGGACAGCGCTTCGGAGAAATGGAAGTCTGGGCGCTCGAAGCCTATGGCGCTGCGCACATCCTGCAGGAGCTGCTGACAGCGAAATCGGACGACGTTTATGGCCGCGCCAAAATTTACGAGGCGATCGTGAAGGGCGAACCGGGCATCGAGCCTGGCGTGCCTGAATCGTTCAATGTCCTCGTGCGCGAATTGCAGTCGCTCTGCCTCGACGTCGAGTTGATGAAACGCCAGAAGCCGCAAGTGGAAAAAGCAGACGCGGCGGATTAACGCGGCGCGCGTGAATTTTTGCGCGCGCGCTGAAACGAAATTCTGGAACTGATTTTTGGTCCGGCGTTGCCGGACGGGAGGATCAGCCCTTGTATCGTTCGAGCCCTTATGATCGTGCAAGCCAGATCGCGGATTTCGATTCGATTCGCATCAGCTTGGCGAGTCCGGAAAAAATCCGGTCGTGGTCGCATGGTGAAGTGACCAAGCCGGAGACGATTAACTACCGCACCTTCAAACCGGAACGTGACGGCCTGTTCTGCGCCAAGATCTTCGGTCCCGTCACCGACTGGGAATGCTTGTGCGGCAAATACAAGCGCATGAAACACCGCGGCGTCATTTGCGACAAATGCGGCGTCGAAGTGACGCTCAGCAAAGTCCGCCGCGAGCGCCTCGGTCACATCGAGCTGGCATCGCCCTGTTCGCACGTCTGGTTCTTCAAGGGTTTGCCCAGCCGCATCGGCTACCTGCTCGACATCACCATGCGCGACCTCGAGCACATTCTGTATTTCGAGACGTTCGTTTGCGTGGATCCCGGCGAAGCTCCCGGAATCAAGCAGAAGGAAATCCTGACGGAAGAAAAATTCCGTGAGCTCCAAAAGGAATACCTCGGCAAGTTCGACGTCCGCATGGGCGCCGAAGCCATCAAGGAGCTCCTGCGCCGGGTGGACGTGGAAAAGCTCTCCGAAGAGCTGCGCGAAAAAATGAAGGTGGACCCGAGCCTCCAAAAGCGCATCAAGTTTGCCAAGCGCCTCAAGGTGCTCGAAGCATTCCGCAAGAGCGGCAACAAGCCCGAGTGGATGATTCTCGACGTGATTCCGGTTCTGCCGCCGGAATTGCGCCCGCTCGTGCCACTCGACGGCGGCCGCTTCGCCACATCCGATTTGAACGACCTCTATCGCCGCGTCATCAACCGCAACAACCGGTTGAAGAAACTCATGGAACTGCACGCTCCCGACGTGATCGTTCGCAACGAGAAGCGCATGTTGCAGGAAGCCGTGGATGCGCTCTTCGACAACGGCCGTCGCGGCCGCGTCCTGCGCGGAACGAACAATCGTCCGCTCAAATCGCTTTCCGACACGCTCAAGGGCAAGCAGGGCCGCTTCCGCCAGAACCTGCTCGGCAAGCGCGTGGACTATTCCGGCCGTTCGGTCATCGTCGTGGGCCCGGAATTGAAGCTTCACCAGTGCGGTCTGCCGAAAAAGATGGCGCTCGAACTTTTCAAGCCGTTCATTTATCACCGGCTCGAAGCTGCGGGCCATTGCACCACGATCAAGCAGGCGAAGGAGCTCGTCGAGGCGCAGGAGTCCATCGTTTGGGACATCCTCGAGGACGTGATTCGCGAGCACCCCGTAATGCTCAATCGCGCTCCCACGCTTCACCGCCTCGGCATTCAGGCTTTCGAGCCGGTGCTCGTCGAAGGCAAGGCGATCCGCATCCATCCGCTCGTCTGCACGGCGTTCAACGCGGACTTCGACGGCGACCAAATGGCAGTTCACATTCCGTTGTCACCCGAAGCGCAGGTGGAAGCCTCCGTGCTCATGCTCAGCTCGCACAACATCCTGTCGCCGGCCAACGGCTATCCGCTCGCCGTGCCCACGCAGGACATGGTTCTCGGCATCTACTACATGACCAAGGCCAAGCCGCAGGCAAAGGGCGAAGGCCGCGCGTTCGGTTCCGTCGAAGAAGTCATCATGGCGCTCGAAGCGAACGAAGTCGAATTGCTTACGCCAATCCGTCTCCGCTACACCGGCGAAGTGATCGACCTCACGAACGCCTACGACGATCAGGACGTTTCGCACACCGAGCCCGTGCATCTCTCGAAGCAGTTCCTGCACACCACTGTGGGCCGCGTGATCTTCAACGACCACGTGCCTTCGGACATGCCGTTCGTCAATGGCTTGCTCAAGAAGAAGGGCGTACAGGCGCTCGTGCAGTATTGCTACCTGCGCTTCGGCATCGAAAAGACCGTCGTGATGCTCGATAAATTGAAGGAGCTGGGCTTCCTGTACGCAACGAAGGCCGGCGTTTCCATCGGCATCAGCGACATGGTCATCCCCAGCGTCAAGTTCAAGCTGGTGGACGCGGCCGAACACGAAGTCGTCAAAGTCCAGCAACAGTACCTCGATGGCGCCATCACCAACGGCGAGCGCTACAACAAAGTTATCGCCATCTGGTCCGACGTCACCGAAAAAGTTGCCGACGAAATGTTCAAGGCCCTCGAAGAGCAAGACAAGCAGGGCGTCATCAACCCGATTTACGTCATGGCCGATTCCGGCGCTCGCGGCTCGAAGCAGCAAATCCGCCAGCTTTCCGGAATGCGCGGCTTGATGGCCAAGCCTTCCGGCGAAGTCATCGAGACGCCCATCACTTCCAACTTCCGCGAAGGCCTCACCGTGCTGCAATACTTCATCTCCACGCACGGCGCCCGCAAAGGTCTGGCCGATACGGCGCTCAAGACCGCGGATTCGGGCTACCTCACGCGCCGTCTTGTGGACGTCGCGCAGGACGTAATCATCAATGAGTTCGACTGCGGCACGGCCGATGGTATTTACGTCGAGCCGATCCTCGAAGCCGGCGTCGAAGTCGAGCCTTTGCGCGACCGCGTTGTCGGCCGCGTATCGCTCGAGAAGATCAAAGACTATGAAGGCAACGTCATCGTCGAGATCAACCAGGAAATCACCGAAGAGCTGGCCAACGCCATCCAGGCCGCCGGCATCGAGCGCGTCAAGATTCGCTCCGTACTGACGTGCGAGTCCCGCCGCGGTGTGTGCGCACGCTGCTACGGCCGCAACCTGGCCACCGGCCGCTTCGTCGAGATGGGCGAAGCCGTCGGTGTCATCGCCGCGCAATCCATCGGCGAGCCCGGCACCCAGCTCACCATGCGGACGTTCCACATCGGCGGAACCGCGACCCGCGTAACCGAGCAATCGAAGGTCGAGGCCCGCAACAACGGCTTCGTCAAATTCATCGACCTAAAGGTTGTCGAGGGCCGCGGCAAGACCATCGTTTCGATGAACCGCTCCGGCCTGATCGCCGTTGTGGACGAAAAAGGCCGCGAAAAAGAACGCCACCACGTTGTGTATGGCGCGCGCCTCAAAGTCGAAGACGGGCAACCGGTCACGCTCGGACAGACCATGTGCGAGTGGGACCCCTACACCTTCTCGATTCTCACGGAAACCGCAGGCTCGGTGCAGTTCAAGGATCTCCAGGCCGGAATCACGATTGAAGAGCAGGTGGACGAAGTCACCGGCCTCTCGCAGCTCGTCGTTACGCTGCCTCCGGGTGATGAAAAGCACCAGCCCGCGATCCAGATCCGTGGCTCCGCCGGCCGCCTCAAGAAGTACCTCATGCCTTCGCGCGCCCACTTGATGGTCGCTGACGGCGACGAGGTGCAGCCGGGCGACGTTCTCGCGAAGATCCCGCGCGAGACCACCAAGACGAAAGACATCACCGGCGGTCTGCCGCGCGTCGTCGAACTCTTCGAAACGCGCAAGCCCAAGGATCCCGCAGTCATCAGCGAAATCGACGGCGTCGTGAAATACGGCGAAATAGTGAAGGGACTGCGCAAGATTTACGTCGAAGGCGAGGGCAGCGCTGCCTCTCACACCCTGAAGGAATACTCGGTTCCTCGCGGTGTCCACATAAATGTGCAGGAAGGCGAACGCGTGCGCGCGGGCGAGCCTCTGATTGACGGCCCGCTCAACCCGCACGACATTCTCGCCGTCCTCGGGGAAAAGTACACGCAGGCCTACCTGGTCAATTCGATTCAGGAGGTCTACCGGCTGCAGGGCGTGAACATCAACGACAAGCACATCGAGACGATCGCGCGCCAGATGATGCGGTGGGTGAAGATCGAGGACGTCGGCGATACGGAATTCCTCGTCGACGAGCAGACCGACAAGTTCCGGTTCCTCGAGGAGAACGAGCGCGTGATCACCGCGGGTGGACGTCCGGCACAGGGC
>JBAWGF010000142.1:0-8276 GCA_049592615.1 Candidatus Acidiferrales bacterium
GCGAGGAAAAGTTCAAACGCAAGAAGCGCCGCGGCAACTCCGAGTGCGGTCGCAAATCTCCGGCCGCTGAATCCCAGCCGAATCCCAGCGAACATTCCCAGCAGCACGAGCGCGAACCACACGCTCGCCGCGATCGGCGAATTCATCTGCCACGATTTTTGGTTCGCTGCCACGAATTGGATTTTACTGGAGCGCGGCTGCACTACGATAAAAACTTGCATTGCGTTTCCCTCTCGGCGATTCTTGGGCCTCTCGACGATGGCCGAAACCGGAAAACAGCGTCTCGCATACATCGACTGGATGCGCGGGCTTGCCTGCCTGCTGATGTTCCAGACGCACTGCTACGATTCCTGGCTCGGCGGCGATGCCCGCAAGTCGCATTTTATTTCGTGGTCGCAACTCGGCGGAACGCTTCCCGCGCCACTGTTTCTTTTCCTCGCCGGAGTTTCTTTCGCGCTCGTCACGGACAAAATGCGGCGCAAGGGAATTTCCGCAAACGAAATTGCGCAGACAACGATTCGCCGCGGCGCGGAAATTTTCGGCCTCGGCCTGCTCTTTCGCGTGCAGGAATTTATTCTCGGCCAGCCGTGGGCGCCGTGGACCGACCTGCTTCGAGTGGACGTTCTCAACACGATCGGCCTTTCGATGATGCTCATGGGAGTCGTTTGCCGCTTCACGCAAACGCGGGCGGCCAATGCGATTCTCGCCGCGATGGTCGCGCTCGCGATCGCGACGGCGACGCCTCCGCTCTGGACCACGTGGCGTCCGCGCTGGCTGCCGTGGTTTCTCGAGTCCTACATCAACGGCGTGCACACGTTCGGCGTTCCGCAGGTGTGGCTTTTCCCGATTTTTCCGTGGACGGCGTTTGCCTTCGCGGGACTTGCGATTGGATTTTTCCTCTTCAACGAATGGGCGGCGAAAAATCTTGCGAAGGCTACCGCACTCATCGGCGTGGGAGGACTCGCGCTGTTTTATTTTTCATCGTGGCTCGATGCCCGCCCCGTGCAGATTTACGCGGTGTACGACTACTGGCATTCGAGCCCGAATTTCTTCCTCGCTCGCGTCGGGATTTTGCTCGTGATTATTTTCGGAAGCTATGCGTGGTGCCGCTGGGGCCTCGGGCAAATCGGTTTCAGTCCGCTCATTCAAATCGGACAGACTTCGCTTCTGGTTTATTGGGTGCACATCGAATTCGTGTACGGCCGGTTCTCCATTCTTTCGAAGCGCGCGCAAACAATTCCGATGGCGTCGCTCGGTCTCTTAATTGTCTTTGTGTCGATGGTTTTGCTGTCGCTCGCTCGAACGCATTGGAAGGATTACGGTCCGAGAATCATTGCCTCGCTGCGCCGCAATGAAACACTCGGCGCCAAATCTTGAGAAAAGAGTTTTGTTCCGGCACAAATTCACAATCCCTTCGACCTGAAACTTTTCGTAGTTAGTTTTTGGGCGCGGGTGTCTTCGGATTGTCGGCTGGCGTGTCCGTGGTTTTCGGCGAGAGTTTGAAGATTATTTCGTGCGGCTTCGCGAGTCCCATCTCTTCTCGCGCGATGTGCTCGATCACCACCGGATCGGTCTTGAGAGCTTTCACACGGTCCTGCAGTTTCCGGTTTTCCGCGTCGAGCTTGTCGATCTGTTTGCGAATCTCGGCGGCTTCCTGCTGCGAGCGGCGCATGGCAAGCACTCCGTGCGTCCCAAAAACATCTTGCAGCACGAGCACGGCCAGCGCGGTCAAGAGAAACCAATTCATGTTGCGGCGAAGAAACTCTCTCAGTTGTTCCACGAAACTCAATTGCTGATCCACTGGCGCGCCTCCTCTGCGATTTTCTGCGATTCGACGGGCGTGGAAGATTCCGAATAGACGCGCACGACCGGCTCCGTCCCCGACGGACGCATCAGAACCCATGCGCCATCGGTGAACACGAGTTTCAATCCATCGGTGCAGTCCACGCGAGCCACGGTGCGGCCGCCGAATTTCCTGAATTCGCCGCGCAGGCGTTTCGGCAACCGCACCTGAGTGTCTCCCGAAAGATGCAAATTCACGCGGATCGGCCAGAACTCGCCTCCGACGCGCCGGAACAAATCGCGAAGCTGATCGGCAATGGATGCATGCCGCGCGGCAATCATCTCCGCGACGAGCAGACACGCAAGGATTCCGTCCTTCTCTTGGACGTGGCCGCGAATCGTCAATCCCGCGCTCTCCTCGCCCCCGATTGCGATTTTGTTGTCGCGCAGGAGCGGGCCGACGTATTTGAAGCCCACGGGCGTTTCGTAAACCTTCACTTGATGGAGACGCGCGACCGCGTCCATCAGATGTGTGGTCGCCACACTGCGCGAAGCTCCCAGTTTGGATCCGCGCGTTTCGAGCAAGTAGTCGAAGAGGAGCCCGAGAATGTGGTTCGGCGAAATGAATGAGCCGTCGCGGTCGAGAATTCCAAATCGATCCGCATCGCCATCGGTTGCAAGTCCAGCGAGAGCTTTCTGTTCCTGTACAATTTTCTTGAGCGGCGCGAGATTCTCTTCGGATGAGTCCGGTCCGGCGCCGTCAAACAGCACATCACGCCCGGCGCGAAGCTCGGTAGTGGCAATGCCGTGATTGGCGAGGATGCGGTCGAGCCAACCCGCGCCGCAGCCGTGAATCGCATCGCAGACGAATGCGCCCTTCGCCTTTTTCAAAACGTCGAAGCGAACGAGCCGCTCGAGTTGCTCGAAGTACGGTTCGCGCGGATCGATTCGCTCGAAAGTGTCCTCGACCTCGTGAAGTGAAGTGAGACCATCCTTCATAGCGGCGGCGCGTTTTTCGATGTCCTTCGTCACCCCGGGCATTGCAGGTCCGCCCTCGGCTCCTGAATATTTCAGTCCGTTGTATTGAAATGGATTGTGGCTCGCCGTGAAATTGATTCCGCCGTCGAGTTTGCGATGGATGATGGCATGCGCGACCGCCGGCGTCGGAGTCGCCGCGCGGCAGACGAGAGCCTTACATCCGTGCCGTTCGAGGACACTCGCAGCTGTGAGAGCGAATTCTTCGGAAAAAAATCGCGTGTCGTAGCCTACGACCAGAGTCGGCGACTTTTTGTGCGCGCGAACATGCGCTGCGATGGCTGCAGTCGCGCGGCGCACTCCGGCAAACGTAAAATCGTCGGCAATAACGCCACGCCAGCCGGAAGTGCCGAAATGGATCGCTTGGCTCGCCACGGGCGGCTATTGTATCTTGGCGCGCGACCCTCGAGCACTGTGGAATCGCCTGCGGACGAGGCGCAAGAGTAAAGTCGAACCATGACGGATAAACTCGTCGTGCTGGTGACATGCGGATCAGCGAAAGAGGCGCAGCGCATCGCTCGCTCTGTGGTGAGTCGGAGGCTCGCGGCTTGCGTCAACATCCTGCCCGGCCCGATTCACTCGATTTATAGGTGGAAGGGAAGCGTCGCGTCTGCGGAAGAATTTTTGCTCCTCGTTAAGTCTTCGCGCGCGCGTTTCCGCGCCCTGCAAGATGAGATTCGGCGGCTGCACAGTTATCAAGTGCCCGAAATTATTGCGGTGCCGATCGTGAAGGGTTCACGAGATTATCTGAGTTGGATTTCCGAATCCGTGCGCAATGTGCGAAAAACGAAGCCAAAGTGACGCTAGGCGCTGCTTCCCTTTGGTTCCCACGCTTCCAATTTTTCCATGCGTTTCTGAAGCGATTTCCAGTAGCGGATCGGAAACATTCGCTGTAACCGATCGAGCCTGACTGCATCTTTGCCCACCAGAATTCGCGGCTCGCCGCGCCTCACACCTTCGACGATTCGATTCGCAGCAGCCTCGGGTGATGTGATTGCGACGATATCGAACAAGCTTTTATGTTTTGCGGCGAGCACAGGATCGGCTGCGGCAGCAATTCTGGCGCGCCGCGCAATCGGTGTGCGAATCCCTCCCGGATGGACGCAGGAAACGCCGACGGTCGAGCCTTCGAGTTCATGCATCAAAACTTCCGTGAAGCCGCGAACGGCAAATTTGGCGGAACAATAGGCGCCCTGACCCGCCGGCGAAATGATCCCATAAATACTTGAGAGATTCACAATGTGCGCCCGAGGCTCGCGGCGCAACAGCGGCAGGAAAATTTTCACGCCGTACACGACGCCCCAATAATTGATCTGCATCAACCATTCGATTTCAGGGATTGAGAGTTCCTCAATCGTCCCGTAGATGGCGACGCCGGCGTTGTTGAAGAGCAGTGTGACGCGACCGTGCTTTGCGACGACCTCCGATGCAAATTGCTCGACGCGTTTCGCCTCGGCGACATCCACCACGTGAGTCGAAACGACATTCTTCGATCCGCTGACCAGCCGCGACGTTTCCTCGAGTCCCGCCGCATCCACATCGGCGAGCGCGAGCGACATTTTTTCACGCGCGAGCCGGCCCGCCAGCGCGCGTCCGATTCCCGAACCTGCGCCCGTGATTACAGCAACACCGCCTTCGAGATTCCACATCAATAGACCTCCACATCGTGGGTGACGGAGATCGTTTCTCGCGCTATGGGCTTCAGTTTGAATTGGCCGGCGAGCTTCTTGCGCAGGCGGCGCTCCTTCCAAAAGAGCAGCGGCAACATTCGCCTGGCCCTTCGAATGCCGCGGAGCGCTGCGATCGGGTCCACAAGATGGGTTTTCGGCAGCGGCGCGCCGGATTCCTTTAGCACGAGTCCGAGAGGAAGCTCCATCTGATCCTGAAGCTTGATCATGCGCGCGATGAGATCCGCGCCGGGAGTGACGAGCGGGCCGAATCCGTAGCGCAATTGCGATGTTCCGATGACGTAGAGGTTCTTGTAATCGGGCAAAAACATGCCGCCATAGAGATATGCGATTCCGCCCTTCACGGGCACGAGTCCCGGCGGCAGAAAAGGAAAGCTCACGTGAAAGCCGGTGGCGCATACCACGACGTCGAAGTCGTCCTTGGTCCCGTCCACGAAATGAACGGTGTTGCCGTCGTAGCGGGCAACGTCGGGCCGCGGGCGGATGCGTCCATGCTTGACGTAATGCAGGAGTTCGCTGTTGAGCGTGGGATGGGCTTCGAAAATTCGGTGCTCCGGCCGTGGCAGGCCGTAGTCCTCGTAACGGCCCACGATGATTCGCAGCATGGCGCCGATGAAAAGCCGCTGCGCCCAAACCGGAAACCACGGCGTCATCAACTCCGGAAGGGGAATGCCGAACATCGTTTTCGGCAGGAACCAGTAGCCGCGGCGGATGCTGAGACTGCAGGAACGTCCGACGCGAGCAGCTTCCGATGCCAGGTCGCACGCGGAATTTCCTCCGCCGATGACCAGGATTCTTTTGTCCGCGAGCTGTTCGGGGGTCTTGTAGTCTTTCGAATGCAGAAGCTCGCCGGAAAAGTGCCCCGGATACGATGGATATTTTTTGCTCCAATGGTGGCCGTTGCAAACGACGAGGCCTTTGTAGATTCGCTTTTCGCCGCTCTCGAGTTCGAGCTCCCATCGGCCGTCGGCGAGAGGGAGCGCCATCAGGACTTTCGCGTTGAACTGGATATGCGGGCGCAAGTGAAAATGTTCGGCGTAATCGCGGAGGTATTCGAGCATCTGCTGCGCGCTTGGAAAATCGGGATAGTGAGCCGGCATGGGATAGTCGGCGTATTCGGTTGTCTTGCGGGAGGAGATGATGTGCGCGGTTGTGTAAACGCCGTGGTACCAGTTTCCGCCGAGGTCGTCGTCCGCTTCGAGTTCCTCGTAGGGGATTTTGTGCTCAAGAAGCGCCTTCGCGACGGCGAGACCCACAGGTCCAGCGCCGATCAGGGCCAGGCGGTCGGATCGATCGTCGGGCGTTTGGTTTGCGTTCGCAGTCATAGTGAGTTCGAGTCGTTGCCGCTGACATAATAGCCTTGCGGGGTGGGAATTTCACCCTCTGCGGGGCAAGGAGGAAATGCAACTACAGATGAACACTGATGAACGCAGATGAAGGCAAGGAAGGAAGGGGGCAACAGCGTTCCTCGGGAGCTAAAGCCCCTTCATTATGAACCGGTGGATGTCGGAGTTGAAGCTCTGACCCCCTAAGAAGTAAGTGCGCGATGGGCTTTAGACTTTTGCGAGGGCTTGATCGAGGTCGGCGACGAGGTCTTCGACGTCTTCGATTCCTACGGAAATGCGAACGAGGCCATCCGTGATTCCGATCTGTTTGCGAATATCAGCGGGAACGGATGCATGCGTCATCAGCGCGGGATGAGAGATGAGCGTTTCGACTCCGCCGAGACTTTCCGCCAGCGAGCAAAGCCGCACGTGATTCAGGAGCTTGCGAGCCGCGTCGAGCGAGCCGAGGTCGAAGGAAATCATGGCGCCGAAGCCGCGCTGCTGGCGCTTGGCGATTCCGTGCTGCGGATGGGACGCAAGGCCAGGATAAATGACACGTTTCACTTTGGAATGGGACTCGAGGAACTTAGCTACCGTCATGCCATTTGAATTGTGGCGCTCCATGCGCACGGCCAGAGTCTTGATTCCGCGCGAGACGAGAAAACAATCCATCGGGGCAAGTCCCGCTCCGGCCGAGCGCTGGATGAAGTAGATTTTTTCTGCGTCTTCGGGCCGCGTAAGAACGACGGCGCCGCCCGTGCAGTCACTGTGGCCGTTCAGGTACTTCGTCATAGAGTGAATGACGATGTCCGCGCCCAGAGCAATCGGTTGCTGAAGATAGGGGCTCAGAAACGTATTGTCCACGACGAGTTTGAGTTTGCGCTCGCGTGCAAGCGCCGTGACGGCCGCCAGGTCCGTTACGATCATTGTAGGATTCGTGGGCGTCTCGACATAGAGCATTTTCGTGTTGGGCTTGATCGCTTGCTTTACTTTGTCGAGGCGCGAGGTGTCCACGTAGCTGAATTCGAGGCCGAACTGGACCAACAGTTGCGTGGTCAGGCGAAAAACTCCGCCGTAAACAGCCTGCGAGAGAATTGCGTGATCGCCGGGGCGGAGAAGACGGAAGGTAGAATCGATCGCTGCCATTCCGGAACTGAACACGTATGCAGATTGGCCGCCTTCGAGTTTCGCGATGGTCCGCTCGAGCGCTTTTCGATTCGGGTGATTCGTCCGCGCGTAGTCGTATCCCTTGTCTTTGCCCACCTCTTCGAGCACATAAGTCGAGGTCTGGTAAATCGGGGCGACGATTGAGCCGGTGAGAGGATCAGGCTCCTGCCCCACGTGGATCGCGTCAGTCGAAAAGCCCATGTCTTTCCTCCTGAAACCGAAACGGACGCCCGCCCCGAAACTCTACTCCCAGTTTGAGATGGTCGGGGCAATGCCTGCGATTGCAGAAATCCTGCCGCGCGATTCGCGGCAAGAAATACCCGGTGGCCCATAACATAAACTGCGAAAATCAATCATACGCCAGATGGGCGAGAACGTTACAACCGGCGCGCCAAGATGCGCCGCAGGAGGCAATTCCAGGTGCCGCGTTTGGCTTGCTCGCACTGATATTCATCCGGCGTCGTTAACTCCTTTGCTTTCGCTTCTCATGCTCCCAATCAAGACATCCAATGGCAGAGGGCTTGTGGGCCGCCTTCGATTGCTGTAAAAGAAGAAGAATGATTGGGTCAACCCATTTCGGTCTATTTGTTCATGGGCAGAGAATGGCAGCCATATTTGCAGTAGGCATGCTGTGCGCGGGGATCAGTTTTGGGCAAGACGCGAAGAAGGACCAATCGAACACGCAGGATAAGTCCGCAACGGCGGACAGGTCCAGTGCGCCGGACAAATCCAATTCGCAGGATAAAAAGCCTTCCGATTCGAAATCTTCCGACTCGTTGACGACAAAGCTGCGGATTCAGGTCATGACCAAAGACGACAAGCCGGTGGGGAACGCAGCGGTATATGTCCGCTACAACACTCCGGGAGGTTTGTTCCATAAGGATAAACTGACCGAATTGGATTTCAAAACGAACCAGGATGGTTCTGTGAAGACTCCGGAATTACCACGCGGGAAAATCTTGATTCAAGTGATCGCAAAGGGTTGGCACACGTACGGCAAGTGGTTTGACATAGATAAGGACGAAGCAATCGTCGAAATAAAACTCGAGCCTCCCACGAAGTGGTACTAGGTATTTCTTCTGGCGTCTCCTCGTTTCGAATCGAGTGATACGCTTTTCATTTTCTGAATTCCAAGTTGGGAAATGAATAGAGAGCAAGAAGATCCCTGCGAATTTTCATTTGCCACGCTGAAACTGCACAAAACTTGTGCAAAGAGGAGTAACCCATTGTGTTCGCGAGGGCTTTCTGATTTGCGAGGCGCCTTTTCCACAAAGTTTTC
>JBAWGF010000143.1:0-7048 GCA_049592615.1 Candidatus Acidiferrales bacterium
TTTTCGAAGGGCGGGGATTTATCCCCGCCGTTAGGGCACGTCGGCAAGACGTGTACCTTTCGCGCCATGATGCGCCCCGGCCGTCGTGGGGCCAGGGAACGCGGCGCGACCAGCGCGAAATGCCGACGACAAATGCTGGCGACCTGAAGGTCGCCGCTACGAAAGACATGTCGAAAAGGCGAGTTGAATTCACGACACGCATGAGGGCACACTGCTGAGATGAGCAATTCTTACGACGTCATCTGCATCGGCGTCGACCCGATGGGGCTGGCCTGCGCGATCGAAGCGAAGCGCGAACGGATGCGCCCGCTCGTCATTGACAAGGGCTGCGTCTGCAACTCGCTGTACCACTATCCGGCGAATCTGGTTTTCTTCACCACGGCCGAGCGACTGTTGCGCGTCCGACAAAGCGCGTTCCGGTCGACGATGAGCTGGATTTGCCCTCCGGTTGCGGATGAGGACATGTTGACGATCATCGTTTGTCTCCCGTTGCGCTCTTGGATATTTCGGCCGGCGTGGCCTGGGCTTGCGGATAGCAGCCGAGAACTTTTACTTCGTCCACAAAATTCTTGAGTTCGGCGAGAGCGCCGATCGTGCGCGGGTCGGTGGCGGACGCCTGTAGATCCAAGAAGAATCGGTATTGCCAGGGGCGGCCGGGGATCGGGCGGCTTTCGATCTTGAGCAGATTGATGTCGCGCCAGGCGAAAACTCCCAGCATGTCGTGGAGAGTACCTGGACGATGCGCGAGAAGAACGACGAGGGAGAGTTTGTCGGCATCCTTTCCGCCGGCTTCGGACGGCGAGAGAAGAAGGAAGCGTGTGTGATTCTCGCGATGATCTTCGAGGTGCTCCATCAGGATGCTCCCGCCGTAAACCTGCGCGGCGCGGCGTCCGGCGATGGCGGCTCTTGCGGGATCGCCGCTTTGGATCACGTCGCGAACACCGCCCGCCGTATCGTCGGTGGCGACGCGCTTGATCCCGCGATGGCTCGTGAAGAATCGCTCGCATTGCGCGAGCGCAACAGCATGTGATTCCACTTGCAAGATTTTTTCGATCGAAGCACCGGGAACCCCGATTAGATGAAGTGCGATCGGGATCACGACTTCGGCATGAATGTAAAGATTGCTTTCAAGGAGGAGATCGAACGACCGATGAATCGAGCCGGCGAGACTGTTCTCGATCGGAGCGAGTATGAAGTCCGCGCTTCCGTCCTGGATGGCGGTGTAAAGAGCGTCAAAAGTGGGGCGCGGGACAAGCTCAATCCTTTCTCCCAAGAGTTTGATCGCTGCTTCTTCGCTGAAGGCGCCGCGCGCGCCTTGAAATGCCACCCTCGGAGATGGTCCCGAACCACTCATCGTCGGCCTCCTTGCATCAGGATCGGCTTATGCATCGCCATTCTCCTGAATCCGGCGCGTTTCCCGGATCACGAGCCGGAAAAGCCTTTCAACGGATCGGTCGTCGAGTGGACCGCGATTCACATGGATCAAGCGCTCCAGGACACGGCGTTCGCGCGACGGCGAACGAAACGGAAGCCCCGAATTTCGCTTCAGCCTGCCGAGCGCGACGGCGACCCTCGCGCGGCGGCTCAGCAGTCGCAGTAGCTCGGCATCGATCCTGTCGATTTCGGCGCGCCAGTCGTTGAGTCCTTTCACGGTTCGGCCCTCCTTCGTTTCCAGATTAGCGCTCAAAAACAAAAACCGCGAAACCCATCTGGGGATCGCGGCCGGTTACCGGGAAGTTTTCGCGCTGTCTAGCTTTTGTATTGCCCTTGCATCATGCGCGCGTCGCCCGGCCGCTCCCCCCGATACGGGAAGCGGAACGTAAAGGCGAACGTGAATGATGTCTTTCGCATTGTCTCAGTCAAGCTCTTTGAGTCGGCTGGCGCAAAACAACTTATGTGAACTCGTTACCCGGTGTCAACATATCTTCGCAAGGATGATTGGAGAAGTACTTCCGAGACGGATTCCGTCGGGGGCCGACGAACCTCCATTTTCAGCTAGTTGGAGCGGACGGACGTTTTCGTTGCCTCGGATTCGAGTTTGATGCTGTGAACATGTATCGTGTTGGTTTTCTTGTCCAGCGTGCCGGTGATGAGGACCTTCTGTCCGGCGAATTCTCGGTCGATGTTTTGATCATCAAGCTTGAATACCTTGTTTTTATTCTGAAGAACAAACCGGCCGCCACGCTGCTTAACGCAAAACCAGACGCAGTCGCCGGGCGACGTCCCGACCGATTTTCCCTCCAGCATCTCCTTGTGCGATTGACTCAGCGAATGAACGTTCATCGCGCATTGCGAGTCTGCAATCTCACCCTTGAAAACTTCATCACCTGCGCCACTCGAGCCCCGAGCCAGAACGCAGAGCAGCAGGAGGCTTGCAAGATACAAAAGGATTTGTCTTGTCTGCCGCATGTTATTCCTTATCTTTCGCAAAATCTCAAATCGTGAAATCAATTTCCGCCCGGCGATACCACAAACTTCATGTTCATTCCTTCATGGTTCACACTGCAGATGACGGTACAAACCACTTCGTATTCCCCCGGTTCCGCGGGAGCCGTGACGGTGAATTCCTGCACTCCGGGCTTCAACAGGAAGTCCCAGCCGGGGACCGGCGACCGATCCGAAGCACGCAACAACGTGAAACCGTGTATTGCCCCATCTCTGTTGTGAGTCTTCGCCTTGATTGCCGTGATGCGCAGCCGAAGTTCTTCTCCCGCCATGGCCCTGATGACGGGTTTTTCTTCCCCAGGAATTCGAAAACGGCTGTCATGCCCCGCAATTATTTCGATCACGCGCTGCGGCTTCTCGACTTGCGCCTGCCCACGCGCGACGAGTTGGACTACAACCAAGCAGAAGGCGGCGATTCCTATCGCGGCCGATCGGCCTGCAGCTCGGGCAATCCGGCAATGGAGCGAGAATCGTGGCATTTCTATTCCGTCATGTATTTCAAGATTAAACGCGTATCCTCATCCGTAATGGTCGCGCGGACTCTCATGTGGCGCACAATCGTCGCCATTATGCGTGGCGGAAATTTCGGCGGAGCCATATGGCAGCGCCCGCAATTCGACTTGAATCTCTTTTCTCCCTCAATTCGAGCGGATGCGTCGGCCCGAACGGGCGCCGCAGCGTGAGAGGCAGTCGCGCGCGATTCAGAGCCCGCTGGCGCGGACGGTTTGGTGTTGCTCGCCTGTTCTTGCGCGCCGGCCCAAATCGCTGCGGCCAGAGTCATGATGCACAGACTGACGAGAATGCGCCGAGCTGACATCAATTCGCCTCCCCGCGTCCGAGCGGCAGAACAAAGCGATACGTCATTCCGACCGTCCAGACGTTCTCGTTTCCGTCCGAGGAAAATTGCCGGCCATAGCTGCTCACGAATCTCAGGTCGTAGCGAAAGTAGTAGTTCAGCCCAAACTCGAAGAGTCGCGTATTCACTCCCGGCAAATCATCGTTCGACAGCTCGCCTGTGAAGAATTGCTGCATCCGGCCGACGATCTGCACTTTCCCCAATACGTTTTGCCACACCGGGACCTGGGTCAGGCGGTAAGCGGATTCGATCCAGTAGCCGCTGCCGTTAGCGGACCTCGCGTATTCGGCGCGCAAATCGAGAGGTATCGGCGCCGGCTGCCAGGCGAAATGAAATCCAAAGGAATTCGAGCGCTCGTCCTGCAATAAATGTTGAAAAGATCCACCGACCTCGAGACGTTGCTTCGGCAGATAAATTCCGATGCGGCCGCCGGCGAAGCGATTCGAACTCATCGTTTCATTGGTAACCACCGTGGAAAAATAAGCCGCGTAATTGAGATTGATGTCAGTGCTGGCCGAAAAGCCGCCGCGAACCATCGCCCCGGTCCCGGCGCCACTCGGTCCCGTTGCAATCGGCAGGATCAGCGGGTCGGATTGCAGATCGCGAATCCAAACCGGGTACAACCTCTCGTTGTAAACACCAAACGGCGTGAGGTACCTCCCGACGGTCACGGTCGCGTAACGGCTTGCGATGTAGTCCAGCTGCGCGTAGTCCACTTCCTTTTCGACTTCGCCGCGAAATGCAGAGCCGCCCGGCGGTTGAACCAGATCAGATTCGAATGTCGCGCGCGCTTCAGCCAGCCAGTGCCGTCCGATGGGAACGAGCACAACCGGCGCCACCAGTGGTTCGAGGTGTGGCTGGCCTCCTTCAAAAGGCGTGATGAATCCCATCCCCGCGCTGAGAATCGGAACAGGCTTCACGTCGTACGGCTCGCCGGACGAATCCGTTTGCGCACCCAGACGCGGAGCGAAAACCAGTGCAACAATGGCAGCCAACGCGAAGCACACGACGCAGCGTGTGACGACTCCTCGGGGGACAGGTTGGCCGCGTAGCTTTGACATTTTGTTCTACGGAACCCCAAGAAATTTGGGACTAATTCGCTGCAACCATCATGGAAGGGGGGAAATGAGGTGTCAATTCACCGAACTCCGTGAATGCTGGAAAAGTAACCACTATGAGAATCGAAAGGCGAACTGTGGAGAAGTAAATATAGGCGACGGAAGCTTGCACGCCTGATTGGCCGCTAGTATTGCAAACAACCAAGCCATTTGGATTCAAACACATAGACAGGCTAATTATGCCTTTCGCGCCTATTGCTTTGAGACGTTGATGTAGTACAAATCCGTCGCCACGTTGAACTCTTCCTTCTTGAGCGAAGTCGGCATCGTCTTCCATTCCGTCGTCGGTTGGATCATCTGCCAGTTGGCCTTCTTTCCTACGCGCACCGGCATGGCGAAGTCCGGCTCATCTGCTTTCCACCGATAAGACACAGTGTCACCGGCTTCGTCGAATTTCAATTCGAGCGCCGGGATCGCCGTGTGTCGAAGATACTGGTTGAAGACCGGCGTCAGATCCATTCCCGTCTTCTGGTTGAAGAACTCCACGATGTCCTCGGTCATGATGTTCTTGTACTTGAAGTGCTGATAAAGCTCGTGGAGCAGCTTCCACCAGCGGGAATCGTCATTGATCACGCTGCGCAGCGTGTGGAGAAAGAGCGCGCCCTTAAAGTACATATCCTGAGGCGGGGTTGCGTTGACGCTGCGCTCGGCGATGATCGGGTGCTGATTCTTCACTTTCGATTTATAAGCGTTGACGTACTTCATGTAGTCGTCGTGCCCGTACATGTATTCGACGTAAAGGCATTCCAGATAAGTGGTCCATCCTTCGTGAATCCACATGTCGGACCGGTCGGCCGCCGTGATGCTGTTGCCGAACCACTCGTGCCCGCTCTCGTGAATGATGATGAAGTCGAACTTCAGGCTGATGCCCGTGCCGGTCCAGTCGCGTTCGAGGTAGCCGTTGGCGAAGTGGTTTCCGTAAGTGACCGCACTCTGATGTTCCATGCCGGAATAAGGCACTTCGATCAACTTGTAGCCATCCTTCTTGAACGGATACTCGCCGAAATAATGTTGGAACGCCTCAATCATTCCCTTCGCCTGCACGAATTGCTTCTTGGCTTTGTCGAGATCTTCGGGCAGAACGTAGAAGTCAAGCGGCAGGCTGCCGAATTTATCGGAGAAGTGCTGATAATTGCCGATGTTCAGAGACACATCGTAGTTGTTGATGGGATAGTGCACGAACCAGTCCCAGCGCGTGTAGCCGTCGCCGAGGTCGGTCTTGCCCATGAACTTTCCGTTCGAAACGTCCACGAGATCGTTCGGAACGGACACGCTGATTTCCATGCTCTCGACTTCATCGCGCCACTGGTCCTTGTTGGGCCACCACACGCTCGCGCCGCTCTCCTCGCACGCCGTATTAATCCAGGGACGCCCGGCTGGATCTTTCTTGAACGTGATGCCGCCGAATCGGCCCGTTTCCGGCGGATTCCCTGAGTAGTAAAAATCAATCGAATAGACGCGGCCGGCGCGGAGCGTTTCGGGGAAATCCACGAAGACGGTGTCGAATTCGCGGTCGTACTTGAGTGGGGTCGCCCCCAGGAGAATCTTGTCGATGTTGAGCGCGGTGGTCAATTCCAACTGGATTCGAGTGTCGTCCTTCAGCATTTTGAAGCGGATCGTGTTCTTCCCGCCGATGAATTTCTTCTCCGGATCAACGCGGATGTCGAGATGGTAGTAGAGCAGATCGTTGTTCGCGCGATACGGCCCGTACACTCCGCGCAGGATATCCGCCTGCGACGGCGCAGTTGCGGTCTGGGGCGCTTGCGGCGCCGCCGCTTGTTGCGATGACAAGGAAGCAGCCGGATGCGCAGTCTGCGCTGGAACAGAACCCGCGACGCAAATCAAAATAATAAGAATACTGAACGCGCGCTTGCAAAAACCCTTTCCGAACATCAGCGACCTCACGAATACGTTATGGATGCGACCGGGAAAGTAACATTGCCACGATTGATATACCAAGGAATCCTTGTTTGGTTGCTTTTGTAATGGATTGCCGTTGTTGTTTGTATTGTACTATGGTTTCAAATTGTCCCTTGGGGTGCTGCTCATGACGACCGGACTGCCTGGGGCTTCATCAGATACGACTCGTCGCACGAATTGGCTGACAGCATTCGCTTCGCTGGCCGTGGGTGCAGCATTCCTCGCGTTGTGGTTTTGGTTGCTGCCGCCGTGGTTGGGCTTTCAACTTGACTTGGCTGGTGCGGCGCGCTGGCGCTGGATTGCGGCCGTGCCATCCGTGTTGGGTTTTGCTGTGGCGATCAGGTGCATCTGGGATTTCGGCGCGACAGGGCACGGAACGCCTGCGCCGTTTGTTCCGCCGCAGAGGCTCGTGGTGGTCGGATTCTACCGATATGTGCGGAATCCGATGTATGTGGGGTTTTTTGTCGGCTGGTTGAGTCTGTGGGTGATCTTTGGGCGGGCGAGCCAGGCAGCACTCACAGTAGCGCTCGTGGCAGTGGTGGGAGTTGCCCTGTTTGTACGCCTTTACGAGGAGCCAACTCTGCGAATGAAATTTGGCGCTGATTATGAAAAATACTGCCGGAATGTTCCGCGGTGGATTCCGCGAACGCACGCGTGGAGCCAGCAGCACAATTAGAATTGGCGGATGAGCCTGTAAGCCGGATTCTGT
>JBAWGF010000144.1:0-2291 GCA_049592615.1 Candidatus Acidiferrales bacterium
CTCAAGGTCGTGCTCGACGAGACTCCCATCGGCGCATACCTTGAGCTCGAAGGCGCTCCCGCCGACATTGACCGTGGGGCCGCCCAACTTGGCTTTTCGTCCTCGGACTACATCACCCAGACCTATGGCGGCCTCTATCTGGCCGAATGCCGCCGACGGGGCCTGCCTCCATCAGACATGCTTTTCCAAAAATAAAAAATAATTGCCCGGAGACGCACTCTTTTCTTGACAAAATTTTCTTCTCCGTTTAACTAGTCGAGTTGCGATTTTTTTCGGCATCCATGACTGATTTGACAGAGCAAGGACCTTTTCCGAGTAGACGCGTCGTGGTTCTCGAGCATATCTGTCGGTCTGAGTTAAGCGGGGCGGGGATGCTCTGCGGTCGCGCAGGGGAAAGGAGCATGAGCCGGCTCGGGTAATTGCGCGCATTCTGCCTTCACCCGCGGCCGTCTCGTTCTTGGCCGGGTTTTTTTTGTCTTCAGGCGCTTTTAGGCGAGGGTCTTGAGGTTCGAAGCTCGTGTTTCGCCTCAGGTCGTTTGGATGATCAGCCGAAGTGAGTTGGTGGGCTCAGCCGGTCAATGGGCGGCAGGGGAGGGCAATATGTTGCACGCCACGGAACTTCTAGGCGGGGAGGCCTACGACAAGGCCGGCAACTTTGTCGGCAAGATCACCGAGCTATTCATCGAGCCGGCGGACCAGCCGAACCGGATCTCGCATGTGCTCCTGGGTCGCGGCAAGTACCTGCCATTGCAGGCGCGACACGACCACATCCGGTTCGTCGCGCCGGGCGTCATCAAACTCAACGTGGAAGAGAAAGAGCTGGAGCATTACCATCCGAACGAGGGCTGGCTGGCGGTTCGAAAAGATCTCCTGGACCAGCAGATCATTGACACCCAGGGCCGCAAGGTCGTCCGCGTGAATGACATTGATATCTCCGAGCAACGCACGGACGGCACGGTCGAGTTGCGCGTCACCGACGTGGATGTCGGCCTGACCGGCGCGGCTCGCCGCTTGCTTCAGGGCATCGCGCCGCCGGGTGTGATCCGCAGGCTGCAAGCCAAGCTGCCCACGCGGACCATTCGCTGGGAGTTCGTAAACCTGATCGAGCCGGACCCGCTGCGCCGCGTCAAGCTGCGCATCACCCACAAGAAGCTGGAGAAAATGCATCCGGCCGATCTGGCCGACATCATGGAGCAACTTTCCCCGGCCGAGCGGCAATCCATCATCGCCTCGCTCGACGAAGAGACCGCGGCCGAAGCCCTGGCCGAACTGGACAAGCGGCTCACGACGCAGATTGTCGAAAACCTTGACCCTGAAAGAGCCGCTGAAATCCTGGAGGAAATGGACCCAGACCAGGCGGCAGACGTCCTGGCGGGACTCACCCCGGAGGCTTCGCGTGAAGTGTTGGACGAAATGCCCGGCGAGGAGGCCCGCGAGGTCCGCGAGTTGTTGCGGTTCGAGGACTCCACAGCCGGCGGATTCATGAACACGGACTTCGTCTACGTTGGCGAAGCCGCTACGCGCGAGGAGGTGATTGACTGGATTCGCGCGAAGGACCTCAATCTGGAACAGCTCGACACGGTTTTCCTCATTGACTCGGACGCAAAATTTTCGGGTGCGGTGGCCTTGGCGCGCCTCACGCTTTCCTCGGCGGGCGAGGCCGCCGGCACTTTGAAGTCGGAACCGCTTCTCTCCGTCCAGCCCGATGCGTCGGACAAGGAGGTTTTCGAACTGTTCGACAAATACAACTTGCGCAGCCTCTGCGTGGTGGATTTGGACGGCCGGCCGATCGGCGCGATCGCCGTGGACGATGTCGTTACGCGCTTGCGCCGTTAAACCCGGAAGGATGCTCGCGAAGTGAGCGATCGGCAACAACCCGAAGAGGTCAAGCCTGCCGCCGACAACGGCCGGCGCCTGACGCGCTGGAAATTGATCCCTGACTGGATCGAGCCTTGGCGCGTCCGCTTCGAAGACTGGAGCCGCAGGACGCGGCACTGGCGCCGCCGGCTGCTGCTGTTTCTGGCCGTGATGGGGCCCGGCGTGATCACGTCGAACGTGGACAACGACGCCGGCGGAATCTCCGTATACTCGCAGGCCGGAGCCATGTACGGCTACGCGATGCTGTGGTCGCTGATCCCGATGACGATTGCGCTCTACGTCACCGAAGAGATGTGCGCGCGCATGGGCGTGGTCACGGGCAAAGGGCTATCGGACCTGATCCGCGAAGAGTTTGGGTTCCGTCCGACGTTTTTTGTGATGCTTGCGGGTCTGATCGTGGATATGGGCAACGT
>JBAWGF010000145.1:0-3206 GCA_049592615.1 Candidatus Acidiferrales bacterium
GGCGGGGATTGCTTCGACGTGATCGAACTGGGCGGCGGGCGCCACGGGTTTTTCGTGGGCGACGTTTCCGGAAAGGGAGTTTCGGCGGCGCTGCTCGCGACGCTTCTGCAAGGCGTTTTCTTCACCACCGCAGCGATGGATATTGCGCTGGCCGGAATTTTTTCGCGCGTGAATCAGTATCTCTGCGAACGCAGCGGGGAAGACCGGTACGCGACGGTGTTCTACGGAATTCTCGACAAGCTGGGGCGCTTCGAGTACGTCAACGCGGGGCACGTCCCGCCGCTGCTGCTGCGCCACAAGGGAGGCCTCGAAGGGCTGGGGTCGGCGAATTTTCCGGTTGGAATGTTTTCCGAAGCAGAGTATCAAAGTGCCCGCGTGAATCTCGATCCGGGCGATTTCCTGGTGATCTATACGGACGGTGTTTCGGAAGCCTGCAATCAGCGCAATGAATTGTTCGAAGAAGCGCGGCTGCGGCAAATCATTGAAAGCTTCAAGGGAAATACCGTGGACGAGCTGGGCGATGCGATCCGCGAAGGGATGAGAGCCTTCACGGAAGGCGCGCCGCAGTCGGACGACATTACGATTCTCACGATCCAGTACAAGGGAAATCTGTCATGAAGCGGAAGCCGGCCCGCCGAAGCACCAGCGCTCGAAGCGCCGGCGCTTCATCGCTTGAAATCCTCGAAAAAGTTGTCGCGACGCTGAATCCCGAGGTGGAGCCGGGAGAACTCGTGGAGCAAATGGTGCGCGTGCTGACGACGACCGACTGTCTCGAGGGCGCGCGCATCTGGCGCATCGTGAACGGGACGCCGATGGTGTGGGAGGAAAGCGGCGACATGCCGGCGGCGAATCCCTCCGTGGTGGATCAAATCCTGCGAGGCAAACACATCCCCGGAACCAACGGGGAGTGCCAAACCTGGCCGCTCGGGCGCGGCATCACTCCGCTGGGAGTTCTCGAGACGCGTCCGAAGGGTAAGCTCGATCAAAAGACCCGCGGGTGGCTGGAACTTTTCCGGCGGTTTGCCGAAGTCGCGCTCGAGAGCAGCGAACGGCGCCATGCGGTGATCGAGCTTTCAACCGTCGTCGAGGCCACGAAAAGCCTGAATTCGACGCTGGACCTTGCCGAGCTGCTGAATATCATTCTTCAACTGACGACGCGGCAGACGGGCGCGGAGCGGGGCACCGTATTCCTGATGGATCACGAGCGGAACGAAATCTGGTCGCTCGTGGGAATCGGACTCGACCAGCTCGAAATTCGGCTGCCGGTCACGCGGGGAATTGCGGGATGGGTGGCGCAGAACGGCGAGGTCGTAAATCTCGCGGACGCGTACGCCGACCCGCGCTTCGAGTCCGAAGTGGATTTGCGCCTCGGCTTCCGCACGCGCTCGCTTCTCTGCCTTCCCATCCGGAACAAGGACGGCCAGACGATCGGCGTCCTGCAACTTTTGAATAAAAAAACAGGTCCGTTCACGCAGGGCGACGCGACGATGCTCCGTAACATCTCGGACCACGTCGCGCTGGCGCTCGAAAACGCGCAGCTCCACCGGGAAATGGTGGCCAAGCAGCGCATGGAGCGTGACCTCGCGCTCGCGCGGAGCATTCAGGTTGGATTGCTTCCCGAGCGGCCGCCGCAGCTCGAGGGATTCGACATCGCGGTTTCGCACCGGCCGTCACTCGAATGCGGCGGCGACTACTATGATTTCATCCAGCTCGCGCCCGATACGATGCTCACGGTGGTGGCGGACGTAGAAGGAAAGGGCGTCGGCTCGGCGATGGTGATGGCGAATCTTCAGGCTACGCTGCACGCCTTGCTCGCGCACCTGCATTCACTGGAACGCCTCGTCGAATCGCTCAACGATATGATCCTGACGGACACGCGCGGGCAAAAATACATGACCATGTTCATCGGGCTGCTCGATCAGCCGCGCCGGACATTTCATTACGTCAACGCGGGGCACGTGCCGCCGGCAGTAGTGCGCGCGAACGGCGAGGTTGATTATCTGCGCGAAGGAGGGATGGTGGTGGGACTCTTTCCGAGCCAGCATTTCGATCGCGGCCACGTTCAGCTCGGGCCCGGCGACATCATAGTGGCCTGCACGGACGGAATCACGGAAGCGATGGACCGGGAGTCGGAGGAATTCGGGCAGCAACGGCTGGTGGATCTTGTGGCCAAGGAACGCGCCCTGCCCGCGGCGGAGATCGTTAAGTCCGTCCTGACCGAAGTGGATCTCTTTTCGCGCGGCGGCACGCATGAAGATGACCGCGTGATTTTAGTATTGAAGGTCGTCTGACCGAGCCCGAAGGCGGAGCGCTCCCCGCCGCTTACTTTTTCTTTCCGGCCGCCCGTTTTACGGTTGCCGCAATTCTCCCGCTGAAAATTTCCTTCATGCGAAGACGTTCCTCGAGCGTGAGCTGATTGGTTTCTTCCAGACTCTTCACCAAATCTTCCGCGGCATCGCCAAACATGTTGCTCAGAATTTCGCGGATCGCGCCCGCAGAAGCTTGCTTCTGTATTTCGTCCGGAGCGGCTCCGTCCGGCTGCGCTTCGGCTTCGCGCTTCGTCCGCCGCTTCGGCGCAGATTTTTCTTTCCCGGCTTTTTTGTTTTTTCGCCGCCCCGGCATCACGGTTTTCTCGAGGACTTTTCGAACAGGCTCACGACGCGGGCCTCGTATTCCCCGGGATCGCGGCCGAGGGCGGAGGCGTGTTCGGCGCCCGGGACGACCCACAACTCTTTCGGGCCGCGCGCGGCTTTGTAAATTCGTTCCGCATGGCGGCAGGGAATTGTGTGGTCGCGCGTGCCGCAAATCAAAAGGACGGGGAACGCCCGCTCCGCGACGGCCTTCTCGGGGGACGCGTCTTCGGGTTTGAATCCGCCTTCTTTTTCCACCGAGTGCATGGCCATCATCGGCGCAGGACGAAACAGACTTTTCCCGAGCCACGCGCCGGCGTGAAGGCCCGCATAGTCGTAACTCACCTCGCGCAGGTTGGCGAACGGGTCTTCCGCGGAAACGGCTTCGATCCGCGGCTCGACCGCGGCGGATTGCAGAGCGATGGCCGCACCCATCGAGACGCCGAGCGCGTAGAGATGGTCCACCTTTTCACTCGCGTAGAGCGCATCTACGATGGCAACGGTGTCGTAGCGTTCCTTCCAGCCGAAAGTGGCCATATCGCCGCCGCTTTCGCCCTGCGCGCGCGAGTCCATCAT
>JBAWGF010000146.1:0-5299 GCA_049592615.1 Candidatus Acidiferrales bacterium
GAGACAACGTGTCGTGCGAAGTGAGTTTGATCACGCCGGTCGCATTGGAGAAAGGGCTGCGATTCGCGATTCGCGAAGGCGGCCACACGGTCGGCGCCGGCGCCGTCGTTGAGATCATCGAGTAAACATGGCCAACGGAGAAAAAATTCGGATTCGTTTGAAGGCGTACGACCACCGCATTCTCGATCAATCCACGAAAGAGATTGTCGATACGGCGAAGCGAACCGGCGCGGATGTAGCCGGACCCATTCCTCTGCCGACGGTGATCAACCGCTGGACAGTGTTGCGGTCGCCGCACGTGGACAAGAAATCGCGCGAGCAATTTGAAATGCGCACACACAAGCGGCTGATCGACATCCTCGAGCCGACGCCCGATACGGTGGACGCGCTGATGAAGCTCGATTTGCCGCCGGGCGTGGACGTTGAAATCAAAGCCTTCGGGCGGGAACACACAACCAAGTAGCGGAGAAGAGCGACTGAAATGGGAGTGAACGGCATACTCGGAATCAAGCTGGGAATGACGCAGATCTTTGCGGAAGACGGCACGGCGGTGCCATGCACCGTTTTGCAAGCGGGGCCGTGCGTCGTGGTGCAGCGGCGAACGAAAGACAACGACGGCTACGATGCGGTGCAGCTCGGCCTGGTGGAATTCATCAAGCCGCAGCGCGTGACGAAGGCCTTGACCGGACATTTCAAGAAGGCCGGCGTGGCTTCGATGCGTTACGTCCGCGAAATCCGGATCGAGGATTCGAAGGACGAATCGAAGGCGGGCGACCGCGTCCTGGTCGAAGGATTCAAGGTGGGCGAATACGTTGACGTCACCGGCATCAGCAAGGGCAAGGGATTTCAGGGCGGCGTAAAACGCTGGCACTACCGCGGCGGCGAGGCGAGCCACGGCTCGATGTTTCATCGCGCGCCGGGCAGCATCGGCGGGAGTTCGTTTCCGTCGCGAGTCTGGCCCGGGCAGCATTTTCCGGGACACATGGGGCACGAGCGCAAGACGTCGAAGAACCTGCGCGTCGTGAGGGTGGATTCGGAAGAAAACCTTTTGCTCGTGCGCGGAGCAGTGCCCGGCCCGCAAGGCAGTTATATTTTTATTCGCAAGACAAAGGCGGCTCGCTAGAAAAGAACTGATTCACGAGGCCAGACCGGCCCGATAAAGAGACGACGATGCCCGTTGTGGACGTAAAGAATCTCGAAGGAAAGACGGTCGGCAAGATCGAACTCGCTGACGATGTGTTTGCGGCGAAGGTGAATCCGCACCTGCTGCACGAAACCGTGCGGCACTATCTCGCGGGTGAACGCGCCGGGACGCATAAAACGAAGGATAAGAGCGAAGTCAGCGGTTCGGGCAAGAAGCTCTGGCGGCAGAAGGGAACCGGCCGCGCTCGAATCGGCTCGATTCGTTCACCACTGTGGCGCCACGGCGGCACGGTGCACGGCCCGGTGCCGCGAAGCTACGATTATTCGCTGCCGAAGAAGATGATTTTGGGCGCGCTGCGCTCGGCGCTTTCCGCGAAATTTGCGGAGCAGAAGCTGACGATTGTGGACGGCTGGAAGCTCGAGTCGCACAAGACGAAGCCGTTCCGGCAAGCGCTCACGAAGCTCGACGGGGATACGCGCACGATTTTGCTGGTTGAAAACGGCGCGAATCTGAATCTGGAACGCGCCAGCCGCAACCTGGATGGCGTGACGCTGGTTCCGGCGACTGCGCTCGAGCCTTACGATTTGCTGCGACACGAGCTCCTGATGCTCTCGCGCGAAGCGGCTGTGAAATTGAGCCGTTCGCTTTCGGCGACGCGACCCGGCGAGCCGCCCGTGCAGATCGAGCCGGCTCCGCGCGTAGCAGCGAAAAAGGAAGCGCCCGGGAAAGCGGCAGAAAAGCCGTCGGCAGCAAAGGCTCCAGCAAAAGCGGAAGCTGCGGCGAAAGCGGCAAAAAAGCCCGCGGGCGAGAAGAAAGAGAAGCCGAAGGCAAAACCCAAGGCGAAGAAGGAATAAGCGATGGCGACGAGGCTCTATCAGGTTATCCGGCGGCCGATCATTACCGAGAAGGGTCTCGGTGTAAAAGAGACGCAGCACACGGTCGTGTTCGAAGTCGCCGCGGACGCCACGAAGACGGAGATCAAGGAAGCAGTGCAGCGCGTTTTCAAGGTGAAAGTGGATCGCGTGCGCACCGCTAATTTTCACGGGAAATTCCGCCGGCGGGGGCGCGCTGAAGGTTACCGGCGCGACTGGAAGAAGGCATATGTGAAGCTCGCTGAAGGCGAGAAAATGATCGAGTACGCGGAGAATTTGTAAGGGTTGGTAAGAGGCAACAATGGCACTCAAAACATTTAAACCGTACACGCCCTCACGGCGCTTCCTCACCATGCTCGACAAGAGCGAGTTGACGAAGCAAACACCTGAAAAGTCGCTGACCGAGTCGAAGAAGCGCTCGGGCGGGCGCAACTCGCACGGCGAAATCACGTCGTGGCATCGCGGTGGCGGCAATGCAAGGCGATACCGCTCCATCGATTTTCGCCGCGACAAAGTCGGAATCCCGGCGAAGGTTGCCGCAATCGAATACGATCCGAATCGCTCTTCGCGAATTGCGCTGTTGCATTACGCGGACGGTGAGAAGCGTTACATTCTGCATCCAATCGGCCTCGAAGTCGGCGCGACGGTGCAGAACGGCGAGGGCGCAGACATTCTTCCGGGCAACGCGCTTCCGATCCGAAACATCCCGCCCGGAACGATGGTGCACAACCTCGAACTCTTTCCCGGCAAGGGCGGACAAGTGGTCCGCGCGGCGGGCGGAGCGGCGCAGCTGCTGAGCAAAGAGGGTGCTTTCGCTCTGGTGAAGCTGCCTTCGGGTGAAGTGAGAAAGTTCAGCGTGGAGTGCATGGCCACGGTCGGCCAGCTCGGCAATTTGGATCACGAAAATGTGACGTACGGGAAAGCGGGTCGCACGCGCTGGCACGGCAAGCGTCCTACGGTGCGCGGCGTGGCCATGAACCCGGTGGATCACCCGCACGGCGGCGGTGAAGGCCGCGTGAAGGGCAACCACCCGCAGACCCCATGGGGTTTTCCAACTCTGGGCGCGAAGACGCGAAAGAAGCGTAAGAGCTCCCGGATGATCGTAGAGCGGCGAAAGCCGTAAGTTCGGAGTAGCAGAAAAATGAACCCGGCGCGGCGGGGAATAGAGAGCAACCATATGACAGCCACACGAACATCTCGACGTGCACCGCGGCGAGCGGCGCGAACGCGGAAAGCAGCTCCGCGGCGTGCTGCGAAGCCGGTGGTGAAGACCGTCTCGAAGCTCGTGCCCCCACCCCAGATAACGTATCGGTTGTGCCGGGCCGGTTGGGCCGTGATTGTCGAGAAGACACCGAATGCACAGGGGACGCGCTTTGTTTGTCCCTTCTGCCCGCTCTCACACCGCGTTCCCGGTCCGGTGCGAGGTTTCCGCAAGGTCCGCCGCGCGCAGTGGGTGAAGCTGCGCCGGGTGGAGGAATAGGAAGACCGATGCCGCGTTCGCTCAAGAAGGGGCCGTTCATCGACGACCACCTGAGAGAAAAGGTGGAAGCGCTGAATACCCGGAACGAAAAGAAGGTCGTGAAGACGTGGTCGCGCCGCTCGACGATTCTTCCCGAGATGGTGGGACACACGATCGCAGTCCACAACGGAAGGAAATTTATTCCGGTGTACATCACCGAGCAGATGGTGGGACACAAACTCGGCGAATTCGCTCCGACGCGGAGTTTCAAAGGCCACGCCGTGAAGGCGGCGCTCGAAAGGGCGGCTGCGGCGGCGGGCGCTCCCCCTCCGGGGGCAGCAGCTCCGGCAGGCGGAGCAGGCGGGGCGGGCGGCGGAGTTGCACCGGCACCCAAGGCATAAACTATGGCGACGGCAATGGAAGCACCGGCACAGATTGGCGGAATCGCGAAGGCGCGATTCATCCGCGTTTCTCCGCAGAAGGCGCGGCTCGT
Source organism: Candidatus Acidiferrales bacterium (assembly GCA_049592615.1). GTDB lineage: Bacteria > Acidobacteriota > Terriglobia > Acidiferrales > UBA7541 > Palsa-295. The sequence continues at coordinate 3,969 of JBAWGF010000146.1, forward strand.
GATTGATCTGATTCGCGGGCAGCGCGCGGAAGATGCGCTGCATACGTTGCGGTTTACGAAGAAGCGAGTGGCGCGAGAAGTGGAAAAGACGCTGCGCAGCGCGATCGCCAATGCCGAACGCAAGGCGGAAGACTCCGGCGAATCGCTCGATGTGGACGCGCTTTTCGTTACTCGATGCTTCGTGAACGAAGGGCCGCGATGGAAGCGATTGCGTCCCGCTCCGATGGGCCGCGGTTTCCGTTACGTGAAGCGCACGAGCCATATCATCGTGGAAGTGGCGGAACATCACCGCGCCGCGGCGGACCGCGTGGCAGCGGCGGCAGCCGAAGCCGAGGCGTCGAAGGGCGTCAAGGGAGCGGTGCGGAAGGCTCGCAAGGCTCTTGAGAAGCGGACGAAGCAGGGACAGCCGAAAAAGAAGAAAAAGTAGGAGGCGAGTTTGGGGCAGAAAACACATCCATACGGTTTTCGCTTGGGCTACAACAAGGCGTGGAAGTCGCGCTGGTTCGCGAAGCGCGAATACGCCGACCTGCTGCACGAAGACGTCGCCCTGCGGGCGCAACTCAAGGACCGGCTGCGGTCGGCCGGCGTGAGCGGAATTGACGTGGAGCGCGCCGCGAACAAGCTGGTTGTGAGGATCTATACCGCCCGTCCCGGCATCATCATCGGCCGCAAGGGTTCGGAAATCGACAAGCTCAAGAACGAAGTGCAGAAGCGCACGAAGCGCGAAGTGCACATCGATATTCAGGAAGTGCACCGGCCGGAGCTCGACGCGCAACTCGTCGCGGAATCGATCGCGCTGCAGCTCGAAAAACGCGTGGCGTTCCGCCGCGCGATGCGCAAAGCGGTGGACTCGGCGCTGCGGTTCGGATGCAAGGGAATCAAGGTGCGCGTAGCCGGTCGGCTCAACGGAGCGGAAATCGCGCGCAAAGAATGGTACCTGCAGGGGCGGCTGCCGCTGCAGACGTTGCGCGCGGACATCGATTACGGCACGGCTGAGGCGCAGACAACTTACGGCGTGATTGGCGTGAAGTGCTGGATTTATCAGGGCGAGAAAATTCCGTCGCGCTCGAAGCCCGGAGTTGTGACCGAAGTTTAGGGGAACAGGCAAACAAACATGTTGATGCCGAAGAAAGTGAAGTACCGCAAGCAGCAGCGCGGCCGGCGCACCGGAAAAGCCTGGCGCGGAGGTTCGCTCGCGTTTGGCGAATACGGGCTCAAGGCGCTCGAGCCGGCCTGGATCACCGACCGGCAGATTGAAGCGGCGCGCGTGGCGATTACGCGTTTCATCAAGCGCGGCGGAAAGCTTTGGATTCGCGTGTTTCCGGACAAGC
>JBAWGF010000147.1:0-15787 GCA_049592615.1 Candidatus Acidiferrales bacterium
GTTGTATTGTCTGGCTTGTTTTGAAAAAGACCGCATTTGGGTCACTTTTGACGACTCAAGAGAAGCGCGCCAGGCAGCCAGATCGCTGAGCAAAGCGCTTCATAAGAAAATGGGAAATGTCACAGGCGTGTTCACAGGAACCTTTCTCTCAGGAGAGCAGGGCTATGGCCACATGGGATTCTACCGTCATGAAATAGTCCTCCATTCGGCCAGGGACTTGAAAGTGGTAGAGCCTCAAGATCATCTAGGACTCGGACCTGGCGCACTTGACCCAAATTCGCGTGCGAAGGTTTGTCAGTGATGCACTTGTGACGTGTACGATCAAGGTGCTCGCAGTCACTGATCCCGGCTAGCTGTCATGCGCTTGTCGAGGTGCGCGAGGACGATGGGCCACGCCTCCTCATGGCGCTTGCGCGATTCTTCATCGGGAAAGCCCGCATGCGTGAGCCGAACGTGTGTGCCGCGGTCTTTCGGAGTAAGTTCAACCGTCACCACGGTCTCCGCGCCCTTGGTCGCGGCAGTCAGCCACGTCATTTCCACCAGACGGTCGCGTTCGAGCCGGAGGAAGCGGCCATAGTGCGGATGGCGCTGTCCTTCGAAGTGTGTTTCGAAAAAGAATGCCGTGTTGACTTCGCCTTTCATCAGCACCGACCCCGGCGCTGCAAACCAGCGGTCGAATTGCTCCGTCCACGCCCGGAACAACGTGGCGGGCGGCGCAATCATGTCGCGCTCAACAGTGAAACGAAGAGGCCTTGCCGAAAGGTCCGGCGGAGTAAAAACCATGGACGTGCGCCTCCTTTCCTCGCGTTACGCGAGTGCCTGGCGCAAATCTTCGATGAGGTCGGCGGGATCTTCAAGCCCGACCGAAACGCGCACGGTTCCGGGTCCGACGCTTGCCGCGCGCAGTTCCGCGAGCGACATATTGTAATGGGAAGTATAAATCGGCAGGACGACGAGCGATTCAACCCCGCCCAGGCTCGCCGCCAGCAGAAATACCCGTACGCGGTCGCAAAATCGCCGCGCCGCCGCAAGCCCTGCCTTCAAATCAAACGCCAGCATCGCGCCGAACCCGCGCATCTGCCGCTTTGCGAGTCCATGGTCCGGGTGCGACGCCAGGCCGGGATAATGCACCCGCGCGACCTTCGGGTGCTTTTCGAGATACCGCGCGACGATCATGGCCGTCTCGCACTGGCGCTTCATGCGCACTTCGAGCGTCTTCATCCCGCGAATCAGCAGGAATGCCGCTTCGGGGTCCATCGAGCCGCCGAGGTTGATGATGTTGTGCCGCACTTTGTCGATCAGCGCATGGCTTCCGACCGCCGCTCCCGCGATCACGTCGGAATGGCCCGCCAGATATTTCGTGGCGCTGTGCACGACGATGTCGAATCCCAGCTCGATCGGCTTCTGCTGCACCGGCGTCGCAAACGTGTTGTCGATCAGCGACACGAGGTCCCACTCCTTCGCGAACGCCACCGCCTTTTTCAAATCCACAAGCCGCAGCGTCGGATTCGTCGGCGTTTCGATGTAGAGCGCCTTCGTCCGCGGATTCACGAGCTTTTCGATTCCCACAAGGTCCGCTTCCACGTGCCGCACCACGATGCCGAACCGCGGAAAGTTGTCGCGCATCAGGCGATACGACCCGCCGTAGGTTTGCCGCGTCGAAATCACTTCGTCTCCGGCCTTCAGCACCGCCAGCAGGGAACTCGAAATCGCGGCCATTCCCGAAGCCGTCACGATCGCCGCTTCGGCTCCTTCGAGCGCCGCGAGCTTCGTCTCCGCAATCGCAAGTGTCGGATTGCCGTAGCGCGTGTAAATGTAAGCCGAGCTTTTTCCCTCGGCCCAGCGCTTCATCTCTTCCGTGTTTTTGAAAGTAAAGTTCGCCGTCCGCGAGATTTCGATTCCGACGGGCGCGCCCACGTGAAATTTATCCTCGCCCCTGTGAATCGCGATCGTTGCATCGGCCCAGCGCTTCTTCTTTTCGGTTTTCTTCATAGGCGGGCAGATTGAAGCATCCCCTGCATCTTCCGCAAGCGCCAAATTGGCCACGCGCCGGGAGAAGATTTCATGGCTGCGACGATCCCTTGCGTCCTTGATGGCAGCGGAGCCAGAATTGTGACGATGGACGGCATCTTGAGATTCTCGACGGCGAAGGAAGTCATTTCCGCGATCATCAACGGCGCCTGGGCGGTGTTTGTAATCTATTGGATTGTCGCCGCGCGAACGCAGAGTAAGGCGCAGAAGCGCGAGCCGGCCCTGGAACGATTGCTGCATGTGCTGTGGCTCGCGGGTGCGTTCTTTCTTTTGTACAAAGACGATCTGCCGATCGGGCCACTGAACCGGCAATTCCTGCCGCACCGTCTGTGGATTGCGTCGCTCGGGGCGGGCCTGACGGTTGCGGGAGTGGGGTTTGCGATCTGGGCGCGGCGGCACCTCGGAAAAAACTGGAGCGCGGAGGTAACGATCCGCGAGGAGCACAATCTTATCCGAACCGGCCCCTACAAGCACATCCGGCATCCGATCTATACCGGACTCCTGCTCGCGATCGCGGGAACCGCGATTGCTGTCGGCGAGTACCGCGCGCTCGTGGCGTTCGCGATTTTCCTGATCGGTTGGACGCGCAAGGCCAGGAAAGAAGAATCGTTTCTCGCGCTGGAATTCGGATCCACGTTCGAAGAGCACAAACGCCACACGGGATTTTTCCTGCCCCGATTTTCGTAAGCAGTTGTCCCGCAGTGGTGTCGCGGGGGTACGGCCAATCTGCAACGCGCGGCGAAAGCAGAACCGTTATTCGTAGCGCAAGGCGACCAGCGGATCGACGCGCATGGCGCGGCGCGCGGGGAGATAGCACGCGAGCGCCGCAACCGAAGCGAGCAGCACGGCAACTCCCGCGAAGGTAAGCGGGTCCGCCGGACGCACGCCATAGAGCAAGGAACCGAGAAAGCGCGTCAATCCAAGCGCCGCAGAGACGCCCACGACGGCGCCGGCGGCCGCCAGTGTAAGCCCCTGCCCGATGACGAGCCGCAGCACGTCCGCCCTTCGTGCGCCGAGCGCGATGCGAATTCCGATCTCGCGCGTCCGGCGCGACACTTCATACGCCAGCAGCCCGTACAGCCCGATGCAGGCGAGCAGCAGAGCGAGGATGCCGAAGAAACTCGAGAGGCGCGCGATTAAGCGTTCCGCAAGAAGCTGATTATCGATCTGCTGGCTTTCGGTGCGAATACGCGAGACCGGCAAATCCGCGTCCATCTGGCCGACCACGCTGCGAATCTGCGGCACAAAACTCGCTGGGTTCGTCGCCGTGCGCAGCGCGAAGGACACGCTGCCGCCGCTTTTGGGGACGTAAAACGTCGGCTCCACTTCGCGGCGCAGCCTGTTGTATTTCGCGTCGGCAACCACGCCTACAATTTCCCACCCCGGATCGGAGCTCGGGCTCGACTCATCCGCGACGCTGGAACCGAAACGAATCCCGATCGGATTCTGTTTGGGATAATACTTCCGGACGAAGGCCTCATTGACGATGGCTGGTAGAAGCGGCAGGTCCGCGGCAGCGGACTTGTTCACGTCCGCCAGCGACTTGGTGGCCTGCTTCACGCTGGCCGCCACGCGCTCCTCTTGCGCGGCCAAAACCTCGGCGACTCTCCGGGCCGTCGCAAAATCGGCGGAGTTAAATTCACGGCCCAACTGAAAGCGAATGCGCATGGTTTGGAAAAATCCTGAACCCACGGGGAGCACGTCGGAGCGAACCTCGGCGTCCTTTGGGGTGTCGGGCAGATGGAAGGAAGTTGTCCACAGGCCGCCGCCCAGCAACGCCCTCCACGAGTAGCTCACCGACATCACCCCGGGCATTGCCGCGAGGCGGCTCTGGAAGTCCCGGTAAAAATTGTCCACGTCCGCGCGCTTGTATCCGATCAAAGTCGGGTCGAGATTGAACGTCAGAACGTTGCGCGTATCAAAACCGGGATTTATGGTTTTCAGATTTCGCAGCGTGCGGACGAGCAAGCCCGCGCCCACGAGCACAACCACCGTGAGCGCCACCTGCGCTACGGCGAGTGCGTTTCCAGCACTCAGCCAGCGCGCCCGCGGATTTGTCGAAAGCGTCCCACGGCCGGACGCGTCCTTGAGCGTCGGCATCAAATCCACTTGGAGGCCGCGCATCGCCGGCGCCATCCCGAAAAGAATGCCGGTGAGAATAGAAATCCCGGCGGTGAACGCCAGCACGCGCGCGTCAATCGTTGGATTGAATGGAATCGGACCGTCTTGGTTTGCGGTGATGAAGGAGGCAATCGCTTCCACGACCCAGTTGGCCAGCAGAATCCCCAGCGCACCTCCGGCAACGGACAGCAGAACGCTTTCCGTCAGGAGCTGCCGCAGAACTCGAAAGCGGCCTGCGCCGAGGGCGAACCGGAGCGCTATTTCTTTTTGCCGCGCGGCCGCTCGCGAGAGCAGGAGCCCGGCGACGTTGGCGCACGCGATCAGAAGGACAACGCCGACCGCCATCATCAAGACGTACAGCGGCGCAGCAATTTCGTTCGTATCGCCGGTAAGGCCTTGTTGCGCGCCGACCAGCGCGATCGATGCATTGTCCTCGTTGCCCCACAGTGGTTTCGCACCTTGAGTCGTTTCGTTGCGGACCAACTCGTTCACGACGGCTTGCGCCTGGGCCCGCGTAACTCCGGGCTTCAGTCGGCCGACGAATACGAGCCACCAGTTGCGCGCGTTGGCATCCCGGTTGTCCCAGGGGAGTTCAATCCGCGGCGCGACCGAAAGAGGCAACCAGAGCTGGATCGTATTTCCCGGTGAAAGAGCGTCGAATTTTTGCTCGGCGACGCCAATGATCGTGAAGGGAACGCGATTGAGAAGAATCGTTTTCCCCACCGCTGAAGGCGAGCCGCCGAAATAAGTTTTCCAGTAGGAGTAACTGAGCACGACGACCGGCGAGGCGGACGGCGCGTCGTCGGCCGAGGCGATGAGCCTTCCGACAAGCGGTTGAACGCCGAGCGTTTCGAAATACTCGCCCGTAACGTATTCGGCGCCCTCGACAGTATTCGCCGGACCATTGCCGCTCAAGTCGAGCCCGCGGGCACCGGCAAATGCTGCCAGCCGCGAGAAAACATTCGTCTGCGAACGGATCTCGTTGAACAGCGGCTCGGAAAACGAGCACCCCTCGATGGCGGGCTGCCTGTGGCCTCCTCGGCAATCGCCGTAGTTGCTGTAGCTCGAATCCTTTGGCTCCGCGCGCGCGTGCCATGCCATCAGCAGGAGATTCTGAGGGTCGCTCACCGGCAGAGGGCGCATCAACGCGGCAGCCACGAGGCTGAAAATCGCGGTGTTCGCGCCGATGCCCAGCGCCAGCGTGAGAATCGCGACAGCGGTGAATCCCGGACTCTTTTGCAACATGCGCACGCCATAGCGGATGTCCTGCCACAGCCCGTCGAAGATCGATTCCCAGCCCGCCGCGCGCACGTTTTCTTTCACGGCATCGAAACTCCCCATCTCGATGCGCGCCGCTCGCAGCGCTTGCCGGCGGCTGAGACCGTCTTTCATTTTCTCGGCCACCGCCGCTTCCAGGAATGCGCGCAGCTCTTCGTCCAATTCCTGGTTCGCTTGCTGTTTCCGCAGCAGCGTCCGGAGTCCCGTCGAGACATTTCGGAGTATGGACATTGTTCTCTCCTAGGACGCTTCCAGAATTCTGGCAATCGCCGCGACCTGGCGGTCCCACGCGCGCGTCTCTGTGTTCAGGCGCTTGCGTCCGAGTTCCGTAAGTACGTAGTACTTTGCCCGCCGGTTGTTCTCCGTCGCCCGCCATTCGCTTCGGACTAATCCGGCGCGCTCGAGGCGCTGGAAGGCCGTGAAGAGTGAACCCGCATTGACGTGAAAAACTTTCTTGCTGATCTGCTCGATGCGGACGGAAACGCCGTATCCGTGCATGGGTTCGAGCGCGAGCGTTTTCAGGATGAGCATGTCGAGCGTGCCCTGAACGAAATCGCTGGTCTTCTCGGCCATGTTGCCTCCTCCTGACGGACAAGAGGAAGAGTACATCTCTCCTCTTGATTGTCAAGAGGAAAAATGAAAAACTCGGCGGGCGGCTCGGAAGCCGCTCCTCCGGCTCGTCCTGCATGGAGCGAATGAGGGCTACGCCGAGGCGGCTTCTTCCTCTTCTCCGACGTGGTGCGGTTTGTGCGCGGCGATCACTTTTTCCGCGATTTCGTTGGGCACGAAATCGTAATGCGAATACTCCATCGTGTAGCTTCCGCGGCCCTGCGTCATGGAAATCAGCTCGTTCGCGTAGCTGAGCATTTCGGAAAACGGCACCTGCGCCTTGATCACCACGCTTCCGGCGCGCGATTCGCTCCCGCTGATTTTTCCCCGCCGTGAGCTCAAATTCCCCATCAGGTCCCCCGAATACTGATCGGGCGCGTACACCTCCACGTGCATGATCGGCTCGAGCAGCGCGGGCCGCGCCTGCTTCATCGCCTCTTTGAACGCGAGCGAACCCGCGATGCGGAAGGCCATGTCGCTCGAGTCCACGTCGTGATATTTCCCGTCGTAAACGCTGGCGCGAAAATCCACCACGGGGAATCCCGCCAGGTAACCCCGCTCGGCCGACTCGCGGATGCCTCTTTCGACCGACGGAATCCAGTTCTTCGGAATCGCGCCGCCGAAAACATCGTCCACGAATTCGATTCCTTTTCCGCGCGGCAGCGGCTCCATCTTGATGCGGCAGAGCCCGAACTGCCCGTGCCCGCCGGTCTGTTTTTTGTGCTTGCCTTCGGCATCGGCCTTACCGCGAATCGTCTCGCGGTAGGGAACCTTCGGCGGCTTGAGAGTCATTTCCACGTGGTAGCGCTTGCGCAACTTCGCAACCACCACTTCGATGTGCTGCTGTCCCGCGCCCGCGAGCAAAAACTCCTTCGTCTGCGGGTCGCGGCTGAAGCGCAATGCCAGGTCTTCTTCGAGTATCCGGTGGATGGCCGTGCCGATGCGGTCTTCATCCGCGCGTGTTTTTGGTTCCACGGCAAACGTGATCGAAGGCTCGGGGATGCGTGCGGGCGGATAGTAGATCGTTGCGCTCTTGTCTCCCAGCGTGTCGCCCGTAAGAGTGTCTTTGAGTTTCGCCACGGCGCCGATGTCGCCCGCGTGCAAATCGTTGACGGCCACGGCGGTCTTTCCCTGCATCACCTGAACGTGTTGCAAGCGCTCTTGCGAGCTGCGGTTGAAATTGTTGAGCGTAGCGTCGTTTTTCAGGATGCCGCTCATCACCTTGAAATACGAGATGCGTCCGGAGAAGGGATCGGCGACCGTCTTGAAGACGAAGAGCGAAACGGGCTCCGCGTCCGCGATTTTTCGCTCGACCGATTCGCCCTTGTGGTCTGGAGTCTTGTGGCCGGTGACGGTCTTGCGAACGGCGGGCGACGGGAAAATCTCCACCACGTAATTCAGGATCGCGTCGCCGCCGATGTTGTGGAGCGCGGAGCTGAGCAGGACGGGGAAAATCCGCTTGGCGAGGACCGCCTCGCGCAGACCCTTCTTCAGATCTTCGATCGGCAGCGTGCCCTTGTCGAAGAATTCCTGCATCAATTCGTCGTCGCCCTCGGCGACCATTTCGACGAGCGCTTCGTGCGCCGCCTTCGCTTCTTCCGCGAGGTCGGCGGGAATTTCCTCGGCCTTTGCTTTGCCGTCGCCGTCCGTCGTATAGACGAGCGACTTCATCGCAATGAGGTCCACAATGCCCTTGAAATTTTTTTCGGAGCCGATCGGCAATTCGATCGGGACGACGCCGCGGCCAAACACTTGCTGGAGCGAAGCGAGCGCCCGCTCGAAGCTCGCGAGTTCGCGGTCCATCCAGTTCAGCACGAACGTGCGCGGCTGGTCGTACTCCGTCGCATAATCCCACACTTTTTCCGTGACCACTTGAACGCCCGCGGCCGCGTCCACCAGGATCAGCGACGCGTCGGCGGCGATGAGCGAGGATTTTGTTTCGTTGATGAAGGTCGAGTAGCCCGGCGTATCGAGGAAATTGATTTTCGTTTTTTCGGCCTGCCCGGGCGTTTGCCATTCGGCGTAAGCGATCCCCGTGTTGATCGAAATCTTGCGCGCGATTTCTTCTTCGTCCCAGTCGGTCGTGGTTGAGCCATCCGCCACTTTTCCCAGGCGCGGCGTCATCCCCGCGGTATAAAGCAACGACGACACGAGCTGGGTTTTCCCCGTGTCGCCGTGGCCTACAATGCCCACGTTGCGTATCCATTCGGTGTTATAGGATTTCATGCGTCACCTCTTTTTTCGAAATTCGAAAATTGAAAATCAGAAAATGGAAAAGTGAAAATGAAAAATGGGGAAGTCGCACCGAGCCCAGTTCTCCGTGCCCCGGCAGGCTGCGCGGCAAAAAGTTTTGCGTGAACAGGCGTTTCGCGGAGGGAAATCTTGACTTGCGATTTCGTGTCTGGCGATGGGATCAACACCACGGTGCCGCCCCCGGCGGTTACGCGCGATGACCCTGCGGGAGCCCCGAATCTAGCACACGCCTTGCCCGCGCTTCAACCTTTGGCAGTGGATGGCAAGGGAACGACTAGTGGCCGATGATGGGGGCGAGGCGATCGGCTAGGGGAGTGCTGGGATCTTCGCCGACAAGGCGGCCGATGACCGTGCCTTTGTCGTCGAGGATGATGTAGGTCGGCAGGGCATTCGCGCCGTACCGGCGCATCTCTTCGGCGTTGGCATCAAAGCGCTGCGTCCACGTCATGCCGTTCTGCGATACGAAATTTTGCCACGTGCGCTCGTCATGATCCTCGCTGATGCTGACCACTTCGAGACGATCTCCATACGCGGCCTGCAATTGCTTGAGGTCGGGAACCGATTGCCGGCACGGCCCGCACCATGTGGCCCAGAAATCAAGGACCGTGACCTTGCCGCCGTGGCTCGAGGCCGACGCACCCGGGCCCTGCGCGGCAGCGTTGAAAGAAGCGTCGAGGGCATACTCCGCGGCATCGCGCGGCGTCTTCGAAAGATTGTCGTCATCGATCACCTTGGCCGACTTGGCGGCCGCGGCGTTCTTCTTCGCGCGGGCGAGCCGCGCCGCGTCCGCGACTGTCGGCTGCGAGGGAGGTTGAAATGAAACAAAATTGGTTTCGGACGGCGCTGGCTGGGTGGGCTTGGCAGCATCCGCGGACGGCTGAGTGGAAGAAACCTGAACCAGTCGGTTCGATGTGCTTTGAGACGATGGCTGCGGAGAAGTCTGCGCCGCAGTAGAACCCGATAGCGCCAGAATCAGCGCCGCCGACAATACAAAGAATGGGATTTTTCGCGCCAAATTTGGGAATCGCACGGTGCCTCCCCGGACTTCTCCCTATTTCATTCAGTTTTGGAGGGAGAAACGGGGCTGCCAATAGTACGACCGGTGGATTGTGCGCAAAACACACCAAGACCCACGCTGGCGCGGGTCCGAACCGTCAGAGAAACTACACGAACGGATTTTCGTCGGCCGAGGGGCCGTAGATCGATGGCACGGGCACGTTGTTGAGGCGAAGGTAAACGCTGAGCTGCCCGCGATGATGGATGACGTGATTCAGAATCAGCGTGCGCAGGACGGCGGCACGCGGGAGCTTGAATAGCTCTTTTCCGCCGATTTGAAGCGACCAGGGCTTCGCCAGGTGCTCGTCGCTCGCGCCTGCAATGGCAGCGCGCGCGCTCGCGACGTTTTTATCGAAAGTTTCGAGCAGACCCTTTCGTGAACTCATCACAAACGGCACGCGCGGAGGGGCTCCGGCTGGCTGGAAATCGAGAGAATCCAATTCAATCGTGCGAACCGCCAGGCTGGGAAGTTCGGCGAGATGCCCTGCGAGCCGTCCCATCTTCATGGATTTCTCGTGGGGAGCCCAATTGCTCTTGCCTTCGGGGACGCGCTCGAGCGTCTTTCGTGTGATGGCCATTTCATTATCGAATTCAGGAAGTATGGAATCGCGAATTGCCATGGGTATCCCCCTTCGATTGTCTTGCCTGAGCCTATCTTACTTCAATGAGTGGATGCGAGGCAGGGTCCGCGCGATTCGTAAACTTTAGGGGCCGATTTTGAAAGATCCGTCCGGATTCACGAATCCGTAGGCCATGCGCGTCGTGCTGAACGCAGCGGCGGGACGGCCTTCGCGGTCGAGAAGAATCAAACCCCCGGTCGCCTGTGTGCGGTGCGAAAGCTTTCGGACGCAGGCGTCGGCGACGGCCTGTGCAATGGTCGCGCCGCCGCCACCGGCTTTTTTCCGGTGTGGTTTGAGCGCGCCCGGATCGTGCAAAAGATCCACTGCCATCTTGGCCATCACAATTTTCATGATGCCTTCGCCATTACCGGTTGAGGAGACGCCGCCCGACTCGGCGTCCGCGTAGCACCCGCAGCCGATGAGCGGCGAATCGCCGACGCGGCCCGGAAATTTACAGCAGGTTCCGCCGGTGGAAGTGCCCGCGACAAGATGTCCCTTCGCATCGCGCGCGACCGCGCCGACCGTGCCCAGCTCGTGGCTCAGGTGATGCTCGGCCGCGTGCGAGTCTTCGAGGCACCGGCGCCACGCCATTTTCTCGCGCTCGAGGATCAATTCATCAGGGGAGCAAAGAGCGATGCCGTTTTCGGCGGCGAATTTTTCGGCGCCCGCGGCGACGAGCATCATGTGCTCGCTTTTTTCGAGCACGCGCCGCGCGAGGCGAATTGGATTACGCACGCGCTCGACCGCAGCGACCGAGCCGGCTTTGAGCGTTGCGCCGTCCATGACGATCGCATCGAGCTGGACGCGCCCGTCGCGATTCAGATGCGACCCAATGCCTGCGTCAAATGTCGGATCGTCCTCGAGAACCACGATGGCGGCTTCGACTGCATCCAGCGCCGCACCACCTGCCGAGAGAATCTTCCAGCCCGCATCGAGCGCGCGGCGAATTCCGCCGCGGCAATCTTCGACTGTTTCGTCGGGAATGTTCCAGGCGCCGCCGTGAATAATGAGAGATGGAGTCAAAGTCCCGGGGAAACCCTCAGAGGCTATGATACAGCAGCAAAGTGAGGCTGAGGACGATCAGAATCGGGCCGAGCAAAAAAGCGAAACTCATGCCGAGCAGGACGCGCACCGCGCCCCGGCGCTTTTCGGCGGGAACAGCCGCAGGAAGGGCGCGCATGGGTGACTCGTGTTGCCGCAACAACGCGAGAAAAACTTTCAGATACGCCGCAATCCAGAATTTGATTTCGTGGCGAGACTGCCAGAGCAGATCGAGCCCCGCGAAAACAACGAGGACGCCGATGATTCCAAGAAGCTTGGGCACGTTCAGCCTCCGCGTCCAACCGTCCGCGTCAAAATCGGGGGCGCATCAGGCGCCTCACGTGCAGGACTTGTTCCGGCCGTTTTCGAAACGCGCTTTTTGCCGGAGTGCGCGCCGGGTTGCACAGGCGCGGGCCCGAGGCCCAGAGCCACGGTTTGCTTCCACGTATGAACGATGCGATGGAGGACCGTGATGTTGGGTCCGATGGCGAGAATCCAGAGCGCCACCGGCATGCGGTTCACGAGCGCGCCCAGGATCATCAGAATGAGGCGCTCGGGGCGGTCCCAGAATCCGACTTCCGCTTTGGGGACGAGCGATTCGGCGCGCGCCTTCGCGTAACTCACCATGACGGCGCCGGCCATCGCGACGCCGACGAGCACGGCATAGAGGAAGCGGTTCACGCGCGCGTAGTAAACGAGCAGGCCGAGAAACAGAATCAAATCGGCGTAACGGTCCAGAATGGAATCGAGGAACTCGCCGAACTTCGAGACGCGGCTTTGCCGCCGCGCGACCGGCCCATCGAGGAGATCGCACAAGCCGGCAACAATCATCATCCCGCCCGCAGCGGCGAAACGGCCCGCAGCGAAAAGAATACCGGCCCAAAGATTGAGGACCAGCGCCGACCAGGTGATTACGTTGGGAGGGATGCCCGTAGGGGCGAGGATCGCGGCAATGCGATCGATGGGCCAGGAGAGGTACCGGCCGATGGTCCGCGTCAGCATGGATCGAGTGTCACCCCGTTATTCCTCGTCATAGATCGTGGCCAGGCGGACAACTTCGAATTCTTTTGGGCCCGCCGGTGTCGCAACCTTCACCTCGTCGCCGACCTTCTTCCCCAGAAGCGCGCGGCCGATGGGAGAGGTGGTCGAAATCATCCCTTTGGATGCATCCGCCTCTTCGGTCGTTACGAGTTTGTACTCGATTTTGGTGTCCTTCGCAACGTCCAGTACCACGACGCGCGAGCCGTAGGCGGCGCGATCCTTCGGCAGATTATTCAGATTGAGCATGGAGATGTCGGCCATGCGCTGATGAAGCTGTCCGAGCCGCGCGGAAACGTAGGACTGGCGTTCCTTGGCGTACTTGTACTCGGCGTTCTCGGAAAGGTCGCCGTGCGCGCGGGCGACTTTGATTTCCTTGGGCAGCTCGTCGTGGAGCTCGTGCTCGAGCGTGGCAATCTCGTCCTGGAGCTTCTTTTTAATTTTTTCGGTTAAGTCGGTCATTTTAGGACGTCTTCGGGCGGGCCGAGACAGTATCGTTGCCCCCGCTCTGGTTCGCATACTGACACACAAAGTATAGAGGATTTGCGCGCAGGTCCGCAAATGGCGCGCGGCGACGGAATTGGAAATGGGCATCGTTACCCCCTGGCGGTGTTGGCCACCCTTGAACATTGATTCTGGAATAGACCGCCCGATCCCCTCCCCGTTGCTGTCCTCGCACGCGGAATGGAGACACCTCCTTTCGCGAATCGGCCAACGTGTGGACAATGGACCTACCCATAAGCAATCGCTCTCAGGTGAGCTTGTTTCGATAGCACGGGAGGCCGATGAGTTCGGCAGCGGTTGTGTCGCTTCTCGCGTTCGATCTGATTCTCTTCCTCGCGGCGATTCTCCATTTCGACAAATCGTCCGGGCAGCGCGACACCATTCTTGTGTGCGTGCTCTTTTTTTGCTCCGGAATGCCGGCGCTGGTGTACCAGATTGTGTGGCAGCGCGCGTTGTTTTCGATTTACGGCGTGAACGCGGAATCGGTTGCCGTGGTCGTGAGCGCGTTCATGCTGGGGCTGGGGCTCGGGAGCCTCGCGGGCGGCTGGCTTTCTTCGCGCTTTCCGAGCCAGGGGATTGCAATGTTCGGCGGGGCCGAATTGGGCGTTGCCGTATTTGGATTGTGCTCGCTGCAAATTTTTCACTGGGCTGCGAAATTTACGTCGGGCGCGAGCCTGCCATCCACGATCGTGTTGAGCCTGTTGCTCCTGATTGTGCCGACGATGCTAATGGGCGCGACGCTGCCTCTGCTGGTCGAGCACCTCGTCCGATATTCCGGCCGGGTCGGGTACTCCGTGGCGACGCTGTATTTCGTCAACACTTTCGGCTCCGCCGTGGCCTGTTACCTCTGCGCGAGCTACGTGCTCCGCGAATTCGGCCAATCGGGTTCGGTGACGCTCGCCGCGTGCATCAATACGGCCGTCGGCGCGACGGCGTTTCTCTACGGCCGCAGAATGCAGGTGACTGCGATCGTGACGCCGTCGCAGCCGCTGCACGCCGCCGCCGAAAAGTCCGGACTGCGGCTTGGATCGGCCATGTGGATTGCGGGTCTCTGCGGCTTCATCGCACTTGGCTTTGAGATTGCCTGGTTTCGCGTTTTTGTGGTGGGCGCGTCCGACCGCGCGCCCGCATTCGCGCTTTTGCTTTCCACGTATCTTGCCGGCATCGCCGCGGGTTCCTTCGTCACCGAAAAACTGACGGAAAAAATGAGCGCCGCCGGTGCGATTCGCGTTGTCGGCGTGCTGATGCTCGCAGCCGGTGCCGTTTCCGCCTTTTTGCCGCCTCTCGTGGCGGCGACCGCCGCGAAAAACTTGCCGTTTCTTTCGAGCGCGCCCGCATTCTTTATCACTGCTGCGCTGATGGGCTCCGTCCTTCCGTTGATTTGCCGGCTCGCCGTTTCGGCGGACGATCGTGCCGGGCGCGGCGTGAGTCTTGTGTACGTTTCCAATATCGCCGGTTCGGCGCTGGGAAGTCTCGCGATCGGATTCGTCTTGATGAATTTTTTCGGGCTCAGGGCGGTCTCGCTGCAATTGGCGCTGGCGGCAACGATCGCGGGCAGCGCCGTTCTGTTTTACAGCGAAGGGAAATTGCGCACGCCGCCCGCGTGGGCCGCCGCCGCAATCGTCGTTGCGCTCGCGGCGGTGCCTGTCGCGTCGCAGTTCTATTCGGGATTGTTCGAAAGGCTGATCTTCGGCGCGCGCCCGGAAGCAAGCGTGCCGTTCACGCATGTCGTGGAGAACCGCAATGGTGTAATCGCAGTGACGCGCGAGGGAGCCGTTTTCGGTGGCGGCGTGTACGACGGCTATTTCAATATCAATCCGGCGAACGATCTGAATTTGATTGCGCGCACGTATGCTCTGAGCGCCTTCCACCCGAATCCGAAGCGGATCATGATGATCGGCCTCGGGTCGGGCTCGTGGGCTCAGATTCTGGCCAATCATCCTCAGGCGGAATCGGTCGATATTGTCGAAATCAATCCGGGTTACCTTGAGCTGATTCCGCAATATCCCGAAGTGCGATCGCTGCTGCAAAATCCGAAAGTGAAGATTTACACCGACGACGGCAGGCGCTGGCTTCTGGCGCATCCGGAAGCGCGCTACGATGCCATCGTCGAGAACACGTCTTACTACTGGCGCGACCACAGCTCGGACTTGCTCTCGACGGATTTCCTTCAAATCGTCCGCCGGCATCTGAACTCGGGCGGCGTGTTCTATTACAACACGACAACTTCGGACGACGTGATTGCCACCGGGCTGAAAATTTTCCCGTATGGCTTGCGCGTGATCAATTTCTACGTCGTCAGCGATTCGCCGATCGTGATCGACAAGAATCGCTGGCTCTCGATTCTCCGGCAATACAGGATCGACAACGAGCTCGTTTTCGGTCCCGGGAGCCCGCGGTCGGAGGAAGTTCTCGCGGCGTACATGGGTCTCGCTGATTCGGTGAATCAACCTCCGCGCGCGCTGGGAATGGAGTCGTCGGATTCTCTCCGTGCGCGGCTCGGAAAGCGCTTCATCATTACCGACGACAATATGGGCTGGGAGTGGCGCAGCGACGGAGTGACGATTCCCTGGCGATGACCGTGCCCGCGCGCATCCCACAAAAATCTCGCACGATACTGCGGGGAGCGATAAGATTGGTTCGGCTGCGGCGTGACGTCGCCCGACCCACACGCCGGCGGATTTTTTCCAGGCCGAAAGTATTTCGGCTGTTTCAACACACTCAACTCACGAAGGAGGTTTTCCATGAAGCGACACATGTTGACGATGTTTTCGGCGGCTGGATTCCTGTTCGCGTTCGTTCTCGCATTCGCGTCTCCGGCAAAGCCGGGGACGCCGGGCCCAACAGCCGCGCCACCGCAAGAGCGGCATGAGGCGTTCGAAGATCTCCGCCGAGCCGAAGGGCATTTGAAAGAAGCCAGGGCTTTGCTGGCAGGTGCACCCGGCGAATTCGGCGGCCATCGAGATAAAGCCATCAGGAGGGTCGATCAGGCCCTCGCCGAGGTTCACGAGGCCATCCAGAGCAGAGAGCACCATCGCTAGAATTCGAACCGTTGGGGCTTCGAGCGCTCGCTCTCACGCCGGGCGCTCGAAGCTTCCCGCGGCACGTCATTGAACGCGGAGCACCACCGTCGCGGTCTTGGTGTTTCCGCGGCCGTCTTCGACGGTCAGCGTGTACGTCGTGTCCTTCTTCGGAGCCACATCGATGCAGCGGTTGGTGGAGGGCCACACCTGACC
>JBAWGF010000148.1:0-5866 GCA_049592615.1 Candidatus Acidiferrales bacterium
CGCCGAGCACATCGTGCATCGCGTGAACCCCGAGCTGGCGGGTCCGCGCTTCGCGAGCGTGCCTGTGCGATTCGTCATCAACAAACAGGGAAAAGCGGAACACATTCACGCGATCGCGGGCTTCCCCGAACAAATCAAGGGCGTGCTCGACGCACTTCCGCAGTGGACATTCAAGCCGTACGAAATCAACGGGCAGACTGTCGAAGTCGAGACGGGATTGCTCTTCGAATTCAGAAACGGGCAAAACTAAATCCGGAATTCGGGAGGGATTGGGAACCGCGAATGGTGGGGGCCATCCGCGGTTCCCAAACGGTTAGAGTGAGCGCAGGAATGCGAGTACCGCATTCTGCTGGTTAGTCGGAAGTTGGTTGAAGTTGTTGATCACTTGGTTTGCTTCCGATCCCTGGCTCCGGTGTTGTTCGATTGCGTCCACCAGGTCCTGGGTTCGGCCATCATGGAGGAAAAAGATGCGTTGCCCGACTCCCCACAATGGGGCGGTCCGGAATTGTGATCCGCTCGCAATTCCCTGGCTCACGTGGTCTGCTAAATTCCATCCCATGTCGTGCACCAGGAAATCAGAGAACGCGTTCACGGGAACGTTGCTCTGGCCCGTGCTCGCAATCTTGCTGCCGGTGTTGATCGAGGGCGTATGACACAGGTTGCAGCCAATCTGATTGAACAACTGCTGCCCCATGGCAGACTGCGGAGTTGCGGGTGCAGGAGTAGGAGGCGCCGAAAAACGTGCAAACGCCGCGAAGTTGACGAGGTCGGAGGAAAGTCCCGAAGCCTGATCGGCGTCCGTCGACGTAAAATTCGTGGCGTCTTCCGGCAGAGCGTTGAACATGCAACCCGGCGTTTCATCGCGTTCGTTGGGGAAGAGTTCGTTGGTCACGCCTTGCTCGACGTTGTATGCTTCGCCCGCAAACATGAGCAACGATTTGTTCTGCGCTTTCCAGCCGAACCGCGTGATTGTGCCGTCGTTCCCGCTCCGATTTGGATTACCGGAGATTCCGAACATCGACTTGTGAGGATTGGAAGCGTTCTTCAAGATCGACGAATCCGTGATCGCTTCCACGAGCCCCAAACCGAAGACCGGCGTCGGGATTCGGAAGATGATGTTGTCCTGACGAATCGCGGCTCCGAAATCCGGTTGCTGAATGCCGCAACCCGGCGCATCAACTCTTCCGGTGATGACGAACAGGTCATGCACGCCGCCATCGGGCGAGCCGTCGGGGTTGCGGATGAAGCGCGCTTCTCGAACTGGCCCGTTGGGCGTAATGAACGGCGGAATCTTGTTCATTGCGCCGTCCGCAAGGCCCATCCCTATTTGCGGGTTGTTCGCCGGGCTTGTGCCGCCGACCGTCGGAAAAGTGTGACATCCGGCGCAACTGTTTCCGTTGAAACGCGGACCCAGGCCTTTTCCGTCTTCGTTGGCGACTGTGCCCTGAACGGAATCAATTTCTCCGAAACGCGCCAGTGCCGCGTAGAAAAAGCTCTGATAGTCACCGCTCATGCCATCGAGCGGTCCGCCTACGCTGTTCGTACCGGGGCGAACTCCGGGATCGACCGCTCGAGAGGAATTGCTTCCTCTGCTGAAGTTTCGATTGTTGTCCGGCTGGTTTTGAGCGAGAGCAATGCTCGCGCTCAATCCCACGCCGAGAACCAAAAGCACCGCGCGCGAAACCACGTTCATCAACCTCTTCACACCAGGATTTGACATGACTGTCCCTTCCTCTCCTTTTGAAGACACACGTGCAGCTATGCGGTCTTCGGGCTGGTCCGAGGAAAAACCACCACGACCCTGGGGCATATCACAGCTATGGCAGGATGCTGGGAGTCTGCGCGTGCGATCTCAGAGAAAGTTCAAATCAAAAGCACGCCCCAGAACTTGTACGTTCTTACTAGAGCACCAGAAATGCGTCAAGCGCGAAAAGGGACAGGGCAAAAGTCCTGTTCCCGCGTACAGTCATGAAACTGCTAGTATTGCCGCTCCGCAGGAGTCTCTAATCTCGTTATGCAAATTGCACTTAACGCATAAATTCTCTCGAGGTTTCAGTCTTCCGCAAGTTGTCGCTCATCGAAGCAAGGAGGCGAAAGGCGATGTCCGGAATTACCCAAGAAAGAGTTGAGAGGTATCTTTACGGCGTTTTGCCGAAGAGGGATTCCGTACTAAGAGATATGGAAAGTCGCGCGGAGCGGCATGATATCCCGATTATCGGGCCGGCGGTCGGGCGGATGATTTATTTGCTGGCGCAAATTGCAAATGCCCGCCGCATTTTCGAAATGGGTTCGGCAATCGGATACTCGACAATCTGGCTTGCTCGCGCCGCCGGGCCGCGCGGAGAAATTTACTATACGGATGGCGAGCCGGAAAATGCGCGCCGGGCGCGCGAATATTTTCGGCGGGCCGGCGTCGAAAATCGCGTCCAGATTCTGGTCGGCGATGCGATCGATTTGATTGACGAAGTCTCCGGAAAGTTCGATCTCATCTTCAACGATGTGGACAAACAACAATACCCTGCCGCGTTTCGCAAGGCATTGCCGAGATTGCGTTCCGGGGGATTGTTTATCACGGACAACGTGCTCTGGTCAGGCCGCGTGACGCGCCGCGCAATGGATGCGAGAACGCGCGGCGTGCAACAGTTCAATCGCATGATGTACGCGTCGCGCGCTCTTTTTTCGGCGATCATTCCCCTGCGCGACGGCGTCGCCGTCTGCCGCAAAACGTAGTGAGGGTCGAATCTGGTGCGCGCGCTAAGAAGCCGCACGATCCACAGATCGCGGAAGCAAATTTCGAAGGAAGAACACCAGGTTGGCGGGGCGCTCGGCGAGGCGGCGCATGAAATAGGGGAACCAGTCGGTGCCGAAGGGAATGTACACGCGCAACCGGTAGCCTTCGCGCACAAGCTGCTGCTGCAAATCCGTGCGAATTCCGTAAAGCATTTGAAATTCGAATTGCTCGCGCCCGATTCCTTTTTCCCGCACAAAATTCTTCGTTGCAAGGATCATCGCCGGATCGTGCGTCGCGATTCCGTGGTAAATCCCACTCGGCAGGAGCAGCTTCGTCAGCTTGACGTAATTCGCGTCCACATCTTCCTTCTTCGGAAACGCGACTTCAGGCGGCTCTTTGTATGCGCCCTTGCACAGCCGGATGCGGCAACCGGCCGCGAGGAGTTCACGAACATCCTGCTCGGTGCGGTAAAGGTACGACTGTACGACGGTGCCGACGCCCGAGAATTTTGCGCGCACCCGCTTCGCGATCTCCAAAGTACGCTGCGTGTACGCGGAGCCTTCCATATCAATGCGAACGAAATTTCCGAGAGCTGTTGCGTGTTCCGCAATCTTTTCGAGCAACTCCTCGCAGAGAGGTTCCCGCAAATCGAGACCGAGCTGCGTGAGCTTGAGCGAAACGTTTGCGTCGAGTTTTTCCCGCGCGATGCGATCGAAAATCGCAATATACCCTTCCGCCGCGCGGCGCGCGCCCGTCTCATCCGATACATTTTCGCCAAGCAGATCGAGGCTGGCCGATTGTCCGGCGCGGTTCACCGCACGCGCCGCTTCGATCGCATCGTCCAGAGTTTCGCCGGCGACGAATCGCCGCGCTACCCGGCGGCTCAAGCTATTGCGCATCATCAACGGCGCGAGCCGCTTGCTTTCGGAAAGATACAAGAGGAGAGCCCGCATCAGAAAGAGCCGCGCTCCGTGAGGATGAGGGTGGAACGATGAATTGGCATCGGGAACGGATTATGCCGCGACGCGCGTCGCGATGCTAGTGCCCGGCGAGGAATTTCTCCGCATCCATTGCGGCCATGCAGCCGGAACCAGCCGCCGTCACCGCCTGGCGATAGTGATGATCCTGAATATCGCCCGCAGCGAAGACGCCTTCGACACTGGTCCTCGCGCCGTCGTGCGTAAGGATGTAGCCCGCCTCGTCCATTTTGAGCTGACCCTTAAAAATTTTGGAGTTGGGCTCGTGGCCGATCGCGACGAAGACGCCTTCGACCGCCAGCGTCTCGATTTTGTTCGTTTCCGCGTTGCGCAGCTTCACCATTTCGACCGATTTTTTCGGCACGTCGTTGACTTCCTCAACGATAAAAGGTGTTTTGAAAACGATTTTCTCATTCTTGCGGGCGCGATCGAGCATGAATTTCGAAGCACGAAACTCGTTGCGGCGGTGGACGATCGTCACGCGCTTCGCAAATTTCGTGAGGAACGTGGCTTCTTCCATCGCCGTGTCGCCTCCGCCCACGACGAGGATTTCCTTGTCGCGGAAAAAGAAGCCGTCGCAAGTGGCACAGGTGGAAACGCCGTGACCCAGCAGGTGCCGCTCGGATTCGATACCAAGCATGCGCGCCGACGCACCCGCCGCGATGATCAACACTTCCGATTCGTACGTCTCTTTTTTTGTAACGATCTTGAATGGACGCCGGCTCAAGTCCACCGAGGTGACTTCGCCCGCCTTGAATTCCGCGCCAAATCTCTGCGCCTGCTTTCGCGCGTTTTCGATCAGCTGGGGACCCAAGATGCCGTCGGTGAATCCGGGGAAATTTTCCACCATCGTGGTGAGAGCAAGCTGGCCGCCCGGCTCGTATCCATCGAGCACGAGCGGTTTCAAGTCCGCCCGCGCCGCGTAAATCGCCGCCGTCAATCCGGCGCAACCGCTGCCGATAATAATGACCTTGCTCACTCGATTCTCCTCATCGATTGCCTTCCCATTCGATGACCGCAGGTGGCGCGGCGATGCAGCGCCAAGGCCGAGCATTGTAACACTCCCCGCTCGCTCCGCCACGCCTCGCGCCAAGCGAGCAGCGAGTCCCTTTCCAGTTCGCGCGTTACTCAGGCACTCGCCGATGAGGTATTGGTGCCTCATGAAGTCGCCACATCAGCCAAGGACGACCCTTCCAAGAGGATTGAAATCACTCTCGATTCCAAAAACATACTTCCTGTGCAAACGACATCGGTACCGATCAATGGGATTTTAGGAAAGCGTGATTCGAGGCTGGGCACACCACATTCTGAGAATCCGACACATTAAAACGAAGGATTCAGGAGGGGTGCGGAGCCGCACCCTTCCTGATCCTTTGCAACATGGAAGCACAACTTGCGATGCGACATGCGCCGGGCCTAGTCCTCGATGCCCGCTGCGAACCAGGGGTGAGCTCCCGCCGCAGTCCGGATGAGGAGTACAGGAGTTTCACAGGAATTCGGCGGCAACGGCGACAGCACATCATCGATTGTGAAGTCTCCGTCAGACTCAAGTGCAACGCCGACTTGATTTGAGCTTGAGGCGGTGGCCGTGGCGGCGGGCCCGCAGAATACCGTGGCGAACACGCTCTGCCCACCGTTCGTTCCGATACCATTGCCGCCGGCCAGAAGCAGGCCGCGTCCATGAACGCGGATGTGCCCATCGAGCCTCACATCCGCATCGAGGTCAGCAATCCTCCAGATCTGGCCAGCGGGAGAAATGCCCCGCACGGTGTTTGGAGTGGCTGTCGTGGTTGTACCGTTGACGACGACATTAGAGACGGGATCAACTCCGATACCGCCATTAAATCTAACGAGAGTGTTCTCTCGCTTGCCGTAGCCGAAGGCTGAGAGCGCGACGACGGCGACAAGCACGAGCCCGAGACCTAACATCTTTTTCATGATACATCTCCTTGTAGGGGACTTTACGATTTCGACTACTTCGGCACCGAGCCTTGTGTGAAACCATCCCCCAGGTCAACCTCAGATGCCCCGACCGCGAGTTGGTTGCCCTTTTTTTACCGGCAACCCAACTAATTTTTCGGGCGGAGCTATGAGCGAGCCGATTGGTGGCAGAGAGAGACTTATCGCGGGTCTTGAGCTAAGATGTCGCAATATACCC
>JBAWGF010000149.1:0-13001 GCA_049592615.1 Candidatus Acidiferrales bacterium
AATTCGTAATTGGAATCCTTTCGCCGCGCAAGGATGAACGCCACGCCCAGAACGCTTCCGAGAAGCGCCCCCGCGAAGATCGTCAGGATCGTTCGCTTCGGCCCCAGAAACGCGCCCGCCATCAGCATCATTTTTACGTCGCCAAGCCCCATTCCTTCACGGCCGCGCAGACGGAAATACGCTTCGGACACAATCCAGAGAAGCCCGCTCCCGAGCGCCGCACCCAGCACGGCATCCACGAGCGACAACACCGGAGCGGGGGGAGGGAAGTCGAAAATACGATCGGAAATCCAGTGCGCCGTGCCGTCCACGGGTTTCGTCGCGAGACTGAAGACAAGTCCGATTGCAAGGCCTGTGAAATTCACGACGTCCGGCAGAATGCGCTCGCGCAGGTCCGTGATGACGAGGACGATCAGCACCGCCGAAAACGCCGTCCACTTCAGCGTCTCGGCCGTCAATCCAAATGCGCGAAAACATGCATAGAACAAAAAGCCCGTGAGCAGCTCGACCACAGGATACATCCACGAAATCGGAGCCTTGCAAGCGCGGCATTTTCCGCCGAGCATTACCCAGCTCAGCACCGGGATATTGTCGTAGGGACGGATCGGCGCGCCGCACTTCGGGCAGGCCGACGCAGGCATCACGATCGATTTCTTTTCCGGAATGCGCAGGATGCAGACGTTCAGAAAGCTGCCGATGATCAGCCCGAAGAGGAACACGAAGATGCCGGCCAGCGTGGCAGGATTCACCTCTCGAATCTGACACATCCGTTAGGCCCTCTCAAGCGGGCGCACCCGCACCGTGCCCGACTTCTAACATTTTTCTGCCGCACGATGCGTCGCAAGACCGTTCAAGTTCCGTTGGTCCCCTTTCAATGCGGCTTTTGTCCCGCCGGCGCGCATTTGATTGCGCGAGACTGCTACTCTGGAGTTGTTCGTTTCGTTCCCATGTCCTGGATCGAACAAACAATCCGCCGCTACGAGCACATGCGCTGGGCGCAGGAACCCAACCGCCGCACCCTGCCGTTTGCGTGGGGTCTCGAACATATCGGCGGCCGCGCGAACGATCCTGAACCGCGAGCTTTTCTGGACCGTTTCGTTGCGGATACACTCGCGAATAGCGACGCATGGTTTGCGACATTTCCAGCGGACGACTATGAACTCCGCGACACCGTCCTCACCTTCACGAGCGCAGTCGAATCGCCCTGGCCAGTGAACAATCGCGTCCACGGTCAATTTTTCCCCGCGCGAACTTCCGGCCCCGCGGTCGTGGTTCTCGCGCAGTGGAACGCGCGCTGGGAAGAGCAGCAGGATATCTGCCGCTGGCTCAACCGTCTCGGGCTAACCGCGATCAAGTTGAGCCTGCCGTACCACGACCGCCGCGCCATCCCCGGCCATCCTCGCGGCGATCATCTCGTCGGCCCCAACATTGGCCTCACGCTTCAGGCGAACCGCCAGGCTGTTCTTGATGTCCGGCGGTGTCTTCGCTGGCTCGAGCAGCGCGGCTACGACCGTCTCGGAATCCTCGGCACCAGCATCGGTTCTTCGATCGCATTCATCACGACGTGCCATGAACAGGCGCTCGCCGCTGGCGCGTTTCTCCACGTCTCGACCTATTTCGGCGACGTCGTCTCAAACGGCCTCACGACGATGAACGTGTGGGAATCATTGCAATCGAAAGTCTCGCAAGATGAGTTGAGGCACTTGTGGTCGCCCATCAGCCCGTTTCCGTACCTCGAAAAACTCCACAATTCCGGCAAGAAAATTCTCACAATCACGGGCCGCTACGACCCCACATTTTGGCCTGAATTCACAAACACGTTTCTCGACTCCATTCGCCGCGACGGCGTCCAATTCGAAAGTCTCTCTCTTCCGTGCGGACACTACTCCCTCGGCGTCGCGCCGTTTAAATACGCCGCCGGATACCGCTTCGGAACATTCTTGTTCCAGACGCTCGCGTAACGATTTTCGACAGCAAATCCGCGAGAATGGGATCACTCCTTGATCTATCGGAGGAGGTTGCTGAAAGAGGCTTTCGATATTTCGAGAGCGACCGCGTCAATATCCGGCGCGAGCGAACGATCCGCCTCAACCATCTTGGATTTCGCTCTTACAAGCGAGTAGGCTTTCTGCGCCTCTTTGCCCGTGCGCAGCGGCGCCAGCAAGTCAATCCCCTGGCACGCGGCGAGCAGCTCAATCGCAAGCACGTTTCGCAGATTGGCCATCATCGGCGCAATTCGCCGGGCCGCACCCATCCCCATCGACACGTAATCTTCCTGGTTTGCGGATGTGGGAATCGAATCCACGGAATGCGGCGTCGCCTGCGTTTTCATCTCGCTCGTCAGGGCCGCCGCCGTAATTTGCAGCATCATGAATCCGGAATTCAGCCCCGCCTCGCGCACGAGAAATGCCGGCAATCCGCTGGTTTGCGGATTTGTCATCTGCTCGATGCGGCGCTCGGAAATTCCGGCGAGCGTCGCGAGCGCGACGGCCAATTGGTCCGCCGCCATGGCCAGCGGCTGCCCGTGAAAATTTCCGCCGCTCACGACTTCTCCCGAGTCGGCAAACACGAGCGGGTTATCCGTGGCGCTGTTCAATTCGATCTCTACCGTCGCTCGCACTTGGGCCAGCGTGTCGCGCACAGCTCCATGCACTTGAGGTGCGCACCGCAAGCTATACGCATCCTGAACGCGCGGATCTTTTGCGGGCGGACGGTGCGATTCGCGGATTTCGCTGCCGCGATTCATTCGCTCCAGATTTCTCGCCGTCGTCGCATGTCCGGGATACGGCCGAACCTTCGCAATGCGCGCGTCGAACGCGGCCGGGCTCCCGCGCAACGCGTCGAGCGAAAGCGCAGCGGCCACATCCGCTGTTCCGATTGCAATCTCGGCATCTCGCAACTCGAGCGCGAGCAGCGCCAGCATCCCCTGCGTCCCGTTCAGAAGCGCCAGCCCTTCCTTGGCCTCGAGTTCAAGCGGCGCAATCTTCGCCTTTTTCATTGCGGCGCCGCCCGCCACGTGCTTGCCCTGGCAGATGGCCTCGCCTTCGCCAATCGCGACACTTGCAAGATGCGCGAGCGGCGCCAGGTCTCCCGATGCGCCCACGGATCCCTGCGAAGGAATTACGGGGTGCACTCCGCGATTGAGCATCGCGCATAGAGTTTCGGCGACGAGTGGCCGCACGCCCGAGAATCCTTTCGCGATGGCGTTCGCCCGCAGCGCCAGCATCGCGCGCGTTTCGTGTTCGGTGAGCGCAGCGCCCACGCCGCACGCGTGGCTCCGCACCAGGTTCAACTGCAAGTGACGAATCTGCTCCCGCGAAATCCGCACCGACGCCATTTTTCCGAAGCCGGTGTTGACGCCGTACACAGCCGTGTTCGATTCAATCAGCCGCTCTACGACGGCGCGCGATTCCTTCATCCGCTGCCGCGCCGCCGAAGACATCTCCACCTCGGCGCCATCGAACACCACGCGGTACAGGTCCTCGAGCGTCAGATGTTCGCCGTCAATCTGCACGCGGCTCATGCGTGCCTTCCGGTTCCGATGACAATTTCCAGCGGCATTGTAAGATTCTTCCCGTCCCAGAATTTTCCCAGCTCCGCCAGGATTTCGCACACAGCCTTGCCACGCGCCTCCGGGGTCAGCTTTTCGATCAGCGGCCGGAACGGCGCAGCTACCTCCGAGAATTGCTGCCAGTATTTTTCCGGCGTACCCATCCAGCGTCCGGGCACGCTGCGAACTTCCTCACGCACGTCGCGGAATCCGGCCGCTTCGAGCGTTCGCCGCAGCCGGTCGCGCTCGCCATACATGAAGGCATTCGGCGCATCCGGGTCGGGCGGGGGCACTTCGACATATTTAAGCAGTATGCTGACTGTGGTCGTCAAGAATGGCTGGTCTTTCTTTCCCCACGCCACGAACGTCGCGCGTCCTCCCGGCTTGAGCACGCGCAGACATTCCCGCAGTGCCTTCGCGACATCGGGGAAAAACATGATTCCGAAGCGACACGTCACTCGGTCGAACGATTTACTCGAGAAGGGAAGCGATTCGGCGTTCGCCTGGCGAAATTCGATGTTCGTCAGGCCCTTCGTTTTTGCTTGCTCCTCGGCAAATGCAAGCATCCCGGGGCCAAAATCAGTCGCTGTCACATGGCCCGAAGGACCAACCGCAACGGACAGCGACAGCGCCGGATCACCGACGCCGCTGGCCAGGTCCAGGACGCGCATGCCCGGTTGAATCTGCGCTGTTTCGAGAAGGCCATCCGTCGCGGGTCGCGTAAAATGAGCAATGTGCGCGTGCCATTTTCGCCACGCGGCAATCGTCTTGTCGTCGGTCCACTCCTTGCGAAGGTGCTCGCGAAACATCTGCATCTTTCCGGTATCAGGTGTGCTCATGAATGATCTCCTGCCGAAGGCATGGACTCGGCGGGCGGCTTCGGGACGGACGTATGCTTCATTGCGGGAAAGGATTTTCTGTATTTCTCGGGCAATGTCTTGGGCCGTCCCAGCTGGTCGCAAACCACGTGCAGTGTTTCGCCCATCGCGACCATCTCGTTCGATTTCGAATCGAGGATTTCGTAGCCGAACCGGATCGTCCGCCGCTGCGACTCCGTCACGCGGGTACGAATCACGAGCACATCATCAAAACGCGCCGGCCGCTTGTAACGGCAGTACGCCTCGGCGACAACTAGGTAGGCATTGTCCTCCGATTCCATCCGCTTGTATTCGAAGCCAAGCTCGCGGCAGAGTTCGACGCGCCCGATTTCAAACCACGTCAGATAATTTCCGTAATAGACGATCCCCATCTGATCGGTTTCCGCGTAGCGCACGCGGATCGTCGTATCGGCGTAGTCTTTCATCGGCGGGAAAGTGTATCAGACTGGCCGAATGCGCGTCAGCGGCCAGTCCATTTGGGATCGCGCTTCTCGAGAAACGATGCGAGCCCTTCGCGAAAATCCGCAGTCGAGCGAATTTCGGCGTTCGCTTGAATCGCCCGCTCGAGATTGGCTTTCAATGCAGCTTCGTCGCCCTGCAAAATCAATTGCTTAGTTCGCGTGATGCTCGTCGGACTCGCCGCCCGTAAAACCCCGGCGACCGCTCTCGCGCGCGCGGCCAGTTTGTCTGCTGCGACAATTTCGCTCACGAGGCCGAGGCGATAGGCCTCCGCGGCGTCAAAAATTCGCCCGCTTAGCAGCAGGTCGCGCGCCTGCTTTTCGCCGATTTGGCGGCGCAAGAAAACGGAGACCAGCGCGGGAATAAATCCGATCTTCACTTCCGTGTATCCGAATTTCGCTTCCGGAACTGCGAGCGTGAAATCCGCGAGCGTTGCAATCCCGCAACCGCCTGCGATCGCCGCGCCATTCACGGCCGCGATCACCGGCTTCGGAAATGCATAGATCCGGTGAAACATCGCGGCCATTCGACGAGAGTCTTCCAGATTTTGTTCGGCTGATTGTCCCGCAAGCGCTTGCAGTCCATCGAGGTCCATGCCGGCGCAAAACGCCTTCCCTGAACCGGTAATGATCGCGACGCGCGCCGCGCTCGATTCCACATGGTCAAGCGCAACGAGCAGGTCGGCGATCATCTGCGATGAAATCGCGTTCCGCTTTTCCGGCCGGTCGAGCGTGATCGTCGCAATCTGGTCGCTGCTTTCGAGCGCAAGTGTCAGAGTTTTGTAGCCCATCGGTTTATTGAAATCGGTTCCCCGTGTCGCCGAGTCTCTGTGGCTAATTCGGCCGCGCCGTTTCCGGAACTTGCACGGAATACTTCTCACGCAGTTCATGCGTCATCGCGCATGCCACGGCAAGCGATTTCGTATCAATTCCGGTGGAAACGCCGCGCGACGCAAGTGCCGTCAGCACCGCTTCGGTCGGAATGTTTCCGACCAGTTCATCCCCCGCAAAGGGGCAGCCGCCCAATCCCGTCAGAGCGCCATCAAATCTGCGGCAGCCCGCCTCATAAGCAGCAATAACTTTTTCCGCGGCACGTTCGGGCCGGCTGTGAAGGTGCACGCCAACTTCCACGCCCGCAACGCAACTCTTCACCGCGCGATACAATCCTGCGACGGCCTCGGGCGTCGCCGTCCCAACCGTGTCGGCCAGTGAAACCGTTCGGATTCCCACGTCCTTCAGCCATACGAGCGTCTCTTCCACAATCTCCGGCCCCCACGGCTCGTCGTAGGGATTCCCAAAGGCCAT
Organism: Candidatus Acidiferrales bacterium; assembly: GCA_049592615.1. Lineage (GTDB taxonomy): Bacteria > Acidobacteriota > Terriglobia > Acidiferrales > UBA7541 > Palsa-295. Next base: position 6,192 of record JBAWGF010000149.1, read on the forward strand.
CGAAATGTAAATTACGAGGTTCCGCCCCGCGGCCTTTGTGTCGTGTTGCAGTTTCTCCACCAGATTGCGCGATTCCGCTCGCGACATATTTGCATTCGCCCGCCGGAAGTACGCCGAAATGGAGTACGGATAGCCGATCGTCGTGACCCCCGGCGCCGCCAGCGCCCGGTCCAGCCCCTGCGCATTCACGACGATCCCGATAATCTCGGGCGCTTTACCCGTTGGCGATTTCACCTGACTCAACCGTTGCATTACGGCTTCGCTATCCGCCATTTGCGGCACGTGCTTCGGCGAAACGAAACTCACCGCATCAATGTGCCGGAACCCGAGCGAAACGAGGCCCGTCAAGTATTTGACTTTCTCTTCCGTGGGGATGATCTGCCTCAACCCCTGCCATGCATCGCGCGGGCATTCGATGATTGTTACGCTGTCCAAGGGGACTCCTGGTAGAGTTTGCGCGCTGAAATCAGCAGCCAGTGCTTATCTGTGTTCATCTGTGGTTGAGATCAGGTCTGTAGCACGCCCGTTTTGAACTCCGCAACCACCGGATTCAGCGCAGCCGATTCCAGCGCTTCAATCAACGCATCGCGCGTGTGCGCCGGATCGATAATCGCATCCACCCACAATCGCGCCGCGGCGTAGCGCGGGTCGGTTTGATGCTCGTACGTCGCGCGAATCGATTCGTGCAGCTCTTTCTTCTCCGCCTCGCTCAATTTCTTCCCTTCGCGTTCGAGCTGCTTGATCTTGATTTCCACCAGCGTCCCTGCGGCCGAGTCACCGCTCATTACGGCATACCGCGCCGTCGGCCACGCGAATATAAATCGGGGATCGTATGCCTTCCCGCACATTGCGTAATGGCCCGCGCCGAAGCTGCCGCCGCAAATCACGGCAATCTTCGGCACCACGCTGTTTGCAACGGCGTTCACCATCTTTGCGCCCGCGCGGATGATCCCGCTCCACTCCGCCTCTTTCCCAACCATGAATCCGTTCACGTCGTGAAGGAAAACCAGCGGAATCAGGTGCTGATTGCAATCGAGGATGAACCGCGCCGCTTTGTCCGCCGATTCCGTGTAAATCACGCCGCCGAATTCGGTGCGCTTCTCGCCGGTTCCCGGCGCCGCGACGCTGACATGTTTTTTCTGGTTTGCGACAATTCCTACGGCCCAGCCGCCAATCCGGGCGTACCCGCACAGCAGGGTCTGCCCGTAGTCCGCGCGGTATTCATCGAATTTGCTGCCGTCCACGATTCGCGCGATGATTTCGTGCATGTCGTATTGCTTCGATGCGTCCGACGAAAAAATCCCGTAAATGTCCTCGCCCGGATGCGCCGGCGCCTCGCCCGCCTTGTGATCGAACGGCGCACCCGCCGGGTGGCCCATCTTGTCCACGAGCGCACGGATTCGCTTGATGCATGCGGCATCGTCCGCTTCGCGGAAATCGATAGTTCCGCTGATCTGCGAATGCATTTGCGCGCCGCCCAATTCTTCGGCGGAAGTTTTCTGACCGATCGCCGCTTGCACCAGCGCCGGTCCCGCGAGAAACAATCCGCTGCCTTCGGTCATAAGAATGTGGTCGCACATCACCGGCAGATACGCGCCGCCCGCCACGCACATTCCCATGATCGCCGTGATCTGCGGAATTCCCATCGCGCTCATCACGGCGTTGTTGCGGAACACTCGCCCGAAGTCGTCCGTATCCGGGAAAACATCTTCTTGCAGCGGGAGAAAAACGCCGGCCGAATCAACGAGGTAAATTGTCGGAACGCGGTTTTCAATCGCGATATTCTGCGCGCGAATCACTTTCTTCGCAGTCATCGGGAAGAACGCTCCGGCTTTCACCGTCGCGTCGTTCGCGATAATCATCACGCGCCGTCCCGAGACTTGCGCGAGTCCCGTAATCGTGCCCGCCGCCGGAGCGCCGCCCCATTCCTCGTACATCTCGTAGGCGGCATAAAGACTCAGCTCGAAGAATTCCGTCTTTGGATCGACCAGCTTCGCGATCCGTTCCCGGGCCGTCAGCCGGTTCTTTTTGTGCTGCGCCTCGATGGCCTTCGCGCCCCCTCCCTGGCGGATTCGTTCCTCTTCGTTCTTGATTTCCGTCAGGCGGTCAACCATCTGCCGGCTGCTCTTCTGGAACGCAGCGGACTTCATATCCACGCGCGTCTCAATCTTGTTTCCGCTCACCCGGCTGCTCTCCCTCGCTCATCAGTTCGTCGCGTACGTTTCGCGTGCAAACATCGGGGCGAAACTCCGCATTGTATCACCCGCGCTTCGTTTTGACTTCCGCATGGATTGCGATAGAATCTGTGCGGCTCGAGCACTGCTTCCGCCCACATCTCTTTTGGGAGGCGCCTATGCCCTGCATTGCGAACGCGAAGGACCGGCTCGCCTCCGTCCGCTCGATTTAGCATCGCCCGACGAATAGCGCGTCCCTCCTTCGTTTCGCTGATTCCTTCATGACGTCATTTATTCGCGCCGCCGCGGGCGCTTCGTCCACAATTCAATTTGCCCGAACGGGCAGGGGACTAAAGGAGACTCTGAGATGCGCTTTGTCGATATGGAATTAGCGCGCCGCTTAGAACTGGCCGCCCATGAACCACTCGCACCGGGAGAAGATACGCAAGCGCGGCCCGATGGAAGTGCAAGAATTGCAGTCGGCGGAGGAATCGCCGTCTTCACCGGAATCGATTCGCCTGCGACGCAGGCCGAAGGTCTGGGGCTTCACGGCCCGGTGAGTGAAGACGAATTCACGCGGCTCGAGGAATTTTTCCGCAGCCGCGGCTCATCCGTCTTCATCGAAGTGTGCCCGATGGCGGACCCTTCCTTCATCGAGTCGCTCGGAAAGCGCGGGTACCGCGTCGTCGAATTCAGCAATATGTTGCTCCGGAAAGTCGATCCCGCCGAAACATTCACGCCGGCTGCCCCGGGCATAATTGTGCGGCCCATCTCGCCCGGAGAAGAACAGCTTCATGCCGAAACCGTCGCACGGGGCTTCGCGGATCACTTTGCGGTCACCGATGAAATGATTGCGATGATTCAGGGATTCTTTTCCCGTTCGAGTGGCTTCGTCGCCTACTTCGTATTGGTTGACGGGAAAGTCGCAGGAGGCGGCGCGCTTAAAATACGCAATCGAATCGCGGGGCTTTTCGGCGCCAGCACGCTGCCGGAATTCCGCAACCGAGGCGCGCAATCTGCAGTGATTTCGGCGCGGCTGGAAATCGCCCGCACCTCCGGTTGCGATCTTGCGATGAGCATTACGCAGCCTTCGAGCGTCTCGCAACGCAATCTCGAGCGCGCCGGTTTTTCCGTCGTTTACACGCGTGCGAAATTCGTTCGCGCCTGGGAACAGTAAAACGAGTCGCAGCAGTTTCCGTAAGGCTCAGCGCCGGTTCATGCGCCGTGCGAAGCGGTTGGGATGCGCTGGCGGATGAAGTCAACGATGGCTTGCGTGGGAGTGCCGGGAAGAAATACTTCCGCGATGCCGGACTTCTTCAGCGCGGGGATATCGGCTTCGGGAATGATCCCTCCGATCAGGACCGTCACGTCGTTCATCCCTTTTCCGTGCAGAAGGTCCATCAGCCGCGGACACAGCGTGTTGTGCGCGCCGGAAAGAATCGAAAGTCCGATGACGTCCACGTCTTCCTGCGCGGCCGCGGACGCAATCATTTCCGGGGTCTGCCGCAATCCCGTGTAGATCACTTCCATCCCGGCGTCTCGCAGCGCGCGCGCGATAATTTTTGCGCCGCGGTCGTGCCCGTCGAGTCCCGGCTTCGCAATCAGTACGCGAATCTTTTTTTCCGGCATCGATTGTTGTTTGCGCCCCCGGAGCTCCGCCTCTTCGTCAAAAGGATACTTCAAATCGCGCGCCAAACAATAGTGTCAATCGGCGATTAGTTCGCGGCTTCAGCCGCCAGACGGTCACCCCGTCGCCGCGAACCGTGTCGAGCGCTTATCTCGGCACCCCATCTTCCGCGCGAGTCTTCAGATCAAACAGAAAGTCCTCAATCAGCCCGTTGAACTTGTCCGCATCATCCACAAACAACGCGTGCCCATCGCCTTCGAAAACCTCCAGCCGGGCTCGCGGGATACGTTTCTGCATGTCCTGATAGCGAGGAAGTAAAGATCCCTGCGCGCACACGATCAGAGTTGGTTTGTTAATCTTCCCGAGGGCTGCCCAATAATCCGATGTCCAGTATCCCTTCATCGCGCCTTCCGCAGAATCGATGGACATCGCGAGCGAGGCTTTCGTCAGTTTCGCCAGATACTCTTCATCCTGCGGTTTGTGAAACATCGAGCGCACAAAGGAAGCGATCTGTGTCTGCCGGTCCGCCCGAATCGAGGCCATCCAATCCTCGATACCTTTTGGCATGTGCCCACCTTCGGTGCCGGGAGTGCCGTCCACCAGCACGATTCCCGCCAGGCTGTCCGTTCCGTACTGGTCCACGAACGCCGCGATGTCCAGCACACCCATCGACCACCCGACTAACACCACTCGCGCGAGCTTCAGCCGGTCAATCATCGCCTTGATGTCTCTCGCGCGTGCCGCCGGCGAGTAATCGGCCGCATTTTTGGACGACTCGCCCTGTCCGCGCGGATCCATCGCCACCACGCGCCAGTCATCCGAGAAATATTCCAGTTGCTTCTCCCAGATCCACCCCGGCATCGTCCATCCCGGCACGAACAAAATCGAATTAAACGCGTATCGCGGCTCAAGTGATACGTCGCCCTTCGTCATCGTCGCGTCCGTTGGAGCCGGATGGCCCACCACGCCCGCCCCTGCATATTTCGCGCGGCCCGCCTCAAGGTAGTGAATTTTCACTCCTTCGGGCGTCGTGATGAACCCTCCCTTGGGAATGTTGTGATCGGGCGCCGCGCCCGATCCCGCACAAACCGCGGCCGAAGCGATCGAAAGGATCACGACACCAAATACTCTCAGCCCTCTCGTCATCTGTTCTCCAATGTTAGGGAATGCAAAGTTTAATCACTCTGATTTAGCTCTGTTTTCTATGCGTACTCTGCGTACTCGGCGCCTTCTCGGCGTCCTCTGTGTTTCATCTTTTTCGTTTCTGCTCTATCTTCTCTCACAAAATGAATCGCCGAACGCCGTCTTTCAGTTTCGGTACATTAAAGTTAATCAACAATAATGCGAGTCGGCAGCCCGAGAGGCGAAGGGAGGTTAGAACGAGAGCGCCGCGCGCTGGCGCAAAAGAGGGGGATATCCCGCGAGCTGGATTAGGTAATCGCCACTTCTTCGTAGATGCCGAATACTTCGCGCATCGCGTCGCAGATTTCGCCCAGCGTCGCATAAGCTTTCACGGCCTCGTAGATGAACGGCATCAGGTTTTCGGTTCCGGCCGCCGCCTTGCGCAGCGCGCTCAGTCGCCGCTCGACTTCGTCGCTCGAGCGTTCCTCGCGTAATTTTCGCAATCGCACGGCCTGCCTTTCGGCGACCGTCTCGTTGATCTGCAAAATGTCGAGCGGCTTTTCTTCAGTCACATATTCATTCACGCCGACGATGATCTTTTCCTTGCGGTCCACCGCCACCTGATAGCGGTACGCCGCTTCCGCAATTTCTCGCTGCGGGTACGCGCGTTCGATCGCGGCCACCATCCCGCCGAGCGCGTCGATCTTTTCGATGTAATCCCACGCCCCGCGTTCCACCTCATCGGTCAGCGCCTCGACGAAATACGACCCCCCGAGCGGGTCCGCCGTATTCGTCACTCCGCTTTCGTGCGCGATGATCTGCTGCGTTCGCAACGCCACCGTCGCCGCGAACTCCGTCGGCAGCGCCCACGCCTCGTCGAGCGAATTCGTGTGCAGGGATTGCGTTCCGCCCATCACCGCTGCAAGCGCCTGAAGCGCGGTCCGCACCACGTTGTTGTAAGGTTGCTGCGCCGTCAGCGAGCACCCGGCCGTCTGCGAATGGAAACGCAACGCCCATGCGCGCGCGGTCTTCGCGCCGAATCGCTCGCGCATCGTCTTGTACCAGATGCGCCGGGCGGCCCGGTACTTTGCGATCTCTTCGAAGAAGTCGTTGTGCGCGTTGAAGAAAAACGAAAGCCGCGGCACGAAGTCATCCACGTCGAGTCCGCGGCGAATCCCCCAGTCCACGTACTCGATTCCGTCGCGCAACGTGAACGCCAGTTCCTGGATGGCGGTCGATCCCGCCTCGCGAATGTGGTATCCGCTGATCGAAATCGAATTGAATTTCGGCGTGTGCTTCGCGCCGAATTCGAACGTGTCAATCACGAGCCGCATCGAAGGCTCGGGCGGGTAGATGTACTCTTTCTGCGCGATGTATTCCTTCAGGATATCGTTCTGCAGCGTGCCGGAAATCTTCTTCCAGTCGGCGCCTTGCTTTTCCGCCACCGCCAGGTACATGGCCCAGATCACGGCGGCCGGTGAATTGATCGTCATCGAAGTCGTCACGCCGCCGATCGGAATCTTGTCGAACAGGACTTCCATATCCGCGAGTGAGCTGATCGCCACGCCGCACTTGCCGACCTCCCCCTCCGAAAGCGGGTGGTCCGAGTCGTAACCCATCAGCGTCGGCAAATCGAATGCGACCGACAGGCCGGTCTGGCCCTGTGCGAGCAAATATCGAAAACGCTCGTTCGTGTCTTCGGCCGTGCCGAATCCCGCGAACTGGCGCATCGTCCAGAGCTTACCGCGATAACCGGTGGGATGAATACCACGAGTGTACGGATATTCCCCAGGATAGCCGATGTCGCTCAGAAAGTTGATTTCCCGGATGTCCTCCGGATCGTACAGCGGCTGTATCGGCTCACCACTCACCGTCGTGAACTTTGTC
>JBAWGF010000150.1:0-14682 GCA_049592615.1 Candidatus Acidiferrales bacterium
CTTCATTTGAGGCCTGGGAGAAAGACGCGATGGCGCAACAGAAAAACGAAGCGTTTTCCGCCGGGTTCGCGCACGCCTCGTTGGTCGATGGAGAATTGCTCGAGGGGTTCGACCAAAGCGTGTGGACCTACAGCGAAGAAGGCAGCAACGCCGGGGGAATCGAGATTTCGCACATGCGGTACTTCGAGATCGAAAGATTCCAAATTCGTGCCGGACACGAAAAGGAGTGGAACGATATCGTCAAGTTGGTGAAACCGGCATTGATCAAGGCAAATCCCGATACTCACTGGGCCATGTATTACGGCGTCTACGGAGTGCCCGCTCTGACAGCGATTGTGATCACGCCGCTGAGATCAGCGACTGAAATCGATCATGCGATGGCGCAAGAGCCGAAATTCGGAGCCGCTTTGGGCGATGACGGAATGAAAAAGCTCAGCGAGCTTTCGGCGATTGCCATCGAATCGAGCGAAACAAACCTGTTCGCGTTCAATCCACGCATGAGCTACGTCGAAGAGAGCTGGGTGAAAGCCGATCCGGACTTCTGGAAACCAAAAGCCGCGGCAGCTCCAGCAGCAAAGAAGGGTGCAGAAAAGCCCGCGGCCAAACCCTAACGACAAAAATAAACGAAAGTTGCCGCGCCGGTCAAAGCATGCGCGTGCCGGCGCGGCCGCAGGGTTCGAACAGCGAAAGCAAGTTGGTCATGGCAAAAAGTTGCCGGAGATGCTGGTTTAAATTGACCAATTGGAGATCGCAATTCGTACTCTTTGCGGAAATATAGACGGAAACGATTGTGCCGAGGCCGGCGCTGTCCATATGCGCGAGGCTCGTCAGATCGAGGATGATTCGCTTCTTGTGCGGCAGGAGACTCTTGACCTCGGTCTTCAAGAGCATGGAATGCTCCGCAGTCAGACGGCCGGTGCACTCGACCACGTGGGCGTCTTCCCAGGCGTAAGTCCGCAATTTGAGATCAAGAATCGGAATTTCCGATGTATCGGGCTGCATGGGCGGATGTTCTCTTACGCCGGATAGGCCGTCAATACAAGGATTTTCTTATCGTCGAAGAATGCAGCTAACGTGCATCTGTTTTCAACTTCGAGAAATAGTTCACAAAGTCGGATTCCCAATTCGGTGCGGACTTGCGATCGGATTCGCCCAGATTGCGGACGTGGTCGTTGGCATCGGGCGACAATGCCGTGCGCTCGTAGGCCACTTTGACGGCCGTGCTCGAAGCATCGCGCGGGGAAAGATGGATATCGATCAGGGTGATGATCACTCCGTTGAGGAAATATACGTATTGTACGTGACCTGCTTCGAGGTCGAACGCCGTGTTGATCCACGCAGCGCGATGATGATGACCGTGCTCGACGGTAAATACGGCGCCCGGAACGTCTTCGGCGCTGCGCGGATACAGGAAGTGCGGATCCCATTCTGGGCCGGCCCAGGCGCGTTCGGCATTCGCGCCGAAGAGCGGAGCAGCCGTCTTGAAGGGCGCATGAATCGTGAATTCAAATTCATTGCGGACGTGCGCGACCGGCTCGGATGAGTTATGCGAATGCGAGCAATGTTGCATGACCGCGATGCCTGCGATGCAAGCAACGCTCAGGACGAAAGAGGTGGCATTCATGGCTGCCGCTCCTTCAAGCGGTGGCTGTCGGAGGCCTTCAACGTGAGGCCGTAGATTTTCTTGAACTGCACGATTTCGCTCAATGTGGTGGATGAGAAGGGTGCTTTCCCTTCGAAGGCGTGCAGTACGATTCCCTCCAGCAAATCTCCGAGCGACAAGTCCTTCAATTCGGCGAGCGCTTTCAAAACCTTAAGAAGCCGCTTTTCCATGCGGACTCCGGTTTGAATGCGCTCCAGTTCCAGACGCGATGCAGAGCTGCGCTGTGTTCTCATGCGTACCAATGTACCAAGGTACATGAATGCCGTCAAGGGGCGATGCGGCCTACGAAGATTCGTCGGGCAGATCCGTAACATCCTCACGCGTCGCGGCACGAAGCTCGGTGCGAATGACGTCCGCCGGAAAGCCCGAGCGGAGCAGGCTGCGGTAGAGTGACGCACGTTTGCGTTCGTCGAGAGGGCCTTGGAGGTGCGCGAGTTTCCGTTTCAGGCGCGCCCGGACGAGAGCCGCTTCGTCCGTTTCCGCGAACACGGCCTCTAGCGCGGCTTCAGTGTATTGGTCGGGGATGCCGCGGCCGCGCAGCTCGCGCGCGATGCGAAAGCGTCCCTGGCGGCGGGATTGCGCGTGGTGACGCGCGTAGTCGAGGGCGTAGCGCGCGTCGTCGAGATAGTTCAGTTCGCGCAAGCGCACGATGACAGGCGGAATGTGTTCCTCATTTTCCGCGCGCCGCGCTAAGTATTCCTTCATCTCGTGAATCGAATGCGCGCGGCGCATCAGCGCGCGAAGAGCCGATGCATAAAGCTCTTGCTCAGTCGTCACCTTGCGAGGGGAAGAGCGAGATCGCACGGGAATAAGGATACAGTGACGAGACGCGAGTGGCTAGCGATTGCCGAGGCGCTCGAATTCGGTCATCGCGCGCTCCATCTCTTCGCGAGCGGAGTCGGCGGAAGAGCGAATACCCTGAACGCGCAAGCGGAAGTCGTCCGGGTTCGAAGCGCGCATGATCGCTTCCTCGAGAGTGATGAGGTTGCGCGAGTATAGATCGAAGAGCGACTGATCGAATGTCTGCATTCCATACTGGCTGGTGCCCGCAGCAATCGCGTCGCGGATCATTCGCGTCTTGTCGGGGTTGATGATGCAATCGCGAATGTAACCGGTCGCGACCATCACTTCGACGGCCGGAACACGGCCTCCACCCTCTCCTTTGCGAACCAGCCGCTGGCTGACGACGGCCTTGAGCGTCGAAGCAAGCTGCAAGCGAATCTGCTTCTGCTCGGGCGGCGGGAAGACGGCGATGATGCGTTGAATCGTCTCGGTGGCATCCAGAGTGTGCAGGGTCGAGAGCACTAGGTGGCCGGTTTCCGCGGCCAGCAAGGCGGTCGAAATCGTTTCCAAATCGCGCATTTCGCCGACCAGAATCACGTCCGGATCCTGGCGCAATGCAGCGCGGAGCGCGGTTGAAAAGGACGAGGTGTCCACCTCGACTTCGCGCTGGTTGATGAATCCCTTCTTGTCGCGGTGCAGGTATTCGATCGGGTCCTCAATCGTGATGATGTGCTCGGGGCGGAGCGAGTTGATGCGGTCAATCATGGCCGCGAGCGTCGTTGATTTACCGGAACCAGTAGTTCCCGTGCAGAGGACCAGCCCGCGCTGCTCTTCGCAGATCTGCGTCAGAATGCGCGGCAGTTCAAGCTCTTCAATCGTGCGGATCTTCGTCGGGATGACGCGAAGGACCATGCCGACGTTGCCGCGCTGCTGGAATACGTTCACACGGAACCGGCCGAGACCTGCCACGCCGTACGCCATGTCAAGCTCCGCGGTTTCCTTGAATTTCTGCTTCTGCCGGTTGGTCATCATGCTGAACGCCATGGAGAGCATTTCTTCCGGCGTGATGCGGGGCACGTCGTTCAGCGGGTTTAGGATGCCATCGACGCGGAGATAGGGGTGGTTTCCGACTTTCAAATGCAAGTCGGACGACCTGCTTTCGACAGCGCGGCGCAGAAGGTCATCAATGCTAACGGCCATGGCGAAAGCCCCCGATTCAGAAGCCTTTTGCCAAAGTAGCACGCACCCCGTGGGGTGGCAATGAGGCGGGGCAACCGGGTTTCTTATATGGCAACCTGCCCCTTTGGTCAGGGACGGAATCTAGGCAGGTGGTTGATCGCGGAGGAAGAGACGGTCGTAAACCACGCCGGCGAGAACTCCGCCAAAGAGCGGCCCGACCCAGTAGACGCCATGGTTTGTCCAATGATGCCCGGCAAGAGCGGGTCCAAAAGCTCGCGCGGGATTCATCGCCGCGCCCGTAAGCGGGCCGCCGAAAAGAATGTCCATCGTGATCGTCAAGCCGATGGCGAAACCTGCGATCTTGTTGAAAGCACCTTTGGCATCGACCGCCGTGGCGAACACGACGAACACGAGGAAAAACGTCATGACCGCTTCGAGAAGCATGCCGTGCCAGCGCAGGAAGTCTGGCGCGAGGTCCGGAGTGCCCAGCCCGACTGGCCGCCACACGGATTCAGGAACGATTGCAACTATCAAGTACGCTGCCACGGCGGCTCCCAAAAGCTGTGCCGCCCAATAGAGGAGGCTTTGCAGTGTGCTCAGCCGCTTCGTCACCCAGAAGCCAATCGTTACGGCGGGATTGAAGTGGCCTCCGGAAATGTGCCCGAGCGCCGTGATCATGATGCCGATGGCGAGACCGTGCGCTACGGCGATGCCCAAGAGCCCGACGCCGCCCTGGCCCGCGGCGTGCAAATACTGATCGGTGCAGATTGAGCCCGCGCCGATGAATATCAGCGTGAACGTCCCGATGAATTCTGCAACCAGCTTTTGCGTCAGGTTATACATGGATTGCCTCCGGAGGAAAACGGACGCGACGCCGTGTCACAAATCAGGCGAACCGGGCGCGATTCTACTGGAAACATATGGGGCAGTCAAAGAAGGAACGGTCTAGCGGACGCTGGCACCCACGGGAATGCCGACCGGGGAAAGCCAGCCATGACGATCGGGTTTCGTGCCGCTCGTGAGTGCGAAGAATTCGTCCTGAATGCGCTTCGTGACCGGACCGCGAGAGCCTTTGCCGATCTGCACGCGATCGATCGAACGAATCGGAGTGATCTCCACGGCCGTTCCACAGAAGAAAACTTCGTTTGCGATATAGAGCATTTCGCGCGGGATAATCTGCTCCGCGACGGGGATATTCAGATCGCGGCAAATCGTCATGAGGGTGTGGCGGGTAATGCCGGGCAGCGCGGAATTCGAAAGCGGCGGCGTAATGACGGCGCCGTCCACAACCAGGAAAATGTTTTCGCCCGAGCCTTCGCTGACGTAGCCATTCACGTCGAGCGCAATCCCTTCGACATACCCGTTGGCGGTGGCTTCCATGCGGATGAGCTGCGAGTTCATGTAATTCGCCGCGGCCTTGGCCATTTGAGGCAGGGTGTCGGGCGCGGGGCGTCTCCACGTGCTCACGCCGACATCCACGCCGATTCGCTGCGCTTCCTCACCCAGATACTTCCCCCAGTCCCAGCACGCCAGGTAAACCTCGATCGGGCATCCCGCCGGATTGACGCCCGCTTCGCCGTAGCCGCGCAAGACGATCGGGCGCAGATAACACGCGCTCATCTTGTTGACGCGCACGAGCTCGAGACTGGCCTGCGAAATTTCGTCGAGAGTAAAAGGCATTTCCATCCGATAAATGTACGCGGAGTTGAGCAGGCGCTGAATGTGATCCCGAAGCCGGAAGATGGCAGGGCCCTGCGTCGTCGAGTAGCACCGGATGCCTTCAAATACCGCGGAGGCGTAGCTGACCACGTGGGAGAGCACGTGAATCGTTGCATCGTCCCACTTGATGAATTTTCCGTTGTGCCAAATTTTCTCGGTTTTTGGGAAGCTCATCGGGTCTCTCCCAGGATTTCGCAGTTCTCTCTCTTCCTTACGCGAACGAAAGTATAGCAACCGCAAGATGGCGTCAATGGGACTCGAGGTCCTAAGATGATTTACGCCGCGACCAAATTGGCTGGCACGGTTTGCACGTAGGGATGCGGATTATTGGTGAGTACGCCCGGCCCTTCACTCTTCGCGAAGCGCGACCAAAGGATCCACTCGCGTAGCGCGCCTTGCCGGAATGTAGCACGCGAGCATCGCAACGGCGGCGAGCAGCACCGGAATGGCCGCGTATGTGAACGGGTCAGTCGGCGTCACGCTGAAGAGCATCGACCGAAGGAAGCGCGTGAGGATAGCCGATCCCACGAGGCCCGAAACCAATCCAAAAGCGACGAGAATCATGCCTCCTCCGATTGTCATCCGAAGAATATCACTTGGTTGCGCGCCGAGCGCCATGCGGATTCCAATCTCATGCGTTCGCTGGCTCACCGAGTACGCCATGACCCCGTAAATCCCGATGGCCGCGAGAAGAAGCGCAACGACGGCAAAGACTCCGAGGAGTTCCAACGCAAACCGCCGCTCGGCGAGCGATTTTGTAATCACTTCATCCATTGTTCGCACGCCGAACACGGGGAGGCTCGGGTCCACCGCCTGGACCTCCCGGCGGATTGCTTCCGTCAAAGCGACCGGATCACCGCCGCTCCGGAGAAAGATGACCGATGAGTAGGGCGGATTCTGAGTGACCGGGAAATAAATGTGCGACGCAATCGGGGCATCGAAGCCGTCGGACTTGATGTTGCCCACCACGCCAATCACGGTCATCCACGGGGCCTGCGACTGCACCGGTCCCGGCTTGAGTTGTTGCCCCAGAGGATCCTGGTTGGGCCAATATCGCCGCGCAAGCGTTTCATCAATTATTACGATGGGTTGAACTTTGCTGTCATCCCTGTCGGCAAAGACCCTCCCGGATAACACCGGAGTCTCGAGCGCGTGAAAATAAGTGGAATTTACGGCAGTGAATTCAGCCACAGGTGTGCGTTCCGAATCAGCCGGACGGCCCTGAATCGTAAAAGGAAAACTGTTTCGCGCCCTTGCCATTGGCAGACAGTTGCCGGCGCCGATCGCCGCCTCCTGCACGCCCGGAAGCGCCGAGACTCGCCGAAGCACTTCGCCGTAAAATGCGGCGCGCTTATCGACCGGGCGGTATGGGTCGGTGCTGGGGTCGTTCGGCACGGGGATCCATATTTGAGCTGTGATCACTTTGTGCGGATTGAAGCCGGGGCGCACTTCCAGCAAACTCCAAAAGCTGCGCAGGAGCAATCCGGCCCCAATCAGAAGCACGAGCGACAGCGCGATCTCGGAGATAACCAAAAGACGCGACACCGCCTTTTGCCGGTGGCTCGCGCCCGATCCACGGCTGCCCTCCCGCAGATTCGCAACCTGATTCGGACTCACCGCCTGAAGCGCCGGCGCGAGACCGAAGAGAATGCCGGTCAGGATCGAGACAACGAATGCAAAAAGCAGCACGCCCGCGCTGATACTCACTTCACTCAGGCGCGGCAAATCAGCCGGCGCCAGCGTGAGGAGCCAATTCTTCAGCCACAAAACGGTCAGCAGCGCCGCGATGCCGGAGAAAATCGAAAGCAGCAGACTCTCCGTGAGCAACTGTCGAATCAGTCGTCCGCGCCCTGCACCGAGCACGAGTCGAATCGCGATCTCGCGCTGCCGGGCGGCGGAACGTGACAGCAGCAGATTCGCGAGATTCACGCACCCGATCAGAAGAACGAATGCGACGGCGCCGAACAGCACGAATAGTTCCGTCCGAAATTTGCCCACCAGATCTTCCTGCACGGACTCGAGTCTCGGCGCCCATCCCGCCGCCGGAGGGTAATCATTCGGAAATTGTTGTGTCAGATTCGCATCGAAGGTTTCCAACCGCGCCTGCGCCTGTGCGATCGTCAGCCCCGGTTTCAACCTTCCGATCGCTCCCGGCAACATCCTTTGCGAACGCTGAGCCGGGGCCGGAAACGGCGCAGCGTTGTAGCCTGCTGCGATCCATATGTCCTCATCAGTCTCGAGCGTCCGTCCCGGATGTCGGAACCCCGGCGGCAGTACGCCGATAATTGCGTAGAGATCATTGTCGAGGCGGATTTTCTTTTCGAGGATGTGCGGATCCGAGCCGTAGAGTCTGCGCCAGAGTCCGTCACTGATGACGGCAATCTCGCTAAATCCCGGAACCGCGTCCTGCTGTGTGTAAACTCGGCCGAGTTCCGTCTTCACGCCGAGGAGCGTGAAGTAATTGGGGCTCGTCGCGAGAGTCTCGACTCGCTCCGGGCGGTCTCCGCCCGTCAGATTCGCATTGATCGGCCATACGACGGAGATTTCCTGGAAGACTCCGGAGCGATCCTGGTAATCCCAAAGCTCCGGGACAGACATCCCCACATTCTTCACGTTTGACGCGCGCAGATCGTCGAAAACGCGCACCAGCTGCTCGGGCTGCCGAAAGGGAAGCGCGCGGAGAAGGATTGCATGGACGATACTGAATGTTGCGATGTTCGCGCCGATACCGAGCGCGAGCGTCAGGATGGCCACGGCCGTGAACCCCGGCGTCTTCGCCAGCATCCGGTAGGCGTAGCGCAGGTCCTGTAGAAATGAGCTCATGCATGCCTCCATCGCGTATCCAGCGACGACCACGCGAGCCCGCGCCTTACGTTGTTAAAGACGAGGAGGTACCGGTCCCTGTTAGCAGCCGGCGCTGAAGTTTGTGTTGGAACTAGGAAGGAACATTAGAAGCAATTCAGTTTCAGGTGTTCGGTCATGGGACGCACTGTCCGCAAATCGGAAATCCTCGCCTATATTGAAGATATGGACTTCGAATTGCGCTGCCACACTTGGTGGGATAAAGGTCAGCGCCCGCGAGCCTGCTCGCCGCGCAAGACGATGCACGTCGAAGAAGAACGCGCGACGAGGACTCCTTCCGAATTCGTCACATCGCATTCAACCATGCCGACAGTCCGCCCGCGCTTGACGACTTTTCCCACCGCCCGCAGCTTTTCGTTGCATACGGGCTTCAGGAAATTGATTTTCAATTCCAGGGTGGTAAACGATTCGTCGTCATCGAGCGTGGACGCGTAGGCCATCCCCATCGCCGCATCCGCAACGTCGCAAAGGATGCCGCCGTGCAATGTCCCCATCGGATTGGTGTGCTTATTTTCCGCCGTCAATTCAATCACGGCTTCGCCGGGCTCGACCGAAATCAGCTGAAATCCGACGAGCTGTGCAATCGGTGGAGGGTGCAATTCGCCGCGCACCAACTTTTGGAGTGACTCGAGCATCTTCGGCATGTCTGCGAAATCTCCTTCCGTCGCTCTCGCTGCCGCCTAATCGTCGTGATCGTCCGAGGACCTCTCCCGCTGAATAGGAGCCGAAAAGCCGCTGATGCGTCCCCAGGCGCTGGTCTTCCAGTTGTCCGTGCGCTCCTTCGAAAGAATCCAGGGAGGAAGCTCCATGTTCAGGAATTCCGCGAGAGCTTGCAGATACGGCTCGTACATTTTCCTCAGCTCCCCCAATTTCTTGTCCGCGTCCGGAGTATCACGGAGGGAAAGACGAACTTGCGCGAGAGACGCGCGCAGCCGCTTGAGTTCCTCCGGCGGCAGCCGGTCGATCGCCGCAATGCGAGGAGCTGCATGAAAAACCTGCGCGAGATCAACGACGGTGTGACGGCACATTGCAAACGTCAGGCGCGCTTGCCGGGAGCAGGCGTCGTCGGCACCCGCGATCAGCAACGCGCATGTGTCCAGGATTGCGGCCAGCGCGCCCAACCATGATTCATTGTTGTGTTGCGACCGGAAATAACTCACCGCCGGGTACGAGATGTGGCTCTCGAGAATTTCGGCGGACCACCTCTCCCAGTCGTGGAGAAGATCTTGAAGCGCGTCGAGGCCGATCATTCCCGCGTGGCGCCGCAGCAACTCCCCGGCGGTTGGCGGCGAGCCCGCGCGCGCATCCAGCAGAACGATGTTCACCTCGCGCCGCGAAAACGCCTGGTAAATCACCGGCAAATAACTCAATACGAGCGCGAGAAAACCGAACCCGAGGCCACTCTCTACCACTACGAGCACTCGTTCGATCCGGGTATGCGGAGTTACGTCGCCGAGCCCGAGAGTGAAGAGCGTTGTCCCGCTCATATAAAGGCTCGTTGACAGGGCTGTGGGATGCGGATCGGAGTGCGCCGCGCTGTAGTAGATGATGCCGAACCCAAAGATCAGTGTCGCAGCCCAGAGGATAAACAGCACCAAGAGCGAAAGCGGGCCGTAGAAACTAAGAAAAGTTTCCCGCCGCCTCACGTCCCGAATTTTCCGCGCGATCTCACGCCACGGAAGCCACGTCGCGCGATAGTACAACCGCGTAATGCGGAAGCGTCGCGTGACGCGCCGCGGGAGCACGATCGTTTCGAACGTCTCCCACAGGACGAGCGCGATGATGATCGCCCCGGCGACAGCAAGAATCATGCAGCTTGCTCCAGGCTTGCGGTCATCGTGATCTCCGCCTTGAAGAGCCGAGAGACAGGACAATTCGCCTTCGCGCTCGCGGCCGCCGATTCAAATGCCGCCGGAGAAATTCCCGGGATTCTCGCGGACACGTCAAGATGGATCTTTGAAATCGTCCAGCCCGCTTCGAGCTTTTCGAGCGTGACCGCCGCGGTGGTGCGCAGGCTCTGCGGCGTCAGATTCATCGTGCCGAGTTGCGCCGAAAGCGCCATCGTGAAGCAGCCTGCGTGCGCTGCGCCGATCAGCTCCTCGGGATTCGTTCCTTTCTGGCCTTCAAACCGCGTGGCGAACGAGTAAGGCGTATCGGCGAGAACGCCGCTCTGCGTGCTGAGGGTTCCTTTGCCGTCTTTCAGCGCGCCCATCCAAACTGCTGTTGCTGTTCTTTGCATTGCGATCTCCTATCGAAATTCGATGCCCGGGGGAATCACACGGCACCGGTTGCTGGGTTGAAAGTATGGAAGAAATTCTATGGCACGAGAACGATCTTGCCGTACGCGCCGGGTTCCATCAACACCTCGTGAGCGCGCGGCGCTTCCGATAGCGGAATCTCGTGGCGAATCACTGGCCGCAGAGTTTCATTTTCGAGCCCCGCGACCAGCGCCGCATGAATGCTTTGCAGCTCCTGCGGCGTCGCATTCCACAAAGACATCGTCAGGATCGACCCGTCCCGTCCCATTGCATCGCGAGGATTGATCTCCACCGGACCGCGGCTGCCGATCACAACGACGCGGCCACCCGGCGCAAGAATCGTCAGGTCCTTCCCGAGATTCACGTTCGCCAGCATCTCGATGACCACGTCGAAGCCCCGGCCACCCGTGAGCGCCGAGGCTTTCTCGAAATGATCGGGCGCCTTGTGATCGAGCACTTCATGCGCGCCTTCCGTAGCCGCGAGCTTCCGCCCGCGATCCGTCCCCGCCGTGCCGACCACTCTCAATCCCGCGGCTCGCGCGAGTTGCACGGCAGCAATTCCGACGCCTCCGCTTGCGCCATTGATGAGCACCGTCTCGCCCGGACGCGCTTGCGCGCGATGAAAGAGCGCGCGGTAAGCGGTCGCATAGGGGACATGCATTCCGGCGGCCTGCGCGAAGGAGACCTGCGGCGGGAGCGGAAACAATGCCCACGCCTCGCAGAGCGCCCGCTCGGCATACGTGCCGCTGAGGCTTCCGGCAAGATACACGCGATCGCCCGGCACGAACTTCTTCACATCGCTGCCGACAGATTCAATGATTCCCGCCCCATCCGTTCCGGGGGTGTAGGGAAGCGCGGGCTTCCGCGGATACACGCCCGCGCGCATATAGGCTTCAACCGGGTTTACTCCGGCCGCTTGAATCCGAACGACGATTTGTCCCGCACCGGGCTTTGGATCCGGCACTTCTTCGAGCTTCAATACCTCGGGCCCGCCAAACTCCCGTACGCGAATCGCTTTCATGAATGCCCCCTCGTGGATTCGATGTGCCAGCGGGTAAAACGAACCTAAAAGATGAGCCCGCGAATGAATCTCCCTCGCTTTAGCGGGACTGCGGTGTTTGCGTGTTCATATTGCGGTTACTGAGCATTTGAAAGTTCCGGTTCACTTGTTTCAGGCGTGTGCCGGCGGCATTCTCGTAGATGCCGAACGCGAGAAACGGAATCATGGCCGCGAGCACCCAGAGTTTCGCACGCCCCCGCACCTTCGCTTCGGGTTCCCAGCGGAAGAGTTGCCGCGAGATCTCAAATGCCACGAGGAGCCCGACGACGAGCGCCGTGATATCCGTCATCACTTCGCCCAGTGTTGTAAGGTTGGTCGTTGCGGATTCGAGACCGGTAGCAAGATACGTAGCTGGCAGGAACAGTGAAATACTCTGAATCCATGACGGAAAAACCGCCAGTGGCACGCTGGCCCCCGAAAGAAAAAGGAAACATGTCCAGATGAGGTTGTTGATCATCTGTGTTTCCTGCATCGTGTTCGTCACGCTAGCGACGATCAGCCCGAATGCCGCAAAGGCGGCCGAACCAAACGTAACAAGCACGAATACCGCCCACATGTTTCCCCATGTGTTCATGTGAAATACCAAGCGGCAGATCAGAATTTCGATTGCGACCGTCGGAAGAGTCATTAGGTAATTCGACAGGATGCTCGAAGCCAGCATCGGCCCGGCTCCCATCGGCGCGAGGCGAAATCTTCGGAGGATTCCTTGCTCGCGAAACGTCACGAGCTGCACGCTCAGCCCCCAGAAGCTACCCATCACCGTTAGCGTGAGAACCGCGCCGAGGATATAGGCAATCCATCCTTGGCGGCCCCTGGCGAAAACGGGCACAAAGAAAAACAGGAAGGCGAGCGGCATGAACAGGCTGAAAAAGAAAAACGCTTTGTTGCGCATCGCGAGCAGGATGCGCACTTTCGTCAGAGTCCAGGTGTGCCCCAATGCCCCGGTTCCCATATCAGTCCCTCAATCTCCGGCCGGTCAGCTCGAGAAAGACGTCTTCGAGCGATGGTGAAAACATTTCGAGACTTTGCAGCTCGTTGTTTTCGATTTCGAGCTGTTTTACGAGTGCGACAATCGTCTGCGGCGCACGCGTCGAGTGCATCATGTAGGTGCCGTCGAATTCGCGCGAATCCGCGACTCCCTCCAGGCGCGCGAGCGCGCCGTCCGCCATCGGCTTCGCAAGCCGCACTTCGATGCGCGTGGTTCCCGCGGATTTTTGTTTCAGCTCGCGCGGAGTCCCCATCGCGATCACGCGACCATGATCCACAATCGCGACGCGGTCGCAGAGACGCTCCGCTTCCTCAATATAGTGAGTCGTGAGCAGAACAGTTTTCTTCTCTCGCTTCAGCTCTTCGATAATGTCGTAAATTTCGCGGCGGACTTGTGGGTCGAGCCCGGCCGTCGGCTCGTCGAGAAATACGACGCGCGGCTCATTCACCAGTGCCATTGCCAGCGCCAGACGTTGCTTCTGTCCACCGGAGAGCTGGCTGTAAAACGCGTTGCGCTTTTCGTCGAGTTGGAAGCGCTTCAGAAGGTCGTCCGTATTGGCGCGTCGGCGGTAAAAATTCGCGAATAGCTCGATGGCTTCCTTCACGCGCAGCTTGTCGGGCAGGGAAGTGGATTGCAGCACAGCCCCAATCTGTTCTTTGAAATCGCGCCCGCTTTTTTCTGGGTCCATTCCGCAGACGCGCGCGAGGCCTTTATCCGGCGTGCGCATCCCTTCGAGGATTTCCACGGTCGTCGTTTTTCCGGCGCCGTTCGGGCCCAGCAAGCCGAAGACTTCCCCCTCCTCTACCGTGAAGGTCACGCCACGCAGCGCCTGCACTGCCTCGTAGCTCTTGTAAAGGCCTTCGACCTGGATGACAGGATTGCCCACGACGATCGCCCCTCACTCCCGACCTGCCTTTTTATCACAATCGTCAGGGGAGCGCGAATCGGCCACGCACTTAACTCTTCTGCTGAATTTTTCGGATTGCAGACTTTCGTTTTGCGGGCGACCAACCATAGCGCTTCAAGTCAATCCCTCTTCCTTCGAATACCACGCCTTCGGTTTCGAGCAGCTTTCGCTGCAGGCTCGCGTACGGTTCGGGCATGCGCACGCGTCCCCCTGCACCCATCACCCGATGCCAAGGAATGCCTCTCCCTCTCGGTGTGGCCGCCATGGCGTACCCGACGGCGCGAGCGCCGCCCCGCAGCCGCAACGCCTTCGCGAGTTCGCCGTAGGTCGTCACATGCCCGCGTGGAATTTTCTTCACCAAGCGATAAACCGGGTCCCAGGACATTCTCGCCTCCCCATCGGTACGTGAAACCGGCGCCGGTCTTGCCGCATCAAAATAAGTACGGAAGGGTTCGGCTCGCACCTCTTCCGCTCGTGTCTCGCCTGCTTTTCTGCAACTCCTTTTATTGCATCAGCCGCGCCGTCCCGCGCGACTCCTCAAAAGTAATAACCGATTCGATGCAACCTTGGGAACACACACGCATCGTACCATTGACGGCGTAGTGGACGGTTCATACACTACGCGAGCTCAGCCCGATAAGGAGGCAGTCGTGGCTTTCGTTCGGCGCAAAGGCAACACCTACTTCCTGGTGCATAACGTGCGCCGGCAGGGGAAGGTGCAGCAACTTCATCTGGCGCGGTTGGGGGAGCGTCCGCGCATTACGGATGACGTTGTACGTAAAGTTTCTCGAAACCACCCGTTCCTCGATCTTGATTGGTCTCGCCTTCGCGAGCAGGTCAACAGTCGAATCGAGCTGTTCGACATTCGTTCACCTTACGTGCAGACCTTAATGCACTCACTACGCAACCTTAACCTGGACCTGGCCGATCTTTCGCCGCCGATGCTGTTGGTGACGGATCGCGCCAATTCAAGCCGGGAACTGGTCACGCAATTACGATTGCTGCGTTCGACACTCGATATCAAGCTCGACCAATTCGAGCGGTCCGAACCGCGTAATCTGGAGGGCGGAAGAAAGTTCCGGTAAGGGAGTATGACCGTGGGCGCGCATGCACTTCAACTCGACCCGACCCAACGCAGCGTGGAGTCGCGAGATTTCGAGGCAGGGCTGCGGCGGAAGATTGTGGGGCAGGACGAAGCGGTGCAGGCGGTGGTGGACCTGTACTAGGTGTTTCGCGCCGGCCTGAATTCACCGGGGCGGCCGG
>JBAWGF010000151.1:0-4943 GCA_049592615.1 Candidatus Acidiferrales bacterium
AACTCTTTCAGATCGGCTTGGAATTCGAAGTTCCCGGAAACGTGTGGGGCATCGCCTTCCCCCCGGAGGATTGGGCCGCGCCCGAAGCGGACCAAGCGCCGGAAATCCCTGCGCCAGGAGCATTGACCGCCGCTCCCGAGCCATCGGCATACGCGCAATCGCATCCGGTTATGCCGCCGTCCTCGGCTCCGGAAATAAAGCCCGAAGCATCGGCGACGCATCCCGCCTCCGCGGCGCCGGCGGCTCCAACTGTTCCCGCATCACCTGCGACGCCCGCAGCGCACACACCGCCGGCAGCCGAAGCAAAAATCCATCTAATGCCGCCGCCTTCACAGGATGCGCAACTCGCAATCGCCAAGCAGATGGCGAAGATGGTGGCGGACGCGAAGGAAACTCTCGACAAGACGATGCGCAGGGGCGCCGAGACGGCGATCGCCGAAGAAATGTCCATCGCGCGGCAGCAGCTCGATGCGCAACTCCATGAAACGGTCGAGCGTGCGATCAAGAATTCGATGGACCGCGTGTCCGAATCGGCGGTCAAGAAAGTCGTGCAGGAGGCAAGCGAGCGCACCTCCGCGATTGTGGATGAAGCGCGCAAGGCGAGCGATGCATCCGCCGGTCAATTGGACGCGAAGGTCCGCGATGCAGTTCAGAATGCGGTGAGCCACGCGGCCGAACAAGCAGCGCAGCAGGCCGCGCAGCATGCTGCCGCTGTGAATGTGAAGCAGGCGGTGGAAGAAGCAGTTGACCGGGCGCTCACGGAGCGCGAGGCATCCACCCCTTCACTCGGAATTCTTTCTTCACCCGAGGCGGCCCAACAGCACCTCGACAAATGGCGCAAAGATCTCGAAGAAACCGCGCACAGCGTCCGCAACCAGACGATCGAACTCGCGAACGCCGATGCCAGCGGCGCAGCGAAGCGCTGGCAGGAAGAATTTGAAACGGCGCTTTCGGGCGCGTCGCAGAAAATCGGAGAAAAGCTGGGCGAAGTTTCCAAGACCGCGCTGACACACGCCGAGCAGGAAGTTGCCGAGCGCAGCGCAAGTCTGCGCGCGTCGCTCGATGAAGTGATTGCGGGAGCGCAGGCGACGATTGAGTCACTCGGTTCGACGCTTTCTCAGGACCGCGCGCGCGCAGAAGAAGTAAAATCGCAGCTTGAGGGATTGTCTCAGTCCACGATCGACGAGACACGCCATCGCCTGACTGAAATTCTTTCCACGCAATCGGAAACGATGGGGCGGAAAGCGGACGAGGTCATCTCCCAGCGCGTCGAAAAACTTGGACCGCAGATCGAAGCGTCCGCGGGAAAGATCGTCGTCCGGATTTCCAGCGAGCTCGAAGAAAAGCTCGCTCCGCGGCTTGAGGAAGTGCAGCAAGCCCTCACCGATCTGGCCACGGCGCAACAGCAGGCCACGAACCTCGAGCAAACAGTCCGCGAGCAGGTGCAGAAGGCTTCCGAACAGGCGGCGCTGATCCAGAATACATTCCGCGAACAAGTGGAGCAGGTTTCGCAGCAGGCGGTGGAAGAATCACTCGCGAAGCTCAAGCAGGAGACGGCGAAACTTCCTGCCGAAGTCGAGAAATCAAGCCGCGAGGTGGTCGCAAAATTCGAGGAAGAACTCCAGCAGAGAAGCACGGAGACGCAGCACGCGACTTACGAGGCGCTGCTAAAGGCGTCCGATTGGTATCAGAAGAAAGCGCAGACGACGATGCACTCGTCGCTCGAGAAAGCGGTCGAGCAATCCACGACAGCTCTGCGCGATCGCGCCGCCGAAATCTCAAGCATGCTCGCGTCGGAGCTGGACCACTATCGCCGCACCTACGTGGAGCACAGCCAGGCGCAAATCGAGGACGCCGCGAAGGAAGTGGTGGACCGCGAGCGCGGAAAATTGCACGAGACCGCGGAAATGACGCGCGCGGGATTCACCGATCAAGTGAACCGCGTGACGACCGATTCGCTTCGCCGGTTCGAAGAATCCTCGCGCGACGCGCTGGAAAAGGCGCGCTCCGACATGGAGTACAATCGCGAAGGCTCGCTCGTGGAGTATCAGAAGAAGCTCGACGATCGCCTGATGCAGGGCGTGGAGCAGGCGCGCACGCAACTGCTGGCACAGATTGGCCCCATGATGGAAGCGTGGGAGGAGAAGCGCGAGGCGGAGCAGAAGCAGTGGCTTGAGGCGCTCCGGAGATCGACAGACGAATCCATCGAGCAATACAAGGGACGCCTCGAAAACGCCTCGAATTCCTGGCTGCTGGCATCCGCGACAACCCTCGGGCAGCACTCGCAAGCCGTTCTCGACACGCTCGCAAAATCCGCCGAGAAGCGCATCCGCGAGACCTGCGCCGACGTTCTGGCCGGCATGGGCGACACGATCAAGGATCGCCTGATGGGGATTTCGAGCGGGATCAGCAAGGAAGAAGACGAAGAGCCTCACAAGAAGAAACCGTAGCCGGGTCCGACTCACCCGTTCTGAATCTCCCTCCGGATTTCCTGCACGAGCGCACCTCCCGGTATATTGCTTCGCATGGCGAATCAGGCTTATTTGAGCGTGTGGTGCAAGAATTTTCCGGAAGACAGTATCCTCGAGCGGTTCGGAAATTTTCTGGCGTCGGTACCCTTTTCGGAGACGAAGCCGGGATTCAGGCATTTGGTGATCCGTGCCGTGGACGCCGTGGAATCTCCAGTTCTCGAACAGGACCTGCGCGGCTTGCCGCTCGACGCCGCAAGCATCGTTGAAATTGCGCAAGATCATCTGAACACCGATTGTTCCTACGAAGTTCGCGCGTACTGCGATCTCTGGGTCTATGAGGACGAGGCCGGCCAGTGGAAACTCGAGCCGCAGGCGCTGGAGATTTCCTGCTACGGGGAAGATTTCGACGACGGATTCTGGCGCGAGAACGGCCACTTGCAAGTGAATTTCGGATTCGAGCATTTCTTCACGGGCCATGCGGGAATGCTCGGCTTCCGCCCGGGCCCAAAAGTCGCGCCACAGAGTCCGGAAGAAGCGCGATTCCTCGCGGCGATGTCGCGCCCCGAAAATCTGAGCGCGTATCACGAAAAGACGCGCGACAACATTCGCAAGCTGCTCGAATGGGAGCGCCGGATCGAAAAGGCCTTGCCGGTGGCGCAAATCCCGCTCTGGTCCGAGGGAGAGGAAAACTTTGAAGCGCGCCTCGAAGAAATTCTGGCAGCTCGCTAGCGCGTTCGTCGCAATCGCGTCGGTTCTCTCCGCGTCTTCCGGCCCGGCAAAATCAAGGCGCGTGAATGAACTGACGCTCGCCGGTCTTCGTCCCGGCCGCGACAAAATCGCGCCGCCCGAGAAGATTTTTCGAGAGCTCGAGCGGGATACAAGTGTGAGCGACGCTTATTTTTGGGGCGACATTTGTACGCACCGGGATCTGCGGGTCGAAATGGATGCAACAAACGTCGTTCGAACGGTCGTTGTCAGTTCCAGCTACATGCCGGATGCGACGGCGAAGTGCGCCGCGTCCGTGAAGGATCCCCGGCGCTTGAAATTGCTCGGGACCGGGCGTGGCTTGTTGCTGGGGGGACGCCTGCGATCGCGTGGTGGAGCTTTACGGAAAGCCGGAATCGGAGAGCCCTTCCGTGAAAGGAAATGAACAGCTACAATTGTACTTTTACGGTTTCGATTGGGCCGGCCCGGACGTGCCGCAGGTGATGGAGGTTTCCTGCGGCGAAGCGACCGGGCGCGTTGTCGAGATCACGCTCGCGGCCTCGAGCCTTTGATCCCGTTCATGAGAAAAATCGCAATCATCACGACGTCTCTTCTGGCTGCACTTGCGTTCGTTGGCTGCGGCGGGTCGTCGCCCGCTCCCGCAAAATCGGAAGCCACCCCTGCGGCGCCGGCCGCCCCGGCGATTCCCGCTGACGTTCAGAGCGCAGCCGAGGCTGCGCTGGGCGGCGAAACAGAAGTTCTCGCGTACGGCGACCTCGCCAAAACCGGCCAGCAACAGGTCCTCGCGGTCAATCGCCTGAAGGTGACGCCAAAAGGCACGGTGCCCGGAATCCTTGTGACGCGTGTCGTGGTGCTCGAAAATGAGGGCGGCGCGTGGAAGGAAATTTTCCGCGGTGACGAACATCTGAAAAATCCGAATGGTTATCTGGGAGGAATTCCGCTCTCACCCGTGTCCGCGTGGCGCATTCAGTATGAGCAGGACGCGCAAAAAGGATTGCAAATGTATTTCACGCCGCTCGAAAAACCCGTGGGCGGTTACGTTCAAACGATCGGCGTGCGCTGGAATCCAAAAGAGAAACGATACGGATCGCTCGACAGAAACTATGAGCAATTTCTAGGCGAGATACCGCAGCTCGAGACGCCGCAGTCGCAGCTTCGCCGATGAACGCACGATGAGCGCCATTGCCCAACCCGTCGCCGCACCCGCCGCCCGGCATCAGCGAAGACCATCGGGCTGGGAACACTTGAAGACGCTTGTCCCCTACGTGGTGCGCTACAGGGGGATGGTCTCGCTCGGCTTGGTGACGCTTGCGTTGATGGGATTGGTCGGCGCGCTGCCGCAACTGATCATCGGCGCTATCACCGATTGCCTGCAGGGTTCGCCGCAAGCGCTTTCGACGCTGACGGGCGTTTCCCGCAAAATCCTCGGTCCGCTTTTTTCGTTCTATGCGCCTCTGAGCCGCCACGCACTCGGACTCTATTGTCTGATTCTCATCGGCGCCATGCTGGTGAAAGGATTTCTATCCTTTTGGACGAGGTGGATTCTAATCGGCGTCTCGCGGGAGATTGAATACGACCTGCGGAATGATCTACTCGCGCGTCTCGTAAGGCTCGATCCTGAATTTTATGTGCGAAATCGCACCGGAGATCTGATGTCGCGGGCGACGAACGATCTGAACAACGTTCGGATGGTGCTCGGTCCGGGAATCATGTACAGCGCGACGACCATCGCAACGATGGTGCTGG
>JBAWGF010000152.1:0-20759 GCA_049592615.1 Candidatus Acidiferrales bacterium
TCGCGGTCGAGCATGGCTCCGCGCGGCGCGATGATGGAAATCGAGCGCACGCGATTGCGTTCCGCCAGGTCGGCAAAATGGCCCGACTGGACGACTTGCAATTTCCAGAAACCGACCAGGAGAATTACGACCAGGACCACAGACAGGTAGGAAACCAGCGCCAGCCGACCCTGGGGGATTTTTTGATCGTTAACGTTCCACGATGGCAATGAAACTCCTGCGCGGCGGGTCGTGCATGGCCCTTGAGCGCCTATTTGTCCGAGCGCGGACGCAACTCGAAGTGGTCTTTAACCTACCACTTGCAGAATACAGGTCGCAAGCTGGCCATGTCTATTCGGTCACTGTACTTCGGATGTTTCGCTACGAATTCGCCTGCTCTCGTTCCAAAGGCCGCGTCGTTTGCCGCGTGCAACACCTTTGCAAACTAATGCGCGCGCCAGCCGTTCATAGCTCTTCGAAGGAGGACAAAGTTCGCAATACTGAACACGACGGAGGTCACATAGGGGACGACAATGTTTCCATATTTGAGAAACAACACGGCGAGAAACACCCCCACCAAGAACTCCCACGAATCCTCATAGTTGATTGTCGGAATTCGGCCTGGGAATCCTGTCACGTGGGCGAAAACGAACGCCCCCGATGTGAGAATCACGCCGAGAACAAGGCTCCAGCCCGCCTCTCTAAAGGCGATAAGACAGAGGGCACGCCATGGCTCTTCAAAGGCAGCACCCAAGACGAGTATAAGAACCCATACTAGGATTGACCCTCTCGTCTGGGGATGTTGTGATGGATCTGGGCGCACAAAAGGGACGCGGCGAATGAGGTCTCGGAACAAGAACTTCCCACACACCAACAATGCGCCTGCTAACAAACCGGTCCCAATGGAAGCGGGAATAGAGCCCGAGAGAGTGGTGAGCAGCGCCGGAGCAAATCCAGTCCACTTAACCCAAACGCAAAGAAGGACCGCAGAGAGGAACAATTTGCCCAGTAGCAGCCACCGCCCGCCCTTCTCGAATTCAGCTTGCAATGCCTTCCGCGTGAATTCGAGGCTCAATTTCTCCGTTCGGTGTTTGTAGACCCAACGAAAGCTAGCAGGTTGCAATACGATAAAAATCACAGCAGGGTACATTAGCAAGACAAATAGAGGCTGCAAACCGTCATTCCTCCTCCCGCTCCATCCGTGGCAGGTGGGCACCCCAAGGATGAGTAAACTCACTCGCTAACAACTGGTGTGGTATCGTACCCCCGCGCTCGAATGTCAAGACACGAAATGATCGCAGCGAAAGGATCTGCCACACGCCTCGTAAGGAGGTGAAATGAGAATAGTGATTGCCACTGTAATCCTGATGCTAGGTCTGGCACATTTCCAAACAGCCAAGGAAGAGAATGGCGGCCGTTTTGTGCTGCCAAACCCCAAATTATTGAGATGTAGATCTTCCGATTGTTTTAACTTGTGGCTTGAGGATCGACACGCGGATGCTGTATTCCCGAAGCAACTTCGCATTGACATGAATCAAGATTGCATCTACGGGCTGGAGGCAGTTTACGACAAATCGGTTTCCATGCACGACATCGAGTTGGCGATAGATGAGCATTATCTTGGGTCGAAGTATACGGACTTTGAAAAGTATTCAATAAGGCTATGGCGCGTAGAGCCCGAGAAGTTCGCAATTCAATTAAGCGTAGCTGATAAGAAAGATGAAAAAAGGAATGTAGCCGAGGCAGGAGCAACACATGTCATATACATCGCCTTTGGAGGAAGGTCTGCGTGCAACATCCCTTGAAGGCGGGTGGGCACCCCAAGGCTAAGTGAACTCACTCGATAACAACTGGTGTGGTATCCTGCGCTCGTGGCCTAATGTCAAGCCACGAAATGATCGGCGCGAAAGGGTCCGCCATCTGGCGGGTGGCCAAGCCCCTAATAGTGGCGGGTGGGCCACCCTTCGCGGCGCACCGTCCACACACTCACACGAAGTCAATTCCCGGCGCGATTGATCACGGGGGGTGCCCGACACTTCGTTCCGTGAAGGGTCGGAGGCCTATTCCTCCCTTGACTCTGAAATCTCGACTTTCAACTTCCCCTGTGAAATTCCTTACACCAACGACCCCTTGCGCGCCGCATGATACTATGCTATATAGATAAGCGGTTAGTTAACCCCGCGAGTGAATCGCACCCCAAAAAACTGAATCACGGAGTTGGCAGCAGGAGTCTCGATGTACGTTCGCGAGCGTGAGGGCAATGTCTGCCTGCGCGTTGACAGACTGCCTTGGAGAGAAAATATGACTTTTCTAATCGTCACTCAGGCGATTAGAACGGATCGCAACTCGATGAAAACACAGGACGGGCACCATGTCTAATCGTCACTCGATCCGGGGTGATTCCTCCGTGTTTTTCGCGCAGCAACGCACTTCCAACTTGCTTCGCCCTGCAACACGGCACTCAATTTCTAACCGCAACAAAACTGAATTAGAAATCGCTGCAACTCATTCAAAACAAAGGCGGCACCAAATCCTAATAGCCAAAAATAGGGGCTGTTTCCAATGCTCGCGGAGCTGCGCGTTCGGCGGGGACCTCCTCCATTACGCGCGCCTTGGGAACTACGAGCGGCGGCGCAGGCGGTCGAGGAGTGCGAAGAGGATGACTGCGGCGCCTGCCGTGACAACCGAATCGAGCAGGAGTCGCGGAGTGAAAAATGGCGCGGAGAGATTCAAAAGGACGCGTTGCGTGATTGCCAGGACCGCCTGATGAAAATGGAAAAAAAGAAAGACGAGGCCGAAGCGGCTGACCGGATGCTCGGTGTCAATCCGCGCGCCGACCGAAGACGCAAGATACCCCACGACCGTCTTGGCGATGCCATACATGCCGATCG
Source organism: Candidatus Acidiferrales bacterium (assembly GCA_049592615.1). Classification (GTDB taxonomy): domain Bacteria; phylum Acidobacteriota; class Terriglobia; order Acidiferrales; family UBA7541; genus Palsa-295. The sequence goes on from JBAWGF010000152.1 coordinate 2,871, forward strand.
GAAAGTCGTGGCTGAGCGCGTCCTGAATAATTCCGATGGTCGCGCCGAGGAAGAGGCCCGACACCGGGTTGCGGCGGCTCACGCCGAAATAAATTGTCACGAGCAGCGGCAGATCGATCAGCTCGGACCAGCGCCCGTACTTGTGAAGAAACGCCTGAAGAACCAAAGCCAGGAGAACGACAACCAGAATCGCGCCGTTGTAAAACTTGTGGACCTCGATATTCGATTCGGAGTGCGCGCCGGGATTGAGCATGTAGGACATTTAAGTTTGCGGAACGGGAGCAGGTGGCGCCTCGGCGGGAGGCTTGACCACCGGATCCACCGGTTTGGTTGTGGCCGGAACCGCGGGTTTGGTTTTGGGCGCGGCGGGCTTGGGCGGATTCGTTGTCGCCGTGCGTCCCTGCGATGGCGCGGGAGTCTTTGCCGACGCGGCGGACGGAGCGGAGCGGGTTGCGCCGGAAGCCTCTTCCGTTTTCTTTGGCGACAATTCCGCCGTCGAGAGCAGGACGAGAACTTCCTCGAGCCGGTCGAGCCGCGCCGCCGGATGAACCACAATCACTTGAAACGGGTTTCCCTGATCAGCGCTGGCCACGATGCCGATGGGCAAATCCTTCGGGAAAATGCGATCTTCACCCGAAGTCAGAATCGTCTCGCCCGCCTTCACCGTTTCCTTATTCTCGACGTATTCCATGCGAGGGTCAGGGTCGCCGTTTCCCTTCACGACTCCGTGGGTGCGCGACTCGGCAAAGAGAGCGCCGACGCCGCTTTCTTTGTCGTTGATCAGGAGCACCTGCGCGGCGTTGGGGAATACTTCCACGATTTTTCCGACGACGCCGTCCGGCGTGATGACGCCGAGATTACGGCGGATGTGGTCGCGCTCGCCGCGATTGATAAAAAGCGTGTGCGACGTGGGATCGGCGCTGGCGCCGATCACCTGCGCCGCGAGCATCGAGGATTCGGGGTGAGCCTCGCGGAAATTCAGGAGAGTGGCGAGACGCTGCGCTTCGGCAGCCTTGCTTTCAAGTTCCCGGCTGTGCAGGCGGAGCTGCTGGACTTCCTTGCGGAGGCGTTCATTTTCCGCGCGGGTGTCGTGGAGCGCGACGTAGCCGGTCCAGACGCCCGTGACTTTCGAAAAGCTCCACGTTCCGGCGCGCTCGATGGGCGTGACCATCTCGACGGCCCAATACCGGATCAGCCGCACATCGTGCTCGCGCTTGATCTGAAATGCGAGCAGAAGGACCTGCGCGAGGACGACGCCGGCCAGCAGGGCCAGCGGACGATGGCGGGAAATAGTGTCTATCATGGCTTTGAAATTTGGCGCCGGAGGCCCGAAACCAGAAATCCAAACCTCACGGGCCGCCTATCCTGTTTTCGCGTTCGCCGGCGCTTTCGCTAATCAATCGAGACGAGACGCAGCAGCCGGAAATCGCTCAGCATCTTGCCGGTTCCAAGAACGACAGAAGCGAGCGGGTCGTCGGCGATCGAGACGGGCAATCCGGTCTCTTCGCGAATGCGCTTGTCGAGATTTTTGATCAGTGCGCCGCCACCGGTGAGGACGATGCCGCGGTCGCTGATGTCGGCGGAAAGCTCGGGTGGCGTGCGTTCGAGCGCGACGCGAATCGCGTTCAAAATTGTCGAGATGCACTCGGAGAGCGCTTCGCGGATTTCGCTGTCGTCGATGGTGACGGTTCGCGGCACGCCTTCGATCAGGTTGCGGCCTTTCACTTCGAGCGTCAGCGGCTTTTCGAGCGGGTAGGCCGAGCCGATTTCGATCTTGATTTGTTCGGCGGTGCGTTCGCCGACGAGCAAATTGTATTTGCGCTTCAGGTAGTGCATCACGGCTTCGTCCATTTCATTTCCGGCGACGCGAACGGAGCGCGAATAGACGATGCCGCTCATCGAAATCACGGCGATGTCCGTGGTTCCGCCGCCGATATCCACCACCATGTTTCCGGAAGGCTCCTCGATGGGCAGGCCCGCGCCGATGGCGGCGGCCATGGCTTGCTCGACGAGATAGACTTCGCTCGCGCGGGCGCGGTAGGCCGAGTCCTGCACGGCGCGTTTTTCCACGGGCGTGATTTCGCTCGGCACGCCGATGACGATTCGCGGATGGACGAGCACGCGACGGTTGTGCGCCTTCTGGATGAAATACGTGAGCATTTTTTCGGTGACTTTGAAGTCGGCGATTACGCCGTCCTTCATCGGTTTGATGGCCACCACGTTTCCGGGAGTGCGCCCGAGCATTTCCTTGGCTTCGCGGCCGACGGCAACGACGTCGCCGCTGGTTTTGTTGATTGCCACGATCGAAGGTTCGTTTACGACGATGCCTTTTCCACGCGCGAAAACCAGTGTGTTCGCGGTTCCCAGATCAATCGCCAGGTCGGACGAAAACAGGCTGAAGACCGACCGCATGTTGAAGCCGTTCTTAGTCACTTGTTGCTTCCCCCTCAGGTTTCGCTTGCGCGCCGCTGCGGCGGCGGGCCGAATCGGCCTTCCAAATTTTTACGGGATCACCACTTCCACGCGCTTGATGGCCGTCCCACCCCGCCGGTTTTGGCCGGTGATAACGATCGTGCTGCTGCCGCGGGCCATGGGCCGCGTAAAATAGCGGAAGTGTCCGTCGGGCCGGATGTCGGCAACTTGTTCGCCGTTGATGATAAGGGCGGCGCCCGGCTCGGTCCTGCCGATGACTTCGACAACGTTCCCCTGCAATTCGGTGGAGTCCACCTCGAGCAACATGTCCTTCTCTTTGCCCTGCGTCACGAGCGTGAACTTGTACGGATCGCTCGCGTCGCTCGTGTTGTTCTTCTCGTCAATCGCGCGCACGCGCCAAAAGTATTCACCGGGATCGAGTCCGCTGATGTCGATGGACGTGGCCGAGACCTTTTTGTCCGTAACGAGATGGTTGAACATGGCCGCCGTACTGATCTGGAATTCGTATGTCTTCGCGAGCGTCATAGGCTTCCACGAAAAATGAATCGCGTCGCGTTTCGGATCGGCCATGATAATCGGCTGGAGATTGAGCGGCTCGACCAGTTGCGGCGGAGCCAGCACATCGGTCTTGGTAATCGTGCCGCCGGTTGGAAACGTGGCGCGCTCCCAGCGGCCGATGTTCAGATGCTCATTGCCGCGCTGCAATTCGGCGCTGCCGGATGCGACCGTGATTTCCTGTTCCTGCGTATTGGGATCGCTGCGCACGGCGGCGCGGCTGTTTTCACGCAGCGAAGCGACCGCATTCTCGAACGAAACTTCGGCCTTCGAGCCGGGAACTTCCCACGCGCCGGTTGCGAGATCGACGCGGCCGGATGTGATGTGCACGCCAACCTGCGAAGCGTGGTCCTGCGCCACGTTGTTTTCTTCAACGGTAACAAGCGTGTCGCCCTTCACAGTGTACGTGGTTCCATCAGCGAACGCGATGCGCGCCACACCTTCGGATCCGGTCTGGACCTGATCGCCTTTATCGAGCGTGATCTGGTAATCGGCGTTCGTCCACTGGACGGAATTCACTTTTTTGATTTGCACCTTGCCGTCGAGGTTGACGAAGCGCGCCTGACGCGCCGTGATAGTGGCGACGCCTTTGTCGTGCGAAGCAACTGATTCGGCAATATGACGTATCATGTTGCCCGCCGATTCCGGGAAGACCAGATAACTTGCCGCAAAAATGATGGCGGTGATGAGGAGAGCGTAGAGCGCAAGGGTGCGGTAACGCACCGTGTGCCAATACACTTCCACGCGGGATATTTTTTGCTTCGAAGCCGCGGTGGATTTTTCGTCTGTCACGTGATTTAGGGTCAATTTGGCAATTTAGCATAGGGGTATGGGCCTTTCAACACGACGCAGGATCAGTTGCGGAATAGCTAACCCCTAGTTGCGCACATGCTTGTGGCTCGCACCGATCTCCTTACGGCACATTCAATTAGGCGGGAAGGCGGGTGATGGGGAACCGTGCGCCAGCGGCCATATTGGAGGTTGACCGGGACGGCCTGATTTAGGGAGACTAGTGACCTCGGGCGGGCGCTACTTTGTCCCCGATTGTTTGCCGCGCGATTGTTCCGATCCGGTTCGGAGGCCAAGCGAAAGCCTGGCCGCAAGGAAAACGAAAATGAATGAAATCATTGGCGAATTGATTCCACCGACACGAATACTGCTGACCCCTGGCCCGTCGAGCATGGACCCGCGCGTGTACCGCGCGATGGCGACTCCGATGATAGGGCATCTGGACCCGTGGTTTCTCGAAATGATGGGCGATGTACAGACCCTGCTGCGGCGCGTTTTTCAAACGGAGAATCGCCTCACGTTTCCGATTTCGGCTTCCGGCTCCGGCGGGATCGAAGCAGCGGTATTGAATCCGGTGGAAGCAGGCGACGAGTGCATCGTCTGCGTGAACGGGATGTTTTCGGAGCGGATGGCGATCATTGCGGAGCGCAGTCCGGCGAAGGTGATCCGCGTGGATGCGCCGCTGGGACGAACGGTGGATCCCGAAGATGTTCGCCGCGCCGGCAAAGGGAAAAAGATCAAGTTTGTCGGGCTGGCGCATGGAGAAACTTCGACGGCCGTGATCCAGCGCCTGGATGATTACCGCAAAGTGGCGGACGAATTGGGTGCGCTGCTCATAGTGGACGCGGTTGCATCGCTTGCAGGCGTGCCACTTGGTGTGGACCGCCAGCGCATCGACATATGTTTCAGCGGAACGCAGAAGGCTATCAGCGCGCCGCCGGGAATGTCTCCCATCACCGTGAGTGCGCGGGTGGAGGAACTGGTGCGCACGCGAAAGACCCCGATGGGAAGCTGGTATTTCGATTTCGCTCCGATCCTGAATTACTGGGGCAAAGAACGCACGTACCATCACACGCCGCCGATTTCGCTGATCTACGGACTGCGCGAAGCGCTGCGCGCCGTGCTGGAAGAAGGACTCGAAGCGCGCTGGGAGCGTCACCTGCACAATCAGCAAGCGCTCATCGCGGGGATCGAGGCAATGGGCCTTGTGCCCTTTGTTCCAGACCCGGCGGACAGGCTTCCGACGGTGACGAGCGTGAAAATTCCCGCGGGGATCGACGACAGAAAAGTGCGCCAGCAGCTTCTGGATGAATTCAACATCGAAATCGCCGGCGGCATCGGCCCGACCAAGGGGCAAATCTGGCGAGTCGGTTTGATGGGCTATTCGAGCCAGAAACCAAACGTGCTGCTCTTCCTCGCTGCGTTCGAGAAAGTGCTGGGAGATCATGGCTTCCGCGTTCCGGCGGGCGCGGGAGTGGCCACGGCGATCAGCAGTTATCAGGGAGCCGCGCAGCCCGCAGCCGTGGGCGCAAGGAAATAAGAGGCACAATGGCGAAGGCGAACGTTCCCACAATTCCGAATGCGGGCGCGATGAGCGATTTCATCGGCGCGTTCGACATTCCTTCGAAAGTGACGGACTGCGTTTATCGCTGCCGCTTCTCACATTGCTGGAATGGAATTGCCACGCGGCACAGCGACACGATGGACTCGAAATTTTTCGTGGACGGCAAGGGAGTGGTGCTGGGGCTGGCGCATCCTGCGTTCGTGAAGTTTCGATCGCGAGCGGAGCGGAATTTGAGCGACCGCGAAGCGAGCTACATCGCTGCCGAGTATCTTCGCGAGCGGCTCGAGCAGGAAGACGAGCACTCGCTTTATGATGTTTCTGCCGCCGACGTCCTGCGCATCATCGAAAAACTCAACATCCGCTGAGAGATTTTTCGGTTTTCACCCACGTGCTGCCATCAGCGCGCAAGGCCTCGCAGGCTTTCGATGGAACTCGAAATGTCCGGATTGAGTTCGAGCGCCTTCTTGTAGTTTGCAATCGCATTTTCTCTGTCGCCGACGGCCATGTAAGCATCCGCGAGACTGTCGTACATGTTTGCATCCTTCGGATATTCTTCCGAATTGAGCTTCATGAATTCGAGGGCTTCGCGGTTCTTGCCGTGCTGCATGAGTCGATATCCCAGAATGTTCAATTGACCGGGTCCGAATGCGTATTCCGCCGGTTTCTTTTCTTTCAGATCTTTGAATTGGCGAATGGCTGCATCCAGGCCGTCCTTGTTGATTGTTTCGAGCAGGAGGTTTCCGACGGGTTTTTTGCCCTGGGGCGCGGGGAAAGAGAACAGGTCCATGTTGGGAATTTCTGCGGAGATGCGCAAGAGGATGTCCACGTTTTCCGTGATTGCCTTGCTCCAAAATTCCGGGCCATTGACGCCGTAGTCCCGCCGGTTGAGGACGAGTCTTCCTTCGAATCCAATTCGTGTGTTCTGCCAGGGGTCGGAGAGCTTTTTGTGCGACCAAGTGAATGGGAAAGAAACTTCTTTGGTCACGCCGTGAATGGTGAGCGTTCCGAACATCACGTAGCCGGAGCCCAACTTTTCAATTCGCTCGCTCTGAAAGATGATGTAGGGAAAGTGCGCGGCGTCAAAAAATTGAGCGCCCTGCAAGTCTTTGTCGCGCTGCCCGGAACCTGTGTCGATGCCTTTGAGGGGCATCAGCGCTGTGACCGATGATTTCGTCAGGTCCGCTTCGTCGTACAGGATAGTTCCATCGACGTCGTCGAGCTTGCCATCCACTTTGATCATGCCTCCGAGGCCCACCTCAAATCCGACGGTCGAGTGGTCGGAGTCAACGCTAAATTTTTCACCCGCATTCATTAGGCCCGCGGCTACGAGCAAGAGCACGGTTGCACTCAGAGTTTTGCTAAACATAGCTTCCCCTCTCATTTGTGAGCTCGCAATTCGATCGCATGGCCGAAGAGCAAACCGAGGACCTCACACCCACTCGATGCTTAGACGCAGCAATCCATCAAACCGGGAGCAAGAAGCATGGGTTTCCGAGGGAATTTATTGAGCGGCTTGCAATTTGCAGTCCAAGTTGCTACTGAGCCGGTGGCTTGGGCGGGGCTTCCTTTTTCGCGAAGGAGCGGACGTAGATGACCAGGTTCCAAATATCATCCGGCTTCGCGCGATCTCCTTCCGAAGGCATGTCGCCCTTTCCTTTCTGGATGATGTAGAAAAGCTCGCCGTCGGTCAGATCTTTCAACGCGGCTGGGTCGCGGTAGTCCGGAATTTTCAATTTCATGTCACCGGCGAGTTCGCCTTTGCCGTCTCCGTCCTTGCCGTGGCACATCGCGCAGTCGAAACCATACGTCTTCTTGGCCTGTGCCTGCGAGGCCGGGGTCGGCTTGACGGGGTTCGTCTGTTTTGCAATCTCCGGGGGAACTTTGAATCCGGCATCGGGGCCTTTTCCCGAAGGCTTTTGGTCCTGCCCCGAAGTTATGGAGATCGAGAGAATCAGCAGGGCCGAGAGCGCGAGCAAATGCTTCCACACGGCCGCCTCCTTAGCAAGTATCTGGTGAAGGTTTCGAGCGCATTCTACGCCCGCCAATCTCGGAGAGGTAGTTTTCTTTTCGGGGTCCGCGACAGCGGTTACGCATCGGAAAGCGATTCGCCGAAGCCGTTGCCTTCCTTCAATTCGCCGGACTCGAGGATCTCACCGCAGTCGAGGCATTCGACATACTGCGAGTCGTCATCTTTCGCGATGAGCTGAGTGCGTTTGTGTTTGCAGGCAGGGTCCGTCATGGAAGTCCGAGTTCGAATCGAGGCGGATTATAGCACCGTCCAGTTCCGCGCGGAGGCGCACGCCCCAGTTGACAAACACAGAGATTGACACTATCAGTCTCCTTGCCGAGTGGCAGGACAGGTGATGAGTTGACCGCCGCACCGAATACGCAGTCGCGCATCAGCAGTGCGCTTTTTTACGGCATCGTCCTCGTTCTGGCGTATCTCGTCTTTCGAATCTTCGAGCCGTTTCTCGCGCCGATCGCGTGGGCGGTGGTTCTCGTAGTGGTTTCCTTCCCAGTGTATACGCGGCTGTCGCGACGGATGCGTCCCGCGATCGCAGCCGTTGTAATGACATTTGGAATCACGCTGATTTTGATCGTGCCGACATTACTTGTGATGGGCGCATTTGTCCGCCAGGGCGTGGTGGCCGTGCGGGAAATCCAACAGGGAATCGCCTCGGGGCACTATGCGTGGGTGAATGATTTGTGGGCGAGAATTCAGGCGCGGTTCCCCGATGCAAATCCCGGCGATCTAGGCACGGTCGTGAGCCGTTATGGCGAAAAGGCGGCGGCCTACGTCGCGGAGCGGCTCGGCGCGATCCTCCGGAATACGGCCGAATTTCTGTTTCATCTCTGCGTGGCGATTCTCGCAATGTTTTATCTCTACATCGACGGCGACAAGATCGTTGTGCGGCTGCGCGAATTGCTGCCCTTCGAGGAATCGCATCGCACGCGAATGATCAGCGAGGCGCGCGACCTGATTTTTGCAAGTGTTACATCAAGCCTGGTCTCCGCCGCGGCGCACGGAGTGCTGGGAGGCCTCGCGTTTGAGCTGACGGGGATTTCCGCGCCGGTTTTCTGGGGCGTGATGATGGGATTCATGTCATTCGTGCCGCTCGTCGGCTCGGCGATCATCTGGGTGCCCGCAGCGATCAGTCTAATGGTTGGAGGACACTTGGGAACAGGGATTTTCCTCGCCGCGATCTGCGCCGGGATCGTGGGGTTGATGGACAATCTGATTCGCCCGTGGTTGATCAGCGGGCGCGCGGAAATGGGCGGGCTCGTGATTTTTATCAGCGTGCTCGGCGGAATCAGCGTATTCGGGTTGCTGGGAGTAGTGCTGGGGCCGATCGTGGTGGCAACGGCTGCGAGCCTGCTCGATCTGTATGTTCCTAGTGCACCTTCTAGAAACGCGGGAGGCAAAGCGAGTGGGAAGAAGGCGGGGGCCGTGCTAGAGTAGCCCCCTTCCGAAGAACTGATGCAAAATCCGATGCCCAAGAATTCAAATCCGAAACACACGAGCTTGCCGCCGGAAAAACTCCGCTGGCATTGCGACCCATCCCGGATCCCTTTTCAGACGACGGCGGAAATCGAGCCAAACGTCGGGGACATGGGGCAGGACCGCGCGTTGCGTGCGCTGCAAATGGGCGTCGAGCTGACCGCGCCGGGCTACAACCTATTTGTCTGCGGACTTTCGGGGACGAGCCGCGGCGGGATGATCGTGCGGATGATCGAAGATATGCGCCCGCAAGCGGAAATCGCGCCGGACCGCTGCTATGTGAATAATTTCAAGAACACGGACCGGCCGCGCCTGCTCACCCTGGCTCGCGGCCAGGCGAATGCGTTCAAGAAGGAAATGGACTCGGGGATCGAATTTCTGCGGCGACGAATCCCGCAGGTGTTCGAAGGCGAGCCCTTCCAGCGGCAGAAAACGCGCATCGTCGAGCGATTCACGCTGCGCGAAAAAGAGCTGATGGACGATTTCACGCGCCGCATCGCGCGCGAGCAATTCGCGCTGGGCCGAATGCAGGTTGGCGCGGTGGCCCTGCCTGAGATTTTTCCAGTGCTCGAAGGGCAGATGGTGCCGATCGAGGAGATTCCAAAGCTGGTGCAAGACGGAAAACTCGAGAGCGTGGCAGCGGAGGAACTCGAGAGGAAGTACGACCAGTTCCGGCAAGAGTTCACAGTCGTTTACCGGAAGACGCTGTCGCTCTCACGCGAACTCGCAAGCGAGATGAGTTACCTCGAGCAAGAAGCAGCGTCCGTGCTGGTGGACGGCGTGATCGAGGAACTAAAAGAAAAGTACCCGACGCAGCAGATTGCGGAATATCTCGAGGAGGTTCGCCATCACATCCTCGACAATCTCGAACCGTTCAAGGAACGGGAGGGAGAAGAGGATCAGCCGCCGTCGGAGGGCGGCGGCGGGCCTCGGCCGGAGCGCAGCGACCGCGATCCATTCCGCGTTTACGGCGTGAACGTAATTCTCGCGCACGGCGAACAGGAGAAGTGTCCCGTCATCTTCGAAACGATTCCGACCTACGCGAATCTGTTCGGCACAATCCACCGCAGCTACGACGCGCGCGGCGGCTGGAGCTCGGATTTCATGGACCTGCGCGGCGGATCGCTGCTGCGCGCCGACGGCGGGTTCCTGGTGATGTACACAATGGATGCGCTGACCGAGACCGGGGTGTGGCGCACGCTCAAGCGCACGCTCAATCATGGGAAACTCGAGATCCAGCCGGTGGATGTGTTTTTTCCGTTCAGCACGGCGGCGCTGAAGCCGGAACCGATCGACATTCACGTGAAGATCATTTTGATCGGTGACCGCGAAATGTACGAGCTCCTTTACGATTTCGAGGACGACTTCAAAAAGATTTTCAAGGTGCGCGTCGAATTCGACGAGGAAATGACGTGGAGCGACGACGTGATCCGCCAGTACGGCGGACGCCTGAGGAAGCTGTCAGATGACGAGCACTTGCTGCCGTTCGACCGGACAGCGGTTGCGGGGATTCTGGAGCACGGCGTGCGCCGGGCGGGACGGCGCGGGAAAATTACGACGCGATTCTTCGATCTCGCGGATCTGGGGCGCGAGGCCTGCTACGTCGCGCGGCATGAGAAGAAGAGCGTCATTACCGGGGAACATGTGCGCAAGGCGCTCGACGCGAAAATCGAACGCCACAACCTGACGGAGACGAAAATCCGCGAGATGGTGGAGCAGAATTTGATCTTCATCGACACGACCGGCGGGCGCACCGGGCAGGTGAACGGATTGAGCGTGCTCGAAATCGGCGGCTACGCATTCGGCAAACCCGTGCGCATCACGGCTTCGGTGGCGCTCGGGAAAAACGGCATCATCAATATCGAGCGCGAGTCGAATTTGAGCGGGCGCTTCCACGACAAGGGGATGCAGATCATCGCCGGTTACATGCGGCGCACGTTCGCGCAGGACAAACCGCTTTCACTCGCCGCGAGCCTTTGCTTCGAGCAATCGTATTCGGGCGTGGACGGCGACAGCGCCAGCTCGACCGAAATCTACGCGCTGCTCTCAGCACTGGCCGACCTTCCGATCCGGCAGGAACTGGCGGTAACCGGCTCGGTGAACCAGCAGGGCGATATCCAGCCGATCGGCGGCGTGAACCAAAAAATCGAAGGCTTCTACGACGTCTGCCGGATCAAAGGCTTCACCGGCAAGCAAGGCGCTCTGATTCCTGCGGAAAACGTGGAAGACTTGATGCTGCGCGATGATGTGATTGAAGCCGTCGCGCAGGGAAAATTTCACATCTATCCGGTTGCGACGATCGAGAAGGGAATCGAAATCCTGACGGGTGTGCGAGCCGGGAAACGGAATTCTTCAGGAAAATTTGAGCCGGGCACCGTCTATGCAAAGGTGGACGCGCGCCTTTACGATATGGCCACGACCCTCAAGAAATTCCACTAAGTCTCACAGGTTTTCTCAAACGCGAATTCGAAAGCCCATACAGCCTTTCTTCAAAGACCGAGGCCGGCATTCACAAAAACAGGCGCTATTCTTCGACGCGCGGAGGTCTTTTGAAGTCTTTCTTGGCACTGCCGATGCCGAGTTTTTCCCACCAGAGATCGATCCGGCTCCAATCGCCGTTTACGACGTCTTCGCGGGTCACACCAGCAGGCGGGGGAACGAGCGCTGCAAGACGATCAAACATGCGGCCGCGGTCGGAGGGATCCACGCGACGAAAGAGATTGAGTAAAGTGAATGCGTCCCGCGGGCGAGATTCTTCGAGAACGATGGTCAGAGCTGCGGAACGAGTCTGCGCATCCTTCAAATCAAAGTTCACGATTTCAAGCGCCCGGCGAAATTGGTCCGAGGCATCTTCATAATAAGGAGCGCCCGGACCGAAGCCGGGCTTCGATTCCGCCGCAGCGCCTGCAGGAACGAGCGATTGGATGGAGTCATGCTGCAAATCCACCCAGCCAAACGTGACGCGCAAAATACTCGAACCATCGTCATTGACGTGAAGCGTGTAGGCACAGCCCATGTCCAACGCGTAAGCGGTCGGGGTGTGAACGAGGAAAACATATGGCGGGGCGACGATCGAAGCGTGAATCGTGCCGCGATCGAGACGGACTTGTTGGTGATCCTTGCTTGCGAGGAGCAGAGTGAGACGCGAATTGGGTTCGACATCGATATGCCCGAGTCCGCGCACCTGCAATTCGACGCGCGAGTCTGCATCGGTCACGAGTTGCTGGCCGATTTTCCACGCGTGATTTCGCTTCGCCGCATGGCCCGCCATTTGAGGCGCACCTTCCACATTCGCAATCGTCCACATACCGCGATTCAAAGAAAGCCTCATCCACCAAACGAAACAGACGAAAAGAATCATCGCGGCGATGGCGAACGGCCAGGCGATCCTTTGGATGCGCGAGGGATTTGGCACGACAAGAACAGCGGGAAACTCCGGCGCCGGCCGATTGTGCCGGAAACGCCCGAGGAGTTTTTCCAGCCGCTCGACTTCCGGGTCGGGCGCGCCGGAGCCGTCCCAGAGATAGTCGTCATTCATTTATTTGGCTCCCCATAAGTTTCTCCCGCAACTGCTTCATTCCACGGTGCAGATTGACGCGCACCGAACCGGGCGTAAGGCCCGTGCGAGCTGCAATCTCCGGCCCTGTCATTCCTTCGACGAGGCGCAGAATCAGAGTTTCGCGGTACGCTTCGGGAAGCGAGCGGATCGCTTCGAGCGCGAGGCTCGCTTCGTGATTGCGAGGATTGCTATTGCCAATCTCCTGCGGAAACTCGCCCTCCGTGCGCGGCCGACGATAAAAATCATGTGCGCGATTTCGCGCAATCGCGAGCAGCCATCCCGCGAACGCCGCCGGCTCACGCAGCGAGTTGATTTTTTTCATCGCGGCGAGGAAAACATCCTGAACGAGGTCGTCCGCCTCCACATAGGGTACGTGCGCCAGCAGGACGCCATGCACCATCTGCGCGTGACGTTCATACAGCCTGCCAAAGGCCGAGCGATCGCCGGTGCGGGCCGCGGCTACGAGTTGAATGTCTTCAGAAATTTCAGCCACTGGTTGGCCTGTTGGCATCAGAGCTTCGCGGATTGCTGAGCGGGCGTCAAGTGTGGTCTGCACAAGAGAATGGCCTTATTATGTAGGACGTTTCAACCCGCCGAAGTGTTAACTCGTTGTATGTATATGAACATAGGATAGTTATTTCTGATTCGATTCACCTTGACAGTTGAAATCATAATGATATCATTTAGATATGAAGGTAAGGAGGACGCTATGAAAGAGAAGCCAGCCTTTTCTCTCCCGGGTGGGATGATGCTTTTACTGATCTTGTCGGCGATGGCAGCCACGGTCTATTTCTTTATCGAGTCAGTTCAAACGCAAGTAATGGGCGGAGTAATTACCTGCGCGGTGGCGTTTATCGTCGAGGTGATTCTTTTACCCGGTTTGCTCATCGTGAATCCGAACGAGGCGCAGGTGCTGCAGCTGTTTGGAACGTACGTGGGCACGTTACGCAGCCAGGGATTCCGCTGGGTGAATCCGTTCACGAGCAAACGGCGGATCTCGCAGCGCGTTCGAAACTTCGAAACCTCGAAGCTCAAAGTGAACGATCTCGACGGGAATCCGATCGAAATTGCGGCGGTCGTCGTGTGGCAAGTGGTGGATACGGCGGAGGCGGTGTTCCAGGTTGATAGCTACGAGAACTTCGTGCAAGTGCAAAGCGAATCGGCGCTGCGAACTCTGGCGATGTCGTATGCCTACGACTCGCACGTTGACGGACAGATGAGTTTGCGGAGCCACACGGCCGAAACGGCCGAGCACCTGAAAAAAGAAATTCAGGACCGCTTAACGAAAGCAGGTGTAGAGGTCACCGAAGCGCGGATCAGCCACCTCGCGTACGCGGCAGAGATTGCGGGCGCGATGCTGCAGCGGCAGCAGGCCTCAGCGATCGTGGCCGCGCGGCAGACGATCGTGAACGGCGCGGTGAGCATGGTTGAGATGGCGCTCGAACAGCTTTCAGCAAAGAAGCTCGTGGACCTCGATCCGGAGCGGCGCGCCGCGATGGTCAGCAATTTGCTGGTCGTTCTGTGCGGCGAGCGCAGCCCGCAGCCGGTGGTGAATACGGGAACGCTGTACACGTAGGGAGCGGAGATGGCGGAGCGCAAAGCATTCCTGCTGCGACTCGACCCGGCGACTTACGTCGCGCTCGAGCGCTGGGCTGCGGATGAGTTGCGCAGCTTGAACGCTCAGATCGAGTATCTGCTGCGACGCGCGCTTCAAGAGGCCGGGCGAAGCCCGAGGCCGGCCTCGAACCTGCCGCCTGAGACTTTATCCCCGCCGACTTAACAATTCCTTGTAATTGCCTGACGATCAAACCAAGCGGCGCATCTGAATTGTGGCCTGAAAAGTCTCTCCATTTCGTTCAAGGAGAAGTTTGTAGCGGTGGCCGATTTGACGGAAGAGGCTGCGGATGGAAACAAGCGTCAAGTCGGCAGCGGCTTCATCATCAATTCCGGCGATAACGTCGCCTTTCTGAATTCCCGCTTCGGACGCGGGAGTTGCGGGCGCGACATTGGCAATTACAAATGTCCTGAGTCCCGGACCGCGAGCGATGACCGAAATTCCACTCATGTCCGCTTCGGCAAAGTCCGCGAAGTGTGTATTCGGGTCGAGAAACATCTGGTGGTGAGGATAATCAAACGTAACGGTGTAGCGTTTGAGAAGCCCGCCGCCGATCAAGCCTGCAAGATTGGAATTTCCCGCGGCGACCGGAAGTCTTTGAGCAAACACAGCGATCGATTCATCGACGGGATGTTTTCCGATTTGAAATTCCTTCAAGCGTCCGAGGGCGTTGTTCTCCGATCCGTTCCATTCGGGCCGATATGCGGACGCCGTCTTCAGGTGAGACGTGACGACGTGGTGTGAGTCCTCATAATTTCCGGAAAGAACAATGGCATCATCGAGCGCCGTGCAAACCGCGAAATCCGCCTCGTGAACCCTTCCCTTCGGCGCGCTGAATTTTGCGTGGACGATGGGAATGTCTCCGATGAATGTCAATGGAACGCTTACGCCGCGGCCGGCGTACTTGTACACGCTCGGGTCGTAAAGCCGAACGGTTTGACGAGCATAATCAATCTCCACGATGACGCGCTCCAAAAAATCGTTGCCGATCGCTCCCTGGTAGCGCCGGCCCACGTCGGCCGCAAAATCCTTTCTCGCGCTCACAGACAGGGAGAGAGCCGGAATCTCGACGCCGGGAAGATGAAGCGAGAGATTGCGAAGCGACGCGGGAACCGAAGACGGCGCGCTCGACGAGGATTCCCTGGCTGCGAGTCCCAGCTCCGCGGCGCGTTCCGGATCAATCGACGAAGAGACCGCGGTGGAATCGAGTTCGAAGAGAGAAGGCTGCGTCTCGTTCAAGCGCACCGGAAGGAAGATGAGATTGCCGACGAATTCGGCGGGGACTTCCGCCGCGTTGCCGCCAAATTCGAACCGCGCCGGAGCGGCGGTCTGATTTGCAGGCAACGCGCTTGTTTGCTCGTGCGGCGCGGGCCGCGAAGCGAATCCGAAAAACACAATGACAAAAGGAATCAGGAAGATGGCTCTTCGTCGTGCCACCAAGCCTCCGAAAAGCGCCCGTCGTTTTGCCAGACGCGACTTTAGATTATACGGCGCAAGGGGAGGGGAAATTCCAGTTCATGTCACCGAGAAATGAGATCAGGGACCCGGCGCGAGAAATCCCTGCCGAGCCAAAACGCGAAACTCAGCGCGTTTGACTTCGGGCCCGGCATGCGGGCCGTTGCCGTCGAGAATCTCTACGGTGATTTCGTGAAACTTGCCATCGTGTTCCGGCGCGATTCCGAGGACGTACTGATGCCGCAGAGCCGAGGCAATCTCGCGGTACATCGGCGCGAAATCCTTGGCGGATTCGGGGAAATATGCGCGCCCGCCTGTAATCGCTGCGAGTTCGAGCAGATCGTTATTCGCCTTCTCGAAGCTGAGAGGATTTTCAGACTCCCGAGAAGCGGAGTCTTGCTTTGAGCCAGACTTCGGTGGTTTCTTCGACGGCTTCGATTTTTTCAATGCGGGCTGACGTAAAGGGCCGCCTAGCCCGACGGAATAGACGACGACGTCGCGCGCGCGAAGCTTTTGGACCAGAGCATCCCAGCGAGCGGGCGGCGAAGAATCGAGACCTGTGGTGAGGAGAACGAGAGCTTTTTTCCCGGAGGCGGGCGCGACCCAATCGAGCACGGTCGAAACCGAGTCGAAGAAATTCAACTGACCTGTGCCAAGCGTGAATTGAATTTTATCGAATGCGGCCGCCAGAGCCGATTTGTCGAGCGTGAAGGGAAGGATTGCGTGAGGCGCTTCATCGTAGGTGACGAGAGCAACCTGATCGTCCGCGGCGAGACCGTTGAGAAGCTCGTATGCGGCGGCGAGATGCAAGGTGTGAATCAGATAGACGGCAGGGCTGGTTTCGATCATGACGATGACTTGCGCGGGAGCCTCGACGGGTGCAAAAAACAGAATCGGGCGCTCGACTCCATGATCGAGAATGCGGAAATTCTTCTGCTCGAGCCCGCCGACAAATTTCCCGTTCAGGTCGAGAATGCCGGCATCGACCTTCACAAGCTCGGTGGTGGAGCGAATCGCCGGTTGTGCGAGAGGGCCGGGCTCCTGCGCACGGGAGACATGCGGGCATACACCGGGGATGCAGAGAGCAACGAACAGAATGATGCGAGGAATCAAAAGCAAAGGGTGTGTTTTACTGGAGGTACGAGTCAAAGTACACGCCGTTCGAGTCTTTCCACCAGGCGCCCATGAACAAGTGGAGATGACGCGAAAAGATATCGGGTTTTATCAACTTCTGCCAGTCAACCTGCGGGGTATTGGGGGCCGAGGCTTCCTTGGCCGCATTCGACGCCTGCTTCGCAAGATTCGAAACGATTTTATCCCAAGGAATGCGTTCGAAGTCCGCGCCCTCAATGCCGGAGAGTTTTTCAGGGAAAAGCGACCTCATATGGGCGAATTCCGCGTTCGCGAGGCCTGCGTTCGGAGGCGTCTCGCCTGGCTTCGAATTCATGCGCTCAATTGCTTCGCGCAGCATCGCCTTGTGGGGGGCGACCAGAATCATTTTGGGAGTCACAGCAACGTAGTAGAAGTCTCGCTTGTCCGCTCCCGTCACGGGGTCGTGGGATGGATACGAGACATCCAGGAAAGTTGTCCCGCCGGCTGTTTCCTCCGCAACGGTGACCTTTTCGAGCGCAACCCGCAACAAGCGAAGAACTTCCTGCTGCTTCTGGATGGTCACTGCAAACAAACGCTGCATCGAAGCGTCTTCGTTGAACGACGTTTCCGACGCGAATTCTCCAGTGAACAGACCGAGGGCATCGGACAAAGACATCCCCAGAAATCCTTGCGCCAAACCTTCGACCATCATTACGTTTCCGGACTGTTTCGGCGTGAGCGCGCCGGTGAGGCCGCCGCGGATTAATTGGTATGTCGCGGCGAGATCAAAAGACGAGATCGTGAAGATCGGACCGGGCCCGACGACGGATTGCGTCTCAAGAACTTTCCTGCTCGTCCCGCCGATGTCGAAGAGAGTTTCCGGCGCGGCATCGCCAAGAATGGCGCCGCGGAAGCGCATCGCGTCTCCAGCAAAACTGATGCCGCCCCCGAAAACGTGGACCTTATCCACGTGAACATTGCGAGCGAAGACGAGGAATGGATTGTCTTTCTGTTCCGGAGGAGCCAGCTTGCTGAGATCCGGCACGCGCGCGAAGAATTCGAGGGCCGCATCGGACCCGATGTACGAGTGAATTTCCTTAAATTCGGGGAGCTGAGTGACGGATTTCGCCGGCTTTTCGGCTGGGCTGAAGCGCGTGATGAGGTCTTCGATCGCTTCCTTCTGATCGGCGAAAATATAGTACTGAGCTGCCCGGGCCGTGTAGGACGCGTTGTTTCCGGTTGTCTTGACTTCGACGGAAGTCCCGCCGAAATCGTAACTCATCAGAGTCGGCACCTCTGTGCCGCTTTCTTTGTTGGCGGCCTTCAGC
>JBAWGF010000153.1:0-7533 GCA_049592615.1 Candidatus Acidiferrales bacterium
GAATAGTAGCGCTCGAATTGCACGGTTCCATATACAGCAGGGTTTTTTGAGCGCGCGCGGTACTCGATGAGCAGAAAATCGGAGACGTACACAAGAACCAACAACGCAATTGCGATGATGGCACCGCGCTCTGCGATGATGCGCAATCGTCCCACGGGATCGATTATTTCACCTTTTGGCGGTTGCGGTCGAATCACGTCAACAGATGTGCCAGCAGCTTCGGCAGCGAGTGATTGACGGAGCGTTCGATGTGGGGTACTTTTCGACGGCAAATTGCTGTGCGCGGGTTTTCATAGTGGGGAGGTCGGCATGCACAAGGTCCGGTTCGCAATCGTGATTGCGGCGACGATCGCCGCTCCGGCATTTGGGCAGGCAAGAGGCCCGGAGGTCCAGCGATACGTCAAGGTGGACGCGCCGGTTGTGGCTTTGACGCACGTGCGAGTGATTGACGGCACAGGCGCGGCCGCGCGCGAAGATCAGACGATCATCCTTCGCAACGGCAAGATTGACGCCGTGGGAATTGCGGGCAGCGTGACTGTACCGCAAGAGGCGCAAGTGCTCGACCTGCGCGGCTACACCGTGATCCCCGGAATCGTTGGCATGCACAATCACCTTTTCTACAGCGCCTCCATGCTCGTCGATTCCGATGGCAACAACGTTCCTCCCGGTAGATGGTTCGCGGAGCTGCCGTTTTCCGGACCGCGGCTGTATCTCGCGGCCGGCGTCACGACGATGCGAACGACGGGAAGCGTGGAACCCTACGGCGACCTGAATCTCAAAAAGCAAATTGACGCGAACCAGATTCCAGGTCCGAAAATGGATGTGACCGGTCCGTATCTCGAAGGGGCCGGAAATCTGTTCGGGCAAGTGCATACTCTGACCGGGCCGGATGACGCGCGCCGCCAGGTGAATTACTGGGCGGATCAAGGCGTCACTTCCATCAAGGCCTACATGCACATCACGCGGGCGGAGCTTGGCGCGGCAATCGAAGAGGCGCATAAGCGGGGGATGAAGATTACGGGACACCTTTGTTCGGTCGGATACCGCGAGGCTGTGGAGCTGGGGATCGACGATTTCGAGCATGGGCCGGTTTTGACGGACGCGGAGTTTTTCGCCGGCAAGCAACCGGACGTA
Source organism: Candidatus Acidiferrales bacterium (assembly GCA_049592615.1). Taxonomy (GTDB): domain Bacteria; phylum Acidobacteriota; class Terriglobia; order Acidiferrales; family UBA7541; genus Palsa-295. The sequence goes on from JBAWGF010000153.1 coordinate 1,135, forward strand.
TGCCCGCCGGGACGATCTGCGGCTCAACCGTGGTTGAAAATGGAAATCTCGAGCCCGCAGGTTCAGGACCTGATCCATTTCCTGATCGCGCACGGCGTCGCGGTGACGTCCACGCTGCCTGTCTTTGAATCCATCGTTCCTGGCCGGCCTGTTTTGCCCGCGCGAGTCGCCGACGCGATGTCTCCCGAATCGAAAGCAAGCTACCTCAGCGCCCATGTGCGGGCGGTTCCGCCGTCTGGTGGAAGTTCGACTCCATTCGCAGCCCTTTTCAAAAGAGAGATGGAATTTGAATTAGCGTTTGCGAAGGCAGGAGGCCTGCTTCTGGCTGGACCTGATCCAACCGGAATCGGCGGAGTCCTGCCTGGATTTGGTGACCAGCGCGAGATCGAATTGCTTGTCGAGGCCGGTTTCACGCCGCTGGAAGCAATTCACATTGCCACCGCGAATGGAGCGCAATACCTGGGCCAGGCAGACCGAATCGGCACGATCGCAGCAGGCAAGCAGGCCGATCTCGTCGTGATTCGCGGGGACCCGTCGAAGGACATCGCGGATATCGAGAAAGTTGAGATTGTTTTTCGCGACGGCGTCGGATTCGATTCGCAAAAACTGATCGATTCGGTTCGCGGGCAAGTTGGAATCCGGTAGCATTCGGATCTTGCGCGCGCGGATATTTCCGAAGGAAGCTCAATTGTATTATGATGTGCGCGTTTCGCGTCGCCGGTAGAAAAGCCCACCTCACACCTGGCGATACCAAATGCGTCGCTGAACAAATGCGCGGAAGCGATGCGCGTTTGCTTAACAGGCCAGGAATTCAAATTCAACAAAGAGGTTTTCAAGATGAAATTATTGCTCCGTATATCCATTGTTTTTCTCTTTTGCGTTGCGATTCTACTATCGAGTTCCCCCTCAACCCGGGCGCAAGCCAATCCGTCGGCTCAATCTGCCACCGCCGCCGCGCCTGCTCCTCCGACGTCCGGCGTCCGCTGGGAAATACTCAACGAATTGAAGGGGCAAGAGGATAAGTTCGTCCGCCTCGCTCAAGCAATTCCTGCCGAAAAATATACGTGGCGCCCGGCAGAGGGCGTGCGTTCTGTGAGCGAAGTGTTCATGCACGTTGCTGCGGCAAATTTCAACATCCCGCGACTGTTCGGTACGCAGCCGCCCGCGGGATTCAAGGTGCAAGGATTCGATAAATCGGTCACCGACAAAGCGAAGGTAATCGAGACGTTAAAGGATTCCTTCGCCCATTTGCGCGAAGCAATCGTCGCGGTGCCCGACTCCGACGTCGAGAAGCAGCTGGATTGGTTCGGGGGGAAGAATACGTACCGGGGCGTCATGATCTTCATCCTCCGCCACATGTCCGAGCATCTGGGCCAATCGATCGCCTACGCGCGAATGAACGGCATCGTCCCGCCATGGACGGAGGAACAGCAGCAGCGCCAGCAACAATCGCAGCAAAAGCCCAAGCAGTAGACGCCATCCCGCACAGAATGTATTATCTTGTGCTGCTTCAAACTGCGGCGCGACGCCCCACCATATCGCCCCAATTGATGCCGCCCGAGGTCCTACTAAAATGAAAAAGTCATACAACGGAGTCGCCGTCCCATCGAATGGAAAGCTGATCGAATATGCGGGCGACGCGTATCGTGTTCCCGACCAGCCGATCATTCCCTTCATTGAAGGAGATGGCACCGGGAGGGACATCTGGAAAGCGTCGCGACTCGTGTTCGATGCCGCGGTTGAAAAGGCGTACGGCCGAAAACGCAAGATCGCTTGGCTGGAGGCTTTCGCGGGCGAAAAAGCCTATAACCAGTTCCAGGAATGGCTGCCGCAAGACACCGTGGATGCCATCCGGGATTTTCGCGTGGCAATCAAAGGGCCGCTCACAACTCCGGTTGGCGGCGGGATTCGATCGCTCAACGTGACGCTGCGCCAAGTTCTCGACCTCTACGCCTGCGTGCGCCCGGTCCGCTATTTCGCAGGTGTGCCTTCGCCGGTGTGCCACCCGGAGCGCATGAACATAATGGTTTTCCGCGAAAACACCGAAGACGTGTACGCGGGGATCGAGTGGCGCTCGGGCTCGCCGGAAGCAAGAAAGATCATCGAGTTTTTGAACGGCGAGATGCTGAAAGGCACTTCGAAACACATTCGTGAAGATTCCGCGATCGGCATCAAGCCGATATCTCCGTTCGGGACGAAGCGGCTCGTGCGCCGTGCGATCCAGCATGCGCTCGATAAGAAACGGCAGATTGTGACTCTCGTCCATAAGGGCAACATCATGAAGTTTACCGAGGGCGGCTTCCGCGATTGGGGGTACGAGCTTGCGACCGCCGAGTTCCGCCAGCACATTGTGACCGAACGCGAAAGCTGGATTCTCGGGAACAAAGACAACAACGCAAACCTTTCGATCGAGCAGAACGCGGCAATGGTCGAGCCGGGACTCGAGCAGGCGACCGATGACTTCAAGAAAACGATTTACGCGGAGGTGAAGCGGACGCTCGACGCGCTTTCGTCTTCGCATGGACGCGGGCAGTGGAAGCAAAAAGTTATGGTGAACGACCGCATCGCCGATTCGATCTTTCAACAGGTGATCACGCGCGCGGATGAATATCAGGTGCTCGCGACGCCGAATTTGAACGGCGATTATCTGTCGGATGCCTGCGCAGCGCAGGTCGGAGGCCTGGGGATGGCTCCGGGCGCAAACATCGGCGACGGCTTCGGCATTTTCGAAGCCACGCACGGGACGGCGCCGAAATACGCGGACAAGGACGTGATCAATCCGAGTTCCGTGATGCTTTCGGGCGTAATGATGTTCGAGTTCCTCGGATGGAAGGAAGCCGCGAAATTGATCGAGGACGGAATCTCCCGAACGATCCAACAGAAGCGAGTGACGTACGATCTCGAGCGCTTGATGACCGGTGCGAAGAAATTGAAGACTTCGGAGTTTGCCGCCGCCATCATCGAAAACATGCAATCGGCCGTCGCAGCCGGCTGAACAAACGATTTGTGAATTAGGAACTCATAAGGAGGGAACGAAATGCGGAAGAAGGTGACGGTTGTGGGCGGAGGATTTGTCGGATCGACTACAGCGCAGCGAATTCATGACGCGGGGCTCGCGGACGTGGTGCTGACCGACATCCTCGAAGGCGTCCCTGCGGGAAAAGCGCTCGACATGGCGGAGTCGGCGCCGATTCTGGGGACGGATGCGCACGCGGTGGGAATTTCGACCGCGGCAGGCGATTACCGCGAAACGGCGAACAGCGACATCATCGTAATCACCGCGGGATTTCCGCGCAAGCCCGGAATGAGCCGCGACGATTTGCTCAAAGCGAACTACGACGTGGTCAAGGCGGTCGTCGAGGCAGTCGTAAAGCTTTCTCCCGGTGCAATTTTGATTATCGTGACGAATCCGCTCGATGCGATGGCGCAGGCGGCATTCAAAGTGAGCGGGTTCTCGAAGAACCGGGTGATTGGGATGGCGGGCGTGCTGGACTCGGCGCGGATGAGCACGTTCGTCGCGGCGGAGCTCGGGGTGTCGGTCGAAAACGTGCACTCCTTCGTGCTCGGCGGGCACGGTGACGACATGGTGCCGCTTGCGCGCTATTCCACCGTCGCAGGAATTCCGCTCCCCGAATTGATCGCGAAGGACAAACTGGAAGCCATCATCACGCGAACGCGCAAGGGCGGCGCCGAAATCGTGAATCTGCTGAAAACCGGCTCGGCGTACTACGCGCCGTCGGCAGCCGTATTCGAAATGGTGGAAGCGATCCTGAAGGACAAGAAGAAAATTCTTCCGTGCGCCGCGTATCTTGAGGGCGAATACGGCATCAGCGGGCTTTTCGTCGGCGTACCTGCGAAACTGGGAGCCCGCGGCATCGAGCAGATTATCGAAATCAAACTGACGGCTGATGAAAAAGCGGCGCTGGATAAATCGGCTGCGTCGGTGCGAGAACTCGTAAACGTGCTCGGTTTGTAGGCGGCAGGAATCGCGGCGCCGTGATTATTTTGCGCGCTCCCAGATGAGCCGGGTCTGTACCTTCTTTCCATTCCTGACTGGTGTCAATACCAGCGTGTCGCCGGACAATTTGAACGCGCGCACAAATTCCCTCCCAACTTCTTTGGGGCGAAGGCAGCCTTCCAGGCGATGCGTCACCATTTTGTTTTCGATGTCGACTTCGTATGTCCCGAAATAGCAGTAATACCCTTCGAAGGCATCCTTGATCTCTTCCGGGGTGGCGCTTTCGTAGCCAGTCGGAAATTCAGGGCGCGGATCGCGCATGATTTGCGCGGCCATGAGCCCGTTCGTGTCGTACATCAAAATTCCGCGTGGTTTCGCGCCCATCGAAAATACGGCGGCCTTCGGGACGACGCCCTCAATGGACATCAGCCGCCAGGTTCCCAGCAATGGATTCTCCGATTTCATGTTTTCCCCCGGGCCCTTGCTCTTTGCAATAAATCCGCGCGCATAAACAATACAACAAGTCCGCGGGGGTTTTGAATCGCTGGAGTTGACCGATGCGTCCAATTGAAACTCCCGCGCGGACGACACCAATGAATGGTTTGATAAACTGTCCTGCGGAGTCATCCAGCGGCGATGAAATTATTTCGAGGAAAAGACAGCGGTGCGGCGCCCCGCGACAACGGGCCGGCCGAAGGCGAGCGAAATCCTGCCGCCGTGACGCACAGATTGACACAAGACCTGGCGCGCGTGGAGGGTCTCGCCATGATGCTCGCAAAAAGCCGCGCGGCGAGCGCCGTGGAGGTAGCCGATCTGCTCGCCGGAATGTACATCTACGAATGGGACCGACTTGCGAAGTATTGGGAAGACGAAGAGCAGGTGGAAGCATTTTTGCAACAAATCTGCCAGATCAGCCCGCAGCGATGGCATCACTGGATTGAAATTTACAATCAGAAGCGTCAGAGCGAAGAAACGAAGCGCGCGCGGCGATTCTTTCGGTCGTCCAAGAAAGAAGCGAAGCAGGACGGCAAGCCGCTCGCGCGATCGATGGAGTTGCAATCCATCCTGAAAAAGGCCGAGCAGGTTGCCCCGCATCACGACCAGTTCGAGGGGCGCACGATTCCGATCCTGACCTGCGAATGCGTGTTGCTGTGCATCGCAAAGAATACGGAATCGGAAATCGGCCACCGGCTCGTTGCCTCGGGCCTCGACGTGCCGGCGCTCGAACGCGACGCGCGATTTCCCCGGCACGGGCCCCTGCATTAAAGGCTGAGGCTTCGAACTTCTCACACGTTCAAATGATCAGCTTGAAGTGCGGCCAGAGTTCGGCGAGCGGGGCGCGCGGTTTGCGGCAAAGATACACCGGAACATTCTGTTCACTCGGCATCGCGTAGTTATTTGTGATCGTCGCGACGCGCTGGACGTCACCAAAAAGATTCTTGTTCTGTTCGGCGCGCTCGCCAAACAGAATTACGCAGGCGCCTGAATAATTGCGCGGCCCCCATAAATAGTAATTGTTGTGACCGCCGATTGCTTTCGGCAAGCCGAGCCGCGGCCCGTAGAAATCAATCGCGCCCGCCTCGCCGTAATTCCCCGCGAGGATCGCACAATTCGCGCGTTCCGGTTTCGGAAGCTCGTGATAGACGCGAGAGATGGATTCAGCCATCGCGTCCCATCCCATCATGTCCGCGTAAAGTTGCGGGAGCGCGGCCGTGGCATCACGTTCGGTCTTCACGTGGCTCGCGTAAGGAAGCTCCTGCGAGAATCGCACGAACATATCCACCGGCAGAATTGGAACGCCGAATGGAATAATGATGATTCCGCCCAGAACGAGGGCTGCCGGATACGCCACGCGCATCCAGCGGCGTGCGGGCGACGCGAGGAATCGTTCGAGCGCGACTCCTCCCGCGGCCAACAGGAGCGGGTACGCAGGCAGTGGATAATAGGATTTCCCTCCGAGCGTCATGAAGATCGCAAGAACAATCACAAACGTCCATGCGAGAAACCGAAAGCGCTTCCCTTCCCGCGAAAAAAATAGCCAGCCTAGCCCCGCAATCCAAATCGGAAGTGAGAGCGGATGAAGAAATAAAATCTGGTCGAGGAGAAAGCGCAGCGGACCGATCTCGACATTCTTGAATTGCTGTGCGTTGCGCACAACCTCGATTTGCGGCCAGCCGTGGCGCGATTCCCAGAGGAGATTCGGAAGAAAAATCATCAGCGCAATGAGCGCGCCGATCCAAATCCACTTCGAGCGAAACAAGCGCGCGTGGCCAGAGAGCAGAAGCCCCGCGACGAGAGCCACGCCAAAAACGAGCATCGTGTGCTTATTTTCAAGTCCGATGCCAGCGACGACGCCGAACCAGAGCCACAGCTTCGGGGACGCGCCCTTTGCGATCCGCACAACAATCCACGCGCACAGGAGCCAGAAGAGTGGCTCGAAT
>JBAWGF010000154.1:0-11521 GCA_049592615.1 Candidatus Acidiferrales bacterium
AAGAAATGTCCAAGGCGGCTCGCGCCCGCAAGTTCCGGCGCAAACCAAATGCAGATCGCGGAGAAAATTCCGAGGATCATGAGAATGTAAATCCAGTGCACGATGAATACGTCGCGAAGCATCGGACTCATCCGTGCGAGATTTTCGCGGCATCGCAATTTTTCCGGCAGTATGAAATTCGCCGCGAGAATCAGAAGCTGCACCGTTCCTGCCGCCCAGATCAAATAGATGATTCGTTGCATAGAGCCTCCGGTTAAAGCGCGCAAGCAGTTCTAAGTGGCCGCTGGCTGCTTCCGCGCATAGTGCCTCGCAAGTTCCGATGAGTACTCTCTGCCAACCTCTTCCGAGTTCATCTTCAGCCAATCAGAAAAACGCGTGCATCCCGTCGGCGCCTCGGCAGAGACAAGCAGCCCGGCCATCAGTCCTTGGATTTCTTCCTCGGTCAAAATGCGATCACCAAGAATCGCTCCCAGCGCGTTACTCAGTAGAAGAGCCGCGCTTGGCGGCACATGCACAATCTTTGCTCGGCTCTGTGTATGGGCTGCGATCAGCCGAACGAGTTCATTGAAGGTGAATATCTCAGGTCCAACCGCGTCGCGAGTGCCGTCAGTTTCTTCTTGAGACGAGAGGGCGGCAAGCTCGGCCACATCTTCCACAAAAATCGGCTGGACTCGGTATTCACCAGAACCTGGAATTGCGAACGCGGGGAAATGGCGCAAGAGCCACGCAATGTTGTTAATCAAGATGTCTTCGAAACCAAAAATGACAGTCGGGCGGAGAATCGCATATCGCAATCCGGATTCTTGAATAGCGGCTTCGATTTCCGCCTTTCCTCGAAAATATGGGAGGGGCGAATCGAGTGTGGGGTTTGAGATGCTGATGTGAACAAGCTTCCTTACTCCTGCGTCCTTTGCTGCCGCTATGAGAGTCTTTGTGTTTTCGACCGCCTGATCAAATGTCTCACGCCCGTAGTTAAAGCGGACCCAGTATGTGTTGATAAGGCATTCGGCGCCACGCAAGCTCGCGGTCAGCCAGTCACGGTCTGAAAAGTTAAGTGGCGCAACCTCGATTCGGTCTCCAAACTCGTTCGGCCGGTTGGGGTGCCCGGTAAGCGTCCGCACGCGCTTCCCCATCGCGAGCAAGAGGCGCGTAATATACTTCCCGGTATAGCCAAAGGCACCGGTCACCACGATCTGTTGCTTTGTCGCATCGCTCATTTGAGACTTCCGAGGGCGCGAAATATTTTCAACACGCCTTACGCCGATTTCATCGCGGCATGCTTCTCCTGCGCGATCGGCTGGCTGCGCCGAATGAATCGGCCCAACACAAATCCCATCGCAATTACGGAAGCCACTAGCCCCATCAGTGCGATTTCCAATTGACCGGCCAATTCAAAAACAGAATTCGAAGTCGAGTTCGCCGACGGGCGATGGTGCAGGGCAAAGAGAAGCGGGGTGAGAATCAGAGTCACATTGGAAAAGGCCAGCCAGAATTTTGCCCGGTCGTCCGTGCCGCAAAGGTCCTCTAATAATTTCAGCAGCGGGCCGTGCAAGTAGCTCACGACTAATATCGAAGCCGCCGCAGTCACAAACAAACCGCCTAAGAAAATCCAACTCGCGTTCATCGTTGCGTTCCTTTCGCTTCCGCGATCATTCCTTTCGGATTCGGTTCATCCTGCAAGGCACAGGCGGCGTTCAGACATTTCCGTCGCGCCGCAATGTGGCGATACCCCGCACGAAGCAGCCGGCTAACGAGCGGAATTTGCGCGACCGCAACGAGCGGCCATCCCCACCAAACGTATTTCGCTAGCTCGACGATCGCGTCCGCGCCGCCGAACGATTCCCCGTTGCGCAGCAGAAGCCGCATTTCGCCGAGAAGCTTATCTTCGGAAAGATGAAAAAATCCGCGAACCCACGGAGTTTGCAGCGGCAAAAACTCGAATCCGCGCGAACCAAAAATCCGGCTCATGCGTGCTGCCGAGCGCTGGCAAAAGGGACATTCGCCGTCGAAGAGAACGTATCCGCGAAAGCTCGTCGTCTGGGCTTCAGTTATTTCTGTATGAACTGAAATCGCCATGGATTAAAAACGGGCGGTTGCCCGCCCTCCTCCTCTTATCCCGGCAGCAGCTTGCGAATTCGCCCGCGGAGTTTCGCGAGCCCGCGCGCGGCTGCCGGCGACACGTGCTGAAATTCTTCGAACAGCATGTCCATCGTCGTGATGAATTCAAGCAGCTCTTCGAGTCGCTGCCGTGCATACGCTTCGGACGGCCCTGCCCTGCGCGCCTCGTCAACGCATTCGCGCACCACCTGGATCGTGGGATCCAGCTCGCGCTTCTTGCGCTCCTGCAAGACGGTACGGAAGAGTTCCCATACGTCCTTGACGGACTCGAAATGCTGGCGGCGGTCGCCCAGCACCGGCACGGCGCGTATGATCCGCCACCCCTGAAGCTCGCGAAGGCTTGTGCTTACGTTCGACCGGGCCACCGATAGCGTCTTCGCGATTTCCTCGGCGGAGATGGGGCGCTTGGAAATGAAGAGGAGCGCGTGAACCTGCGCCACGGTGCGATTCACGCCCCAGCGCGTGCCCATTTCACCCCAGTGGAGGATGAACCTCTGTTCGATGGGGGAGAGCCTAGTTTTCTCTGGTTCAGTCATTTCTGTCATGACAGAATATACTGGAGTCGGCCGCGCTTGTCAAGTCCCACTTTGCATTGTCCGCCGCGCGGGACCCGCGCCCGGTTCGGGGAACAATAAGCTCCCTGCTTTCGTACAGATACGTGGGTGCCGCGAGAAGGGTACAATCGCGGCCGGCGTTGAAACGTTGCGTCGCCCACACCGTCCAACTCATTCAGCGGAGGCAAGTCGATGGATAATTTCTGGATGGACGTTCGCCATGCGGTCCGGATGCTGCTGAAAAATCCCTCCTTCACCGCTGCCGCGGTACTCTGCCTGACGCTTGGCATCGGCGCCACCACCGGCATTTTCAGCGTCGTAAACGCCGTCCTATTGCGTCCGCTGGCCTATAAGCTGCCTGACCGGCTCGTCCGCGTCTATACGGAGTTCCCTACTTTCCCGAACGGCGGTTTGCGCCGGTTTTGGACCTCCGCACCTGAATTCATCGACCTGCGGCGCGACACGAAATCCTGGGAGTCGCTCGACGCGTGGATCAATGGCGGCGCCAACATCGCCGGAGTCACGCAGCCGGTCCGAGTGACGGCATCGTACGTGAGCGGCGGGTTGCTGAACGCCTTGGGAGTCTCGCCGGTGATGGGCCGCGCCATTTCTCCCGCCGACGACGACCCGGCAGCGCCCGCCACCGCTGATATTTCCTACGGGCTGTGGCAGAGCGCCTTCGGCGGCGATCCCCACATCGTCGGCAGGCAAACCCTCCTGAATGGTCAGACGTGCACGATCATCGGCGTGATGCCGCGGGGATTCGAATTTCCGCCGGGCGAACTCGATCCGCCGCAGGTGTGGTCGCCTCTCCAGATCGATCCCGCCAAGCCGGGAAATCGCTCGTCGCACAATTTCTATCTCCTGGGCCGCTTGAAGCCCGATGTGACGCCTCCGCAAGCGCAATCGGAGCTCGAAGCGTACGTAAAGACAATGGAGGAGCAGCACAAATCCGAAAAAGCTCATTACTTCAACGTGAAGAATCACACGCTCGTGAGTTTTCCCCTGCAAGCGGAAGTGGTCAGCAGCGTTCGTCCCGCGCTGCTGATGCTCCTCGGCGCTGTCGGATTCGTTCTGCTGATTGCGTGCGTCAACGTCGCCAACTTGCTTCTCGCGCGCGCGGAAGCGCGGCGGCGTGAAATCGCGATTCGCAGCGCGCTCGGCGCGAGTCTCCGGCGTCTGGCGGTGCAATTCACCACGGAAGGTCTGATCCTCTCCGCGATCGGAGCGCTGCTGGGCCTCGCGCTCGCATTCGGAGGGTTGCGCCTGATCCAACTGACGAACGCGGGAAGCCTTCCTCGAGCCGCAGAAATCGGCATCGACATGCACGTGCTTCTCTTCACGATCGCGGCGACTCTCTTCACGGGCGTGCTGTTCGGCCTTGCGCCGATCCTTCCGCTCGCGCTCCAGAATCTCCACGATTCGCTGAAAGACACAGTAGGCGCTACGACAGCTTCCGCCGCAGCGCAGGGATTCCGGCGCGCACTCGTGGCGGGCGAATTAGCGCTGGCGCTGGTTCTGCTGATCGGCTGCGGGCTGATGGTGCGCGGATTCTGGAAGCTGCAACAGGTCCGCACGGGATTGAATAGCGAAAATGTCATCACGATGCGCGTGGCATTGCCTCGTGCCGCCTACACGAAAAACGAGCAGGCGGACAGCTTCTGGTCGCGCCTCGAAGAAAGAGTCAAACAGCTGCCGGGTGTGCAGTCCGCCGCGCTTGTCTCCGGTTTGCCTCCCAATCGTCCGCCGAACATGGACGACACGCACATCGAAGGATTTGTTTACAAGAAAGACGGCCCCATCGAAAACGTGGATTACTACCAGCAAGTCAGCAAGGATTATTTTCAGACGATGGGAATCCGCCTGATGGAAGGGCGCCTCTTCGATGATCGCGACGCCAAGGACGCTCCCGACGTCGTCATCATCAACCAGACGATGGCGCGCACATTCTGGGGAAACGAGAGCCCCGTCGGAAAACGCGTTCAGCCGGAAATGTCGGACCCGTACTGCACAATTATCGGCGTGGTCGAAGATGTGAAAAATGCGGGCATCGACAAGCCCGCGGGAACCGAACTCTACCTCCCCTATACCCAAAAGCAAGGCTCCGGCATGCGCAACGGCTACGTCGTACTGCGGGCAAAGGGCGACCCGAGGCCGCTTGCGGGCGCGGTGCGCCGCGAAGTGCAGTCGATTGATCCGACGATTCCCGTCGCGAGCATTCGAACGATGGACGAAGTGCTCTCCACCGCGCAATCACGGCCGCGATTCCTCACGCTGCTGCTCGCGCTTTTTTCGACCGTCGCGCTCCTCATTGCCACGGTTGGGATTTACGGCGTGATCTCCTACTCCGTCGCGCGGCGCTCGAAGGAATTCGGCCTGCGCATGGCGCTGGGAGCGCAGTCCACAAATATTCTCGGGCTCGTGATGAAACAGGGCTTTGTGCTCACGGCCATCGGCGTGGTCGTTGGCGCGGGCTCCGCGCTCGGATTGACTCGACTGATGTCCAGCCTGCTCTTCGGCGTGCAGCCCACCGATGCAATCACATTTGTGAGCGTGTCGGCCCTGCTCGCCGCCGTCGCGCTCTTCGCAAGCTACATTCCGGCTCGACGCGCGACGCAAGTCGATCCCATGCACGCGCTGCGCTACGAATAAAGATTTCTGGTGAGTTAGCTTGCCGCGGTTTCGGCGGTAACAAGCTCCGGTATCTCGATGTGAATTTGCGTGCCCTGCCCTTCCTGGCTGCGAATGTCCATCTTGAACTGGTCGCCGTAAAGAAGACGCAAGCGCTCGTGGACATTGCTGATGCCGATGCCGCCGCCGTAAACCTCCGCAAGCCGCTCCGGCGAAATTCCCAGACCGTTGTCTTCGACCTCAATGAAAAGCCGCCCATCCTGCCGCCGCATCCGCAAATGAATTTGCCCGCCTTCGAGTCGCGGCGCCAGTCCGTGCTTGATGGAATTTTCGATCATCGGCTGCAAAAGCATGCTGGGAACAAATGCGTCGAGCATTTCATTGTCAATTTCTTTGAAGATTTGCAATTTGTCGCGCCCGAAGCGGATCACTTCAATATCGAGATAGTTGTCGATAAATTCGAGCTCTTCGCGCAGCGGAACGAAAGTCTCGTGCTTGCGCAACAGCCGCCGCAGGATGTTCGACAGCTTCAGCACCACGCCGCGCGCCATGTCCGGATCGAAGCGGATCAGAGAAGAAACCGTATTCAGCGTGTTGAACAGAAAATGAGGATTGATCTGGCTCGTCAGCGCGTCCATGCGCGCCTTGAGCAGCAGTTGCTGGTTCTGCTCGAGGTTCATCTCGATGCGCGTGTTGTTCCAAATTTTGATTGCCATCGCCACGCACATCACCGAGGAAAGCACGATGAGCAACAAATATCCCACGTTCGCCGGATGCTCGGAAAATAACCAGCGCGTGGGCAGCGCCGTCGCCAGTTCGATTCGGCCCAATTCAAACGCCGCGCACGCGAACAGTGGCAGCATGGCCCAGTTCCCTCGCCCGTAGCGAACGAGCCGCCAGAGCCACTGCGGGATATTCAAAAAAAGGAACGGCCCGAAATGCCAGACGTCTTCTTTCTCCGGGAGCACGTCGCGAATCATCCCCGCGAGCAAGCCGACGAGCGCCGCCATCGGACTCGACAGCCACTCGTGATTGCCGAACGCCGGCAAGCTGATGAGCGATCCGCCGAGCAGCCCGACGATTCGGCCTCCGATCAAGCCCATCAGGAACGAGCCTTCGAGCGTCAGGTCGAAAAAGCGGTAGCCGACCAGGCGCAGCATCACCCCGATCGCGAGCGGCGGCGTCAGGAACAGAAGCAATTGGACTTTCTGGTCGGAGTCGCGAACCTCGTTGAACAGCAACTTGCGAAACGTTGCGAAGCGCACGAGCAGCGCCGCGAGGGCCGCTGCATAGCCGACCTTCAGCACCAACGTGAATATCAGCTCTTTTCCGCCGATCAGTGTGCCCATTTTTTCGCGGACCGCGCCCGGCGCTCCTTCGCGTTACGTTAGCCAAAGCCGCGAGCGAAGTAAAGAGAAGCCGCTCGGCCGCTGAGCGGCACAGACAATCATGTCTGTGCGCGCGAGAAGAACCGTTGCACGAACCCTGCTATACTTTTCCACTTCCATGAAGCGGCGAAAACAATCCGGGAAGGCTCGCGTCGTGGCGAAGGCGCAACTCCCGACGCGCTTTGGCCGATTCACAATCCTCGGCATCGTGGGACGGAAGCCGAGCGAGCAGGCAGTCGCGATTCAGCACGGCGCATTGAGCAAATCGAAAAGGGGAAAGGCGCCGCTCGTGCGCGTCCATTCGCAGTGCCTCACCGGTGACGTCTTCTCGTCCCAGCGCTGCGATTGCCGCGCGCAGCTCGAATTCTCGCTTCGCAAAATCGCGAAGGAGCCCGCGGGTGTCGTCCTCTATCTGCCTCAGGAGGGGCGTGGCATCGGCTTGATCAACAAGGTGAAGGCTTACGAACTTCAGGACGGCGGCCTCGATACCGTCGAAGCGAATCGCCGCCTCGGATTTGCCGCGGACTCGCGCGACTACGAATTCGCCGCCGAGGCACTCAAGGCCATTGGAATCCGCGCCGTCCGGCTGCTCTCGAACAACCCCGATAAAGTCGAACAACTCGAGCGCGGCGGAATCCGCGTCGTCGAGCGACTTCCCTGCCGCCCTCCCACCAGCCATCTCTCGCGCGCCTATCTGCGCACGAAGAAGAACAAGCTCGGCCACATCCTCGCCGGCCTTTGATCGGCGTGGCACAAACTGCCGCTCTCTTGCGCTGAGCCCGCCGCAGGCGGGTGCTCTGCCTGCCCTGAAATTGTTGGCGAAGGAAAGTCACTGGCGAAGGGCGCCTGTGCACTTCCGCAAAAAAATCGGCTTACCTCTACTGTTTGTATCTGTCCTTGTAAAAGTCGATCTGCTGTTGCAACTCCTCTTTGGTCAAGCCCTTCGTCCACTTGTGATAGTCCGAATTCATCACGTCGGTGGTGACGCCCGGCATCAGCCGCTCGGCTTCCGGGACAAACTCCGTGTAGAAAATCTTGGCCACCTCGAAGAAGCCGTGCCATTGCGTGTAGTCGGGTCCCATCATGGATGTGCCCATGCGCGCGCGGCGCCCGGCATGGTGCCAGAGCTCGTAGTAAACCCATTCGATTTTTTCATCGAAGGGCGTGCGCGTAAGTTTGTTCGCGGCGTAGAGTTTGTCCATGATGGACTTGGCCGGCTTGGCGAATTTTTCGTTGTACAGCGTTATCGTGGCTTCGTACTGTTTGTAGAAATTCTCCACCCAGCCGGTGGCGTGGCAGTTCGAGCATACGTCCTGCATCGCGTCCCGCCGCTTCTCCCAATTTTCGAGCTTGATGCTGATCACCGGGCGCAGCGTGTAGCTGATGCGGTCGCCCACGTCGTGCGTAACCGGCTGATTGAGCGTTGCGCTCATGTGGCACGTCGCACAGGTGGGCGCGGCCGAGTAATCCTTCCCGACGACCCAGGATTTCGACTCCAGATTCATTTTGGAAATATTTGCGTTGTACTGGATGCCGTGCTTCGACTCCTCGTAGATTTCGATTTGCGGATGGTCCGGTCCCAGATGGCACTTGCCGCAATTCTCCGGCGCGCGCGCCACCGCGGAGCTGAATCCATGGCGTCCGTGGCAAGCCGCGCACGTGCCTTTACTCCCGTCCGGATTGACGCGGCCGATCCCGCTGTTGGGCCAGGTGTCCGCGTCGAATTTGCCGTCGCCGAGATACTTCACTTCGCTGCCGTGACACTGGCGGCAGCCATTGATAGCCGCCGGCCCGCCTTCGACAATCTCACCAAGCATGTTGTCGAGCGAACCGATGAATTTCGCGGCGGCGGCGTGGTGGCTCTTCTCGAATTGCTCGAATTCCTTGGCGTGACATCGCGCGCAATAATTCGGTGTGACAATCACCGCGATGCGCTGGCCGTAATGATCGAACGCGGCAGGATCCTTCGCATTTGCCTGATGGCACGAGTAACAGTCAACCCCCGACTTTGCGTGCGCGCTCGAACTCCATTGTCCAACAATGCCGGGCGTGGTCGTGAAATGGCACTCGAGACACTTCTTGCCTTCCGCTGAAACCTTCGGCGTTTGGGCAGCGGCGGACATCCCGAGCAATAAAATTGCGGCGAGTACCGGCAAGCGAAATGCAAGGCGCATGGTTGACCTCCTCACCTCATTTATTTCCAGGCTCGATTCCTTCGCGTGCGATTCGGAATATTCCAACAGGAATTTTCGGCGCTCGCCAGAGAGAGTCCGGCCCCTTCCTAGCGCCGTTCACCACCATTAAATTCAAGCCCTTTTTCGGTGATCGTCAAAGTCCCGCCTTTACAAACGATGCCAAAAATTTCTATCCATTCATTCGACAACGTCACCGTAGCTCCCACCCCTAGAGCCAAGTAGAATCTCTCGTCGGGCTTCTGCCCCTCAAGCCTTCCAATCACGTTGTTTGCTTGTGGGGGCTTGCCTCCGTAACCCGAAATTTGAACATCTCCAATTCTACCGGGACTCAGCGTGAGCCATGTGTCGGGCTTTTGTGGCTGCAATAGATAAATGCCTTGCGCTACGTTCGTCGTGAGACTCATCGCATTTTGGGAAGGTCTGCTAGCGACTTCCTGATGCTCGGAGATCTCCTTCCACTCAACCACCTTCCTGATCGCAGACCGATTCGCCGACGCACCTTCTGCCTGAGTCGTTTTAGCCCCCGCCGAGGCAGTAGGGTTGCGGCCGTTCTGGCGCAGCAATTCCGCCACGTCCTGATGGCCCTCCTGCACTGCCAGATCCAAGGGCGTCATGCCGTTGTTGTTCTTGCCTTTGACGTCCGCACCCTTAGCCAGCAGCAACTCCGTCATGTCCTTGTCGCCCCGATACGCCGCCAAGTGCAAAGGCGTCGTGCCAATCTTATTCTGGGCATTGACATCCGCGCCTTTAGCCAGCAGCAACTCCGCCACGTCCTTTTGGCCCCGCAGCGCCGCCAGGTGCAAAGGCGTCGCGCCGTCGTTGGACCTGGCATCGACCTCGGCATTTCTGGCCAACAGCCACTCCACTACGTCCTTGTCGCCCCGATACGCCGCCAGGTGCAATGGCGACGCGCCGGCGTTGGTCTTGCTATTGACATCCGCGCCTTTAGCCAGCAGCAGCTCCACTACGTCCGTGTGCTCATTAGCCTCTGCTGCGTTCAAAGGCGAATAGCCCTTGCTTTCCTTGGCATTGATATCGGCCTTGTTGGCCAACAGCACTTCCACCACGGCTCTGTAGCCCTTAGCCGCCGCCGCGTGCAGAGGCGTCATGCCATTGTTGTCCTGGGCATTGACGTTGGCCCCCTTGGCCAGCAGCAATTCCACCACGTCCTTGTGGCCATTAGCCGCCGCCACGATCAACGGCGTCGCGCCATCGTTGTTCTTGGCATCGACCTCGGCTTTTTTGGACAACAACAATTCCGCCACATCCCTTTTGCCTTGCTGCGCCGCCGCGTGCAGAGGTGTCATGCCGCCGGCCCTCGCGTTGACATCGGCTCCGCTGGCTATCAGCAACTCCGCCACGTCCCTGTGGCCCTCTAAAGCCGCCAGGTGCAATGGCATCATGCCGTTCTTGTTCCTGCTCGAGGCTAGACTGGGATTGTCTTTGAGTAGCGCCTTGACCTTCGCCACGTCGCCATGCTGAGCCGCGTCATGAATGCTGCCTGCCGTGACCTGAGCGTTTTGCTGACCGGGTGAGACTGCTTGTCCGCGAGCGAATCCCGCCAAGGTCAAACCGATCGTAGCTGTTGACCAAATAGCAATCCATCTCATGGTTTGAAGCACGATCGGACTTTTCTTCGCTTGCATGACGCCTCCACGCGCGGGAACGTCGGCCCTAAATTATCATTCTGCATCCATGGTGGAATTTCATCCTTGACCACAAAACCGACTCGCATTGTCCGCCCCGATCCCTGTCCGCGTCAATGCCAAGCAATTCTCATCGAACCGCTGCCTTTCGCGTTTGCGCACTTTCTGAAGGTTTGACTGTGCCGCACACTTTGCGCCTTGCGCAAAGGGTGCGCGTTTTGCAGGGGCGTCGCCCGCAGTGGACCGCGCTCCTACGAGAAACGGTCTCCGCGCACCAACCTCCACACCAGCGACCCCTTGTGCGCTGCATGATACTATGCTATATAGATAAGAAGTTAGTTAACCCAGCGAGTGAATCGCACCCCAAAAAAATTGATATAGGAAGTTGGCAGCAGGAGGCTCGATGTACGTGCGCGAGCTTGACGGCGGTATCTGCCTGCGTTGTGGCGCACTGCCTCGGAGAGTACATATGACTATTTTGATCGACGCTCTCGCGATTAGAAACCGACGATCCGACGAGGATCGTCATTCTGCCTGCCCCGAGCAGCGGCGAGGGGAGCGACCAACGGGAGTCGAAGGAGCTCTCTCCGTTGTCGCTCACCCACGCCGCACATTCAACTTGCTCCGCCCCACGCCGCGGGATAACGCCCGACGAAGTTTGTCGCACCCTAGGCTTTTGGCCTCGCCGATTTCTGGCGGGCATCACTCAATTTCTACTCGCCAAAATTCTGAATTAAAAATCGCTGCAACTCATTTAAAACAAAGCCCGCACCAAATTCTAATAGCCAAAAATAGTGGTGTTTTCCAATCTCGATTTTGCGCCCTTTTGCATCCCGGATGGTTCCGCGGGAGCAGGGATTCGCCCCCCGTGGCGCAGACAATCCCGTTTGTGCATATGGCGGGTCGGCGGAGTGCGCCCGGCAGGATTGCGGGACAAAGAGCACTGGCAGGTTTGCCCGCGCCGCCCGTGCGCGGCGACGAGATACAAG
>JBAWGF010000155.1:0-10466 GCA_049592615.1 Candidatus Acidiferrales bacterium
TCGCGGGGCGCGCCAGAAGGCGCGCGAAGAAGCGTAGCCGGTTGCGCGGAAAAAATTCCTAAAACACAGCGCGCTTCTGCATCGCCGCTTTCATCGCAAGCGAAAATCGCGGATCGATCGCACCGCCCTGCGTTACGCGCGCGGCCACGTATTCTCCGAGCGACGGCCCGTGCTTGAAGCCGTGTCCTGACCCGCCGCCGACGAGCCACACGTTTTCATACGCGGGATGCTTGTCGATCAGAAAATCTCCGTTCGAAGTGTTTTCATACTGGCAGACGCGCGTCTCGACCACGGGCGCGTCCTTCAGTGCAGGGAAGCGCCGCGCGAGATATTGCTTCGCTGCCGAGGCGCCCTCGGCGCTCGCGATGCGCGATTGCGTGTCCGGATCGACTGTGGCGCCGTGGCGGTCGAAGGCGATCTTGAAGCCGCGGCTTTCGATGTCGGGCATTCCGTAAAATTCCTCGTGCAAATTAATCCATGTGGGCATCGCGGGAGATCGAAAGCGCGCTTCGCCCGCGGGCACGCCGAAAAAGAAAACTTCCTGACGCGAAGGAAAAATGCGATCGCCCAAAATATCGGGAAACACTTTCGGGAGCCACGGGCCGCACGCGAACACAAACGTCGCCGCTGAAATCGTTTCGCCGCTCGACGTTTTCACCAGTGCTGCGCGTCCTTTACCAGCGGGCGCAGCGATTGCTTCCACGCGATAGTCCACTCCATTTTTAATCGCTTGATCAACCACGGTCTGCACGGCGCGGCGCGCGAGCAGAACGCCGCTCGCGGGTTCGAGGATGCCCCAGTTCGAGTCGTCGAAAACAATTTGCGGATAGCGCGCGCGCAGATCGGTGAGTGAAAGTTTTTCGAATTTCACGCCGGTTTTCTCGAGCGTCGCGAGAGTTTCGAGCGAGTATGGATCCTTGTCGTACATCATCCAGAGCACGCCGGTGCGCTGAAACAGTTGCGGCTGCCCGGCCTCGGCGAAAAGCTGCTGCCAGAGCGGCAGCGCGCGCATGGACCAGCGCGTGTAGATTTCACCGGGGCCGTAGCCCATGCGGATGATTCGCGATTCGCCGCCCGAACTCGCGCGCGAATTTGCCGGACCGTAGGCGTCGAACAATCCTACGCTCGCGCCGGATTTTCGCAGCCAGTACGCGGTCCACGCGCCGAATACTCCCGCACCAATCACTGCAACGTCATACGTCTTCGCTGCGCTCATCGAGCGATCTCCCAATTTTCCCGGCGCAAGTGTCCACCTCCGGCCCAACGCTGCCGCAGCGCCGATCGTTTTCAGAAACTGTCGCCGGGGAAAGTTCATTCGCAGGCACTTTGGCGCAATTTCAGAAAATCAGCTACGAATTCGCACGGCGCGTCCCACCGGATGCGCCACGCGCTTCGAGCATGCTCTCCACATACTTCGCCAAAATATCGCATTCCAAATTCACGGCATCGCCGGCGGCCAATGACTGCACGTTCGTGTGCTTGTACGTGAAAGGAATAATCGCAATGTCGGCGACACCGGCGTGCCAGCGCGCGACCGTCAGGCTGATTCCATCAATCGCGATCGAACCTTTTTCCGCCACGTAGCGCCGCAAGTCTTCCGGCACGCGCACCGAAAGCCACCAGTTCTCGCCCTCGGGCACAAGACGCGTGACGCGGCCGACTCCGTCCACGTGCCCCTGCACAAAATGCCCGCCAAGCCGCGCGCTGGCCGCGAGCGGCCGCTCGAGATTCACCAGGTTCCCCTTTTTCTTTTCACCAAACGAAGTCCGGTGCAACGTCTCGCCGGAAAGGTCCGCGGCAAAGTACTTCGGTTTGCGCTCGACGACCGTCAGGCAGCAACCGTTCACGGAAATGCTGCCGCCGAGCTTCATCTTCGCAGCGATTGCGCGCGCCCCCGCGAGACTCACTCGCAGACGGCCGCCATCCTTCCCGCGTTCGAGCGAATCAATTTTTCCGACGTGTTCTGTGATTCCCGTAAACATCGTGAAAATATCCTATGACGCAAATATCCGGGCCGGACATGTGCAGACACAGATTTTTGAGCGCGGGCGCTTTTGCAAACCACCGCGATGGAATGCGCGCCATGGGCACGCCGCCGGTTCCCATGACTCTGGGAGCATAAAAGAGAATCATCTTGTCCACAATTCCTGCTTCGAGCGCGGCGCCATTCAGTTCGGCTCCTGCTTCAATCAGTACGTTTAACATCTGGCGACGGCCAAGCTCACGAATCACGGCACGCAAATCCACGTGCCCGTTGCGCGACGGCATTCGACACACTTCCACTCCGGCGCGTTCGAGCGCCTGCCCCTTCGGTGAATCGGCCGATTTCGTCGTGAAGATGACGAGGTCGCCTTCGACGGACTTTACGAGCTTGGATCGCAGAGGCATTCGCAACTTCGAATCGACGACGGCACGCAGCAGCCTTCGACGGCGCGGCTGGCCCGTACGATCGCTCAGGCGGGGATTGTCTGCGAGCACCGTGCCGATGCCGGTTACGAGCGCATCGGCGCGGTGGCGAATCCATTGCACATTTGTATGCGATTCATCACTTGTAATCCGGGTGGTGCTGCCGTTGCGCGAAGCGATCTGGCCGTCGAGCGTGAGCGCCACCTTCATGGTGATGAAGGGGCGCTTCTCGCGGATCCAGCAGGCGAAGTCTTCGTTCCAGTGCCACGCATCGTCCGCGAGGACGCCCTCGGTGACGCGAATACCGGCGCGACGCAACTGCGCGAGGCCGCGTCCGGACACAGCGGGGTTCGGGTCGCGCACCGCGGCAACGACGCGCTTCACTCCGGCGGCGATGATCGCTTTTGTGCATGGCCCCGTGCGGCCCGAGGTGCAGCAAGGCTCGAGAGTGACGTAGAGAGTTGCGCCACGAGCTTTTTTGCCCGCTTTTTTGAGCGCAACAATTTCGGCGTGGTCGCGGCGGTCGTAAGAATGAAAGCCATCGCCGACGACGCGGCCGTTGTTGACAAGAACAGCGCCAACGCGCGGGTTCGGGTGCGCCAGCGCAAGGCCTTCAACTGCGCGCCCGAGCGCCCAATCCATCCACCATTCGTCAGCTTTGCGTTGCGCTTCAATCGAAGAGGGAGTTGACATAGGTTTGCGCGTCAAACGGCACGAGATCGTCCACCTGTTCGCCGGTGCCGACAAAGCGAATCGGCAAGTTAAGTTCGCGAGCGATGGCGACAACGATGCCGCCTTTGGCGGTGCCGTCGAGTTTCGTGAGCACGATTCCGGTGACGCCGGCCTGGCTCCAGAATTCGCGCGCCTGGTTGAGTCCGTTTTGCCCCGTCGTCGCGTCGAGAACCAGAAGCACGTCGTGCGGCGCGCCGGGGACGAGCTTCGCGGCCGTGCGCTTCATTTTTTCAAGCTCGGCCATGAGATTCGATTTCGTGTGCAAGCGGCCCGCGGTGTCCACAATCACGAAGTCGGCCGAGCGCGCATTCGCTGCGGTGAGCGCGTCGAAGACGACGGCGGACGGGTCGGCGCCCGGTTTCTGCTTGATCAGCTCGACTCCGGCGCGCTTCGCCCAGACTTCAAGTTGCTCGATGGCCGCGGCACGAAACGTGTCGGCAGCGCCGAGGATGACGCTCGCGCCTTCTTTTTTCAGGCGGTTCGCGAGTTTTCCAATCGTCGTGGTTTTTCCGGTTCCGTTCACGCCGACGACAAATAAAACGCGCGGCGCCGCTTGAGCTTTGCCGTCCGAACCTGCCGGGGGCGCCGTCAGAATTTTCATGATCTGATTTTTCAGCTCGCGTTTCAAATCCGCCGCTGCTTCAAGCTTGTGCTGGTTCACCTGCTCGCGCAGCGCCGCGAGAATTTCCTTCGTCGTGCGCACGCCGATATCGGCGGCGAGCAGCGCGGACTCGAGCTGCTTCAACAGCTCGGGATCCACAGGGCGGTCGCCCGTGAGCAATTGTTCGACGCGGGCCGAAAGCTCCGAGCGAGTCTTGCCGACGGATTCCTTCAGTCGCTCGAGGAGCGTGGGTTCGGGTTTTCCGAATAATGTAATCACGAGGTTCGCCGCGCGTACGCGGAGCCCATCATTCTAGCAGAGGAGTTGCTGGCTGCGTCTTTGGCGGGATTCGAACTACACTTCGACGAGGGTGGCGGAGAGGCGCAGGCGGCCGGCGTGGATGGCAGATTCGAGCGCTTTCACGACGTCGGGATCGAATCGCGAGACGGCGAGCGAGCGGATGCGCTCAACCGCGAAGTCGAGGTCCATGGCCGATTGATACGGCCGGTTCGTGGTGATAGCGTCGAGAGTGTCCGCGACGGCGATGATGCGCGCCATCTGCGGAATCTGTTCGGCCTTCAATCCGTAGGGATACCCGGCGCCGTCCATGCGTTCGTGGTGAAGCTCGATGCCGGGCAGCATGTCTTTCAACTGCGCAACCGGGCGCATGATGTTGGCGCCTTTCACGGTGTGCTGCTTCATCAGCTCGAATTCCTCGTCGGTCAGCTTGCCGGGCTTTTTCAGCACGCGGTCGTCCACGCCAATCTTGCCGACGTCGTGAAGCAGTGCGGAAATGCGCAGGCGGTCGAGGTCATCCGCGTCCAGGCCCATCTGCTCGGCAATAATCATGGAATACTTCGCGACGCGTCCGGAGTGACCGCGCGTGTAGGGATCCTTTTCGTCGATTGCCGCGGCGAGCATGCGGATGGACCCAAGGAAGAGTTCGCGGTTTTCCGTCGCGGCCTGCTTCAGGCGCTCGACGTACTGCTCGATGTCGCCCGCCATGTGATTGAACGTCTCGGCCAGCTCGCTGATTTCCGCGGCGCCGCGAACTTCCACTCGCTCGTGAAATTCGGCGCGGCTGATGGCGCGGACGGAAAAGACCAGGCCGCGAATGGGCCGCGTGATACCGACCGCGAATAGATATCCGAAGATGAGCGCGAAAAACGTAACGCCCACGACGAAGCTCAGCGCCTGCGCCGTCAATTCCTGCACGCCGGCGTCCATGCGGGCTTCATCCAGGCTGCGTTGCGCGATGACGGCCCAGCGAAGTTCCGGAATCGTGCTGTACGTGCCAATCATTTCGACCGGGCGATTGTCGTCCTTGCCGGGCAGCGAAAAATGCATCGTTTCAGTCGCGCGCAGTTCCTGCGGCAATTCCCGGAAATGCTTCACGACCGGGGATGTGGAACTCACATCCCGGCCCGGAACCATATCGCGCGTATTCGGGTGGCCGACGATGTGACCGTGGACGTCCACGATGAAGACGGTGCGATCGCGCACGCTCGAGTCGCGCAGACGCCCTTCAATGCGGTCGAGCGATACGATCGAGGCCAGCATTCCATTGAATTGTCCGTCGGCGAAGAGCGGCACGGACAACACCAGAGCGGGGCGGTTGTCTTTCCCCATCGCGAACGGCTCGCTGATGAAGTTGAGTCCCTGAAAGCTCGCCGTGAATGCACGCTTCAGCGCTACCTGCACGAACGGATCCTGGTCGGCGCGATAGCTTCCCGCCGATTGCCCCTTGGCCTCGCGATTGACGGCCGTGACGTAGAGAAGATTTGAGTTGTTCTCGATAAAATTCTGTAGCAGGCGCGAGAGCTGCGGCCCATGAGCGGCGTCATCCACATTCTGAATCCAGCCGGTCAGCGCAAGAACCTGGCGCTGGCTCAGGAGCTGTTCGCGGAGGTTTTGCTCGAATTGGAGCGTTTCGCTGGCGAGAGAACGCGTGATTTCGCTCTGTTGGGTTCGCTCGGTGTCCTGAAGCTTTTCTTCGCTCAAGCGCAGCACTTGCCGGTGGTAGAGCCAAAGCGGCAGGACACTGACGAGCAGAAGCGCCCCCATCACAATCCAGAGGATGCGCAACCGACGCGTTGTCAGATGCTTGAGGGCTTCAATGGGCACAGAGATCCCCGTCTCTTAAATGCTATCGGACACGCGGACGCAGCACAACGGGACGAAAGTACTGTAGGTGCGGATTCGCCACGGGGGTCATTTCGCGGCAGATTCGTGTCCAGAGGCCGACGGAGCCCTGCCGGGAGGTGCACAGCCTCATCCGCCGGGAAGCTTGAGTTGGCTCTCTTTACCAGCGATGAGGCGCTCGATATTGGAGCGATGTTTCACCAGGACAAGCAGCGCGATGACCACCGTTCCCAGCGTGACAAGCGACGGCGGCGCGTGCCCCGGGGCGTAGAGGAGATACACGAACATGGGCAACGCCACGGCAGCAACGATCGAGCCGAGCGAGGAATACCGCCAGAACACCACGACCGCAATCCAGAGGACGACTCCGGCCACGGCCGCCTCCCAGCAGATGGGGAGAAAGACGCCAAGGCCTGTGGCGACTCCCTTGCCGCCGCGGAATCGCAGCCAGACCGGAAACATGTGTCCGATCACTGCGAGGACGGCTGCAGCCATCATCCAGCGTATGTTGCCGCCGGTCCAGCGGGCGGCGAGCCAAACGGCGAGGTAGCCCTTTGCGGCGTCGAACAAGAGCGTGAGTGTGCCCGCGGCGGCGCCGGCGTTGCGCGCGACATTTGCGGCGCCGATGTTTCCGCTGCCGGCGGTGCGAATGTCCGGGCCGCCCGTCACTTTCACGATGAGCAGGCCGAAGGGGATCGAGCCGAGCAAATAGGCAGCCGAAGGAATCAGCCAGAAAGCGATCACGTTGCACCTTTTACAAATGGGTACGCAGCCAGCCGCCTGTATTCTGCTCCGGATGGTTTCAATACGCTCTCATAAAGATAGAATTCCGTTTCGCGCGCAGACCCGAAATCATACGACTTCAATTCGCCGGCGGCGCTGACTAATTTCTCGATGCCCTTGTGCGAATCGAGACGCGCGAGCGTAAGGTGCGGAACGAAATCGCGCGATTCGCGCGGGATGCCGAGAGGTTCTAGCGCGCGCTCGACGCCTGCGGCGATCTCCGCGAGATTCGGAGAAGCTTCGACGCCGCACCAAATCACGTGCGGCCTGCGTTCGTTGGGGAAAAATCCGAGCGACCTGAAGTTCATGGTCACAGGATTCGCCGATTGAATCGGAGAGAGCGCGGCGCGGATCGCATCGAGATTTGCGCGATCCGTTTCGCCAATAAATTTCAGCGTGATATGCATTCCCTCCGGGCGCACACAGCGAGCGCTGCTCGACTGTTGGCGGAGCCGCGCGATGAGATCGCGGAGCGCCTGCCGCACTTCGCCGGGAAAATCGAGCGCGACGAAAAGGCGCATGGATTACGCCCTGCCGTGCGCAGGATAAAGGAAATAACGCCGCACCATGTCCATTGCCGCTTGCGTGGCCTGCTGACGAATGCGTTCGCGGTCGCCGGGGAAACGGAGGCGCCGCTCGCGCGGGCCGCGCTCGTCTGCGATCGCGATGTGCACCAGCCCTACCGGCTTCTCCGGCGTTCCGCCGCCGGGCCCGGCAATTCCGGTGACACCCACGCCCAGCGTGGCACCGGCGTGGCGGCGGATGCCGTCGGCGAGCGCCAGAGCAACTTCAGCGCTGACCGCGCCCTTCGATTCGATGATTTCGCCGGGCACGTCCACAAACGAAATTTTCAATTCATTGCTGTAGCAAACGACGCCGCCGAGAAAATAATTCGAGCTGCCGGGCACGTTGGTCAAACGCTCCGCGAGCATTCCGCCGGTGCAGCTTTCGGCCACGGCGATCGTGGCGCGATTTTCCGCGAGCACGCGCGCGACGACTTCTTCGAGTCTCTCGCCGTGCCTCGAGAAAAGATGTTCGCCGAGTGCGAGCGACATGCGGTCCACCAATTCGTTGAGCAGCTTTTCGGCCTTCGCGGAATCGTTCGACCAGGTGCGCGGGTGGAGCTGGACTTCGCCGGGAGCCGCGAGGATGGTGGTCTCCGTGTCCGGGTAGAGCGCATAGAGCGGCAAGACGCGCTGCTCGACATCGGATTCGGGCAGGCCCGTGATTCGCAAGTCGCGCGTGAAGAGACGCACGTCGTGGCCGAGTTTCGCGAGGCGCGGCTTTACTTTCTCTTCGAAAATGGCGCGCATTTCGAGCGGGACGCCCGGGAGCAGAATCACGATGTGGCCATCGGCTTCGAGCCAGAGGCCGGGAGCAGTGCCGCGCGAATTTTCGAGAATGGTAGCGCCCTGGGGCACCAACGCCTGCCGCGCGTTGATATCCGGCATGACGCGGCCGAAGCGGCGGAAGCGCTCCTGAATTTGGCGGAGGATCGCGTCATTGCGTTCGAGCTTGCGCCCGAGAAGGTCCGCAACGGCTTCGCGAGTGCGATCGTCATCGGTCGGGCCGAGGCCGCCGCTCGCGACGATCAGGTCGGCGCGAGCGAGAGCATGACGGAAAGACGAAGTCATTTCTTCGAGCGAATCGCCGACCACGGCTTTGTGGACCACGCGAATGCCGAGCTGGTTGAGCTCGTCGGTGAGAAAAAGCGAGTTCGTGTCGAGCCGGTAGGGCGTCAGCAGCTCGGAACCGACGGCAATGATCTCCGCATTCATCGAGAAATGTTGTACCCGATGGAGCGCGTCACACGCAAGCTGGACTCAGAAGTGGTTGCGGAAAATCAGGAGAGAATAAAACTCAGCCGTTGAGAGGCAGGCCTTCGACATCCCAGTCGAGGGCATACAGCGCGCTGTTCGTTGTGATCATTGCGCGATGGCTGGGTAAGAGCGCGAGGCCCACGATGTTGCTGCCGCTGAGGACCAGTTCGGGCTCCGCTTTCGGAGTGAGACGGACGATCCCGCGCCTGCCGGCAAAAGAGCCCGCGACATAGAGATTGCCGGCGCGATCGAAGGCAAGTCCCTGCGGACGGCCGAGCCCGCGGAAGAATATGCTCACTTCGCCCGCGGGAGAAATTCGATAGACGTGATCGAAACTCGATGTCGTTGGGCCCGTGACGAAAAGTTCGCCCGCTGGGCTGAACGCGAGGTGATAGGCGGCCATCGAAGGTTCGAGCGTCGCAAAGACGAAAATTTCACGGTCAGGGCCGATTTTGAAAATCGTTCCGCTGCGGTCGCCGACGTAGAGATTACCGTTCTTGTCGAACGCGATTCCGGTGGCGATGCCCATGCCCTCGATCCACTGCATCGAACGGCCGTCCGCCGAAACGCGGTGCACGGTGCCGTCGTTGCGGCAGGAAACGAAGAGATAACCGTTGCGGTCGATCGCCAGGCCCGTGGGGTTCATCAATTCGGTGATGAACGGCTTGATCGTGTTGTTAGCCGTGATTCGATAGAGCGAGACGGGAACCTTCTGCCCGCGCTGGCCGCTGAACGTGACGTACACATTTCCATCCGCGTCCACTGCGGGGCTCGACACGGGATGCAGGTTGTCCGCCACCTGCACGCCCAGCGCGATGGGAAACGGCGCGCTCTCGATGCTGCCCATCAAAACGCGCACGGCGCCGCCGGCGGCGCCTTCGGGCACGCGCGCGATTAATTGGTTTTCCGCCGCCAATACGAGACTGCCTTGAACCGGACCGAACTGCACTTGAGGACGCGTGTGGTTGCGCACGCCGAAGCCGGAGCCTTTGATCGAAACTTCGCCGCCCGGCAGGGCTGCGCCCGGCTTCACACTTTCAATCCTCGGTGTGCCGTTCGTTTTCAAAAGAGATGTCCCCATGCCCTGCAATGCGCTGTCCTCGAGTCGGCGGCTCTTGCGCCGCCGCACCCCATCCTACGCCAATCTTAGAGACCAAGCGAACGCGCGATCCATAATCCAATCGCGGCGTAGATTCCGGCGATCCAGTCGTCCGCCATGATTCCCCAGCCGCCGGGCAACGATTCCGCCTGACGCGCCGGAAACGGTTTCCAGATATCGAACGCGCGAAAAAGTATAAAACCCAGCAACAAATATTTCCAGTTCATGAACAAAGGGCCGAGGGTGCTGCCACCCTCGTACCAGGGAATTTGAGCAGATGCCTTCAGCGTCGGCAAAATGGTGCCAAGCACCAAAGCAAGGTGTTGTCCTGATACTTCATCAATGACTACCTTTTGTGGATCCACTTGGCCAAAATAATTCGCCGCTTTGCCAGCCGTCCACACTCCCACGCACGCTGTCGCCGCCAGTATCAGGCAATGGATGACAAAGAACGGGTCCATAGATTGAGGGCTGAAATATGAGATGCCGCCGGAGAAAAGGGCTGCCAATAGCAAGCACCCCGCGGGAAAGAGAGTGAGAAAGATCCCGCCGAGTGAGCCCCACGTGCCGGGCGCTTTCGGCAGATAACCGAGGCCGCAAGCGGTCGCGATGAAAAGCGCGAAACGCGGCCTGCGCTGCGGAGGCGCGGGTGCGTCCGATGAGGAAGTGTCACTTTTTGAATTCATCATTCAGGTCGCGCTCGAGATCTTCGAAAGCGGAATCGTCGATGGCCGATTCGCTGATGACATACTTCTCGCTGGCCCAATTGCCGAGGTCGAGCAATTTGCAGCGCTCGGTGCAAAAAGGGAAGTCGGGCATTGTTTCCGAGTCGGTCGGCTTCCGGCAGATCGGACACTTCCACTTCATGGTGTGAGAATACCTC
>JBAWGF010000156.1:0-2799 GCA_049592615.1 Candidatus Acidiferrales bacterium
CCGGAATCAAAGGGAGCGCGATCACAGAACAGGGACACTTGGGAGCCGGGGTCTGCGTACGCCGTGAGATTCTGAGACGATTCGTAAATGTCGTCGTTGCCCTGGGTACTTGTGAATTGGGGCAGGAGATTGATCGTGCCGCCAGCAACTCCCCCACCCGGATTGGTGTTTGTTGTGATTACACGAAAGAGAAAAAGCTTCTGGCCAGACGGCAACACTGTCAGCGTTGAGACGGAATCGATGACGAGACGCGTGCCCGTCGGAACGGTGAAGGGGCCGTTAGAGTCGATAAAGACACCTGAAGCTGCGAACTCCCCAGTGAGAACTTGAACTCCATTGTTGTTGGGACCCACAAAGAGTTCGACCGATTGACGACCGGGATGATCGACGGTGAAGGTGGGAACTGGGTTCGACGTGGTGTTTGTGACCTGGACGAGAGTCGCGACGAGGCCGCGAGTTGTTTTGGGAGCAAGTGCTGCGATCAACAAAACGACGAGACAAATTCCACCGAAGGCCGAAACAAATTTGCGCAATAGGTTCATCGGGTTTCTCCTTGAAATGTGCAAGGAAGTAAAAGCTCCTTCATTGCAAGCATGAGCTGAACTTCACCGGGACCCGATGAGCAACGCGTGAGAGCGAGAGCAAGAGCAAGGAAAAACTGAATGTGATCTGCAATTGCATCAGTAGGGACCCCATACTGCGATTTGGGCCGAATTTGGTGACGCATTTTGCGCCAATTGTTGAACAAATTTCAACGACAAAAGGGCACTTATTCACGGCTCATTCCTTGGAAGCCGAAAGCAGCGGCCTTCGTAAAAACCTCATGGTGGCAGTACGTTCAGTACCCCGAATCGACTCGCGATTGAAAACCATTTCTCCGATGTGCCAGCCCGACAAGGAGGCGCTCCGCCTTGCACGTGGTATCTCGCTGTGCTACTTTGCCGTGCGGACGTTCTCCGAGCGATCTCCGTGAAAGCCAGTGAACTTTTGAAGCCTGCCGACCGCGAGGAAGCAGAACTCCTCGACAGCCTGGACCTTAAACGCCTGCCGCAGCATCTCGCCGTCATCATGGACGGCAACGGGCGTTGGGCCGAGCGGCGTCATCTGCCGCGCGTGGCGGGGCATCGCGCGGGCGTAAAAGCCGCGCGCGAAGTGATCGAGACGTGCGCGCGCTTGAAGCTGCCTTACCTTACCCTCTACGCCTTTTCGCTCGAGAATTGGCGCCGGCCTCAGGCCGAAGTGGACTTTCTTATGCGCCTTTTGCGTGAATACCTGAAGCGCGAGCTTCCGGCAATTCACAAAAATAATATCCGCCTGCTCATCATCGGCCGCCCCGAACAACTGCCCGAGGGCGTGCGCAAAGACATCGAGCATGGAATGCGCCTCACCGCGCGCAACACGGGCATGAAGCTCGTCGTCGCGCTTAACTACGGCGGCCGTGCCGAGCTAGTGGACGCGTTCAATGCCATGCTCGACCACGTTCGCTCGAACGGTCTCTCCGCATTCCACGCCGACGAGCAAACCATCTCCGAGCATCTCTACACCGCCGGTCTGCCCGATCCCGATCTCCTGATTCGCACGAGCGGCGAAATGCGCGTCAGCAACTTCCTCCTCTGGCAAATCGCCTACGCCGAAATTTACGTCACGGAAACGCTCTGGCCCGATTTTTCGCGCGCGCGGCTGCTCGAAGCGCTGGTCGATTTCCAGAAGCGCGAACGCCGCTACGGCGGCCTCGGTTCGCCGCGCGAGCGCGCCGCAACTGCCCAGGGAAGCGACCGTTCGGGGCGAGGCTGACGCCGAATGCTCAAGCGCATCCTGACGGCTGTCGTTCTGATTCCATTCGTCGTCGCGCTCGTCTGGTGGGGGCCGGTGTGGCTTCTTGCCATTTTCGCCGCCCTGGTTGCAATTCTCGCGCTCTGGGAGTTCTTCGCATTGGGCGACCGCCACGGCCTGCGCGCGTTTCGCAAGTGGACAATCTTCTGCGCCGCCGTTTTCTTCTACGCGCAATTTCCGGCCGGCATCGCCATCGTCCGGCCTTTGGGGTTTGACATTGCTTTCGGGCGTCAGACCGCCGTCCTGAGAACACCCCTCACGGCCCTGCCGCTCGAATTTGTGCTTCTCGCCTTCGTTCTGGGAGCAGTCGTAATCGGCATCGCGACGTCGCGGCCGCTTCAGGATATTTTGCCCGCGCTCGCCATTGGCTCAGCCGGGCTTCTCTTCATCGCGTTGCCGTTCAGCTTTCTCGTCCGGATCGACGGAATTCCGCGCGTCGGCCGCCAACTCGTTCTCTTTACGCTGGTCCTGGTTTGGGCGGGAGACATGCTCGCTTATTTCGTCGGCCGCTTCCTCGGGCACATCCCGATGGCTCCGGCGCTCAGCCCGAAAAAGACCTGGGAAGGCGCGATTGCAAATTTCGCCGCATCGCTGATTGTCGCCGGAATTTTCGCGCACTGGATTGAGATTGACGTTGTCACCCTGCTATTCATCGCGGGCCTTGCGAATGTCGCCGGGCAAATGGGCGACCTCATCGAATCTGCTTACAAACGCGGCGCCGCCGTGAAGGATTCCGGCGGCCTTCTCCCCGGCCACGGCGGCATGCTCGATCGAATCGACAGTCTGATCCTCGCCGCACCGGTCGTTTGGGTTCTCTATTACTTCCTCGACTTGAAATAATTCTGGAGCTCAGGCGCGGCGCCGTCGGGTGATCCTCTTCTCTGTGGACCTTCCTCTGCGTTAATTTGTGTTCATCCGCGATGCCATCCTATAAAATCAAGCGCGCATGAAACGAATTGCCATTCT
>JBAWGF010000157.1:0-3005 GCA_049592615.1 Candidatus Acidiferrales bacterium
ATTACGTCGTGCACGTGGATCACGGCATCGGGCAATTCGAAGGATTGCGGCAGGTTGCGGTCGAAGGCGCGAACGGCGAATTCATGCTGCTGCGTTACGCGGGAGAAGCAAAGCTCTACGTCCCGCTTGCTCGGCTCGATCTCGTTCAAAAATATCAATCGCTCGGCGGCGCCGCGCCGGCTCTCGACCGCCTTGGCACAACCATCTGGGAATCGCGCAAGTCGCGCGTCCGAAAATCCGTCAGCGACATGGCGGAAAAACTTCTCGCTCTTTACGCCGAGCGCAAGACCTCGCCCGGCCACGCATTCCCAAAGGACACCAACTGGCAACGCGAATTCGAGGACGCTTTTGAATACGAGGAAACCCCGGACCAGGCGCGCGCCATCGAAGACGTGAAGCGCGACATGGAATCGCCGCTTCCGATGGACCGTCTGCTCTGCGGCGACGTCGGCTACGGCAAGACGGAAGTCGGCATGCGCGCCACGTTCAAAGCGCTCGAGGATTCGAAGCAGGTCGCCGTTCTCGCTCCGACCACGGTTCTTGCGTTTCAGCATTACGAAACATTTCGCCGCCGCTTTGCCGCGTTTCCCGTGCGCATCGAAATGCTCAGCCGCTTCCGCACGGAGAAGGAGCAGAAGAAAATTCTCGAAGAGCTGGAAGCAGGGAAGGTGGACGTGGTCATCGGCACCCACCGCCTGCTTTCGCGCGACGTTAAATTTCAGGACCTCGGTTTGCTCGTCGTGGACGAAGAGCAGCGCTTTTGCGTCGCGCACAAAGAGCGATTGAAGGAGATGCGCAAAAACGTGGACGTCCTCACCATGTCCGCCACTCCCATCCCGCGCACGCTGCACATGTCTCTCGTCGGCCTGCGTGACATGAGCGTGATCGAAACGCCGCCGAAGGACCGCCTCGCGATTCAAACCTCCGTCGCGCCGTTCAGCGAGACGCTGGTTCAGCGCGTCGTCGAGGAAGAGATGGCGCGCGACGGCCAGGTCTTCTTCGTTCACAATCGCGTCGAATCCATCGCCTCGCTCGCTTCACTCGTGAAGCGTCTTGTACCGATGGCGCGCGTCGTCGTCGGTCACGGACAGATGAAGGAAAGGGAACTCGAAAAAGTGATGCTGAAATTCATCCGCGACGAAGCCGACGTCCTCGTCTCCACCACGATTATCGAAAATGGCCTAGACATTCCGCGCGCCAACACGATTCTGATCAATCGCGCTGACCGCTTCGGCCTCGCCGAGTTGTACCAGCTTCGCGGCCGCGTCGGCCGGTCCAATCAGCGCGCCTACGCCTACCTGCTCGTCCCTCACGAAGCTTCGCTCACCCCCATCGCGCGCCAGCGTCTCGCCGCTCTGAAGGAATTCAGCGACCTCGGCGCTGGCTTCCGTATCGCCGCGCTGGATCTCGAGCTGCGCGGCGCGGGCAACATTCTCGGCAGCGAGCAGCACGGCCACATCGAAGCTGTCGGCTTCGACATGTATTGCCAGATGATGGAGCGCGCCGTCGCTCAGCGAAAAGGTGAAGCGGTCGCACCCGAGCGTCGCGCCACACTCAACCTCGGGCAGGAAATACGCATCCCACCTGAGTACATTGAAAGCGAGAACCTGCGCTTGCGCATTTACAAGCGAATCGCCGGCGTAACCTCGGATTCCGAGCGGGAGGAAGTCCGCCGCGAGCTGGAAGACCGCTTCGGTCCCCCGCCTCCGGCGGTCGAGAATCTGCTCGATTACGCCGTGCTGAAAGCGCTCGCGGAAAAGCTCCTGGTTGCCTCGGTGGACCGCCGCGGCGACCAAGTCGCCATCAAATTCTATGACGATACGCCGCTGGGCCCGGAGCGCCTCGTCAAACTAATTCGCAAACGCCGCGGCATGCGCTTGGACCCAACGGGCGTCCTCTGGCTCGACTGGAAGAGCGAATCCGGCGGGGCCATGGGCGCTGCGAGAAACGTATTGCTCCAACTACAATCGTAGGGATAAACTTTCGGTCGAGTGAAAACTATGAAAAACCCCTTCTTGGCTGTTTGTGCTGCGATCCTTCTTATACCCGCGGCGACCCTGCCTCAATCCAAAGGCGTAATCGTCGAGCAGATCATCGCCCGCGTGAATAACGATATCATCACGCTCTCCGATTTTCAGAAGGCGGACGAGACCCTGCACAAGGAAATCGCGCAGGACTGCCGAGGCTGCTCGGCCGATCGCATCGACCAGGAATACAAGGACCGCTCGAAGGATTTGTTGCGTGACCTGATCGACCAGGACCTGCTCGTTTCGCGCGCGAAGGACATGGGCTTGAGCGTTGAGACGGACGTCATCAAGCGCCTCGATGAAGTCCGCAAGCAGAACAACCTCGCCAGCATGGAAGATCTCGAAAAGGCGGTCGAATCCGAGGGCATCGTTTGGGAAGAATACAAATTGCAGCTTCGCAACAATCTTCTCACGCAGGAAGTGATTCGCCGCGAAGTGGGCTCGCACATCGATATTCCCAAGGAAGAAGTGACGAAGTATTACGAGGAACACAAGCAGGAATTCAACCGGCCCGAGCAGGTTTTGCTCGCTGAGATTTTTCTCAGCACCGCAGGAAAAACTCCCGAGGAAGCCGCCGCAATTCAGAGAAAGGCAGAGGACTACCACAACCGTGTCCAGAAGGGCGAGGATTTCAACGAGCTCGCGAAGCGCTACTCCGAAGGCAGCACCGCGAAGGACGGCGGAGGCCTCGGGGCGTTCAAGCCGGGCGAGCTCGCGAAACAACTCGAAGACGTCGTCTTCAAAATGGACAAGGGCCAGGTGACCGACGTCATTCAAACGAAAACCGGATTCGAAATTCTCAAGGTGATCGATCACTACCAGGCCGGCTTGCAGCCGCTTGAAAAAGTCGAAAATGAAATCATGAACCGGCTCTACATGCAGAAGATGCAGCCGACCCTGCGCACGTTTCTCGCGCAGTTGCGCGAAGAGAGCTACGTCATGGTGAAGCCGGGCTTCACGGACAGCGCCGCCATCGGC
>JBAWGF010000158.1:0-52649 GCA_049592615.1 Candidatus Acidiferrales bacterium
CATGTAAGTTTATGCGTGAATATGCATACGACTGCATAATCATACATCGCCCGAAGGACGTGTCAATAGTTTATTGGCGTGAAATTTTCACAGGAGGGAGGGTGCAAAAAATCGCGGCAATCCTCCGAGGGGCGGTTCAACACTGGTCAAAACAGAAAACGAGCAGTCGATGGGTTCGTATTCACATCTCAATTCATTGAACAATCGTTTGATTCTCAAAATGGCAAAGAACCTTATGCCTACTGAATTTCAGGGATACACCGGAGATTCAGAACACATTTTTGAACGTTTGTTTAATTCCCGACTGTGCCCCAAACCCTTAGAAAAGAAGAAGTTATGCTTGCATCTGGCCTCAATGTGCGCCAGTCACATAGGCCGGTGACCTAAATCACTGCTTCCTGTGAGTTTCGACTCTATCGTGTTTGCAATAGCGGGGGATGGAAAGAGGTTCACAGTGACGTGCGTTCCGGGAGGGTACGGCTTCCAATTGAAGGCTTCGAACATCCCTCTGCAGCGAGTTGAACTCCCGACTTTTGGACCCGGACCTGACGAAGTCGTCGTCGAGGTTGCTGGATGCGGTGTCTGCCACACAGATGTCGGGTTTGCTATCGAAGGTGTGCCCACGCGCCATCAGCTCCCACTCATTCTCGGGCACGAAATTTCCGGACGCGTAGTTGTGGCGGGCGAAAAAGCCGGAAACTGGTTGGGGAGATCCGTGATCGTTCCCGCAGTGATTTCCTGCGGAGAGTGTCCGGCTTGCCGTGCTGGACGAGCGACCATATGTCGCCAGCAGTTCATGCCTGGCAATGACGGCGACGGCGGCTTCGCCACTCACGTCCTGGTTCCTTCCCGCGGCCTATGTGCCATTCCCGACGTTCTCCCATCGGGCATCACGCTCGAGATGCTATCCGTTGTAGCGGACGCGGTGACAACTCCTTACGAAGCGATCCGAAGGTCAGGGCTTGGACCTGACGATCTGGCCGTCATCGTTGGCGCTGGTGGAGTTGGAGGATTCGCAGTCCAGATTGGGGCCGCCTTGGGTGCGGCTGTGGTGGCGATTGACGTGGACCGTGCGCGACTCGATCTTGTCTCGCAACACGGTGCCGGGCTGGTTCTTGATGCCAGCTCTACCGACTTGAAGGGCTTGAAGGCTGCGGTACGCACTTTCGGTAAAGGTTCCGCTCGTAAAGGGATCGGTCTGAAGATTTTTGAAATGAGCGGCACGCCCGCGGGTCAAAGCACCGCTTTTGGGCTGATGGATTACGGTGCTTATCTCGCTGTGGTGGGCTTCACTCCCAAGCCGATCGAATTGCGTCTTTCCAACCTTATGGCCTTCGATGCGACCGCGCGTGGCAACTGGGGTTGTCCGCCAGATCAATACCCCGCTGCACTTCGCCTAGTCCTCGAAGGAAAAGTCATCTTATCTCCTTTTATTGAGCTGCATAAGCTCGACGAAGCTCCGGCGATCATCGAAGCAGTGGCAAAGCATGCATTGCGGCGACGGGTGATTCTGCAGCCCGGCCGCTGTGAGCAAATACATTGATGGGAGGCAGCCCGGTGAAAAATCACAATCTTGTCGAAGACCTTGCTCCACGAGAGATCTTGATTGAGCGACGACCCGCACGCGATCGCGCCGGAAAGCAGGCTGAGGGTCTCCACAACGTTTGGATCACTTTGAACAATCCGGGCGAGCTCAATAGTTACACCGCCTCCATGGTCAAAGAAGTGATTCTAGCCTTGCGGGGGGCGAGCAATGATCGGGCGGCTGTGGCCGTAGTTCTGACGGGAGCAGGAACGCGCTCATTCTGCAGCGGCGGAAACACGCGCGAATATGCGGAGTATTACGCCGGCGCACCTGCGGAATATCGTCAATACATGCGTCTTTTTAACGACATGGTCACGACCGTTCTGCAATGCGATAAGCCGGTGATTTGCCGGGTGAATGGAATGCGCGTCGGGGGCGGCCAGGAAGTGGGAATGGCGTGCGATTTTTCGATTGCGAGTGATCTCGCCATTTTTAGCCAGGCCGGGCCAAAACATGGTTCTGCTCCGGATGGCGGAAGCACCGATTTTCTTCCCATCTATGTGGGGATCGAGCGGGCCATGTATAGCGGATCTCTTTGCGAGCCGTGGAGCGCGCACCGCTTCTATTGGCAAGGTGGTTTGACTCAAATTGTTCCTGCCTTGAAGGTTGACGGCAGATGGGTAGCAAATCCTCTGGTGGTGACAGATCGCGTATTGGACGAATACGGACGAATCGTGTTTGGCGATTGGAAGACCGCAGAACACCGCGACGAAGGGAAAAGGCTGTTAGCCAAGGGCACTGTGGACCTCTCCCTGCTCGATGAGGCTGTGGAGAAGATGTGCACAAAACTCCTCTATACCATGCCGGATTGCCTGGTCAAGACCATCGAGAGCCTCCGCAAGCACAAACTCGAACACTGGGACAGGAATCGGGAAAGCAATCGCGCCTGGCTATCCCTCAACATGATGACCGAAGCCAACGCGGGATTCCGCGCTTTTCATTACGGAACCAAAGACGAGCGCGAGGTGGATTTCATCCGTCTGCGCCAAAGGCTCGCCCAAGGTGCGCGCTGGAGCGAAGAACTCGTCCGCGAAATTGCTCCCTGGGTCGCGCAACCGGTGATCGCGTCAAAGTGAGTTCATCAATGTTCTGTTCTCCCTACGGCCGGGCTCCACAATGTCGAACACAGCGCAAAAGCGCTGAAAAAGGCAGGTTTCTGTCATGACCGTCCGCCTATTTGACGCTTGGCGCGGTAAGCCGCTCGAGGAAATCCTGTACGAATGCAGAGAATTGCTCGAAGACATGAGCTTTCCCACGGTACGCCGCTGGCGTGAATCCGGCGGGAAGGTCGTAGGTCATTTTCAGGTCTATTTCCCGGAAGAGATCGTCAATGCTGCAGGGATCCTGCCGTTCAAAGTGCGCGGCGCTCAGATCGAAGCGGTGCAGGCCGACTCGCGATTCGGTTCTTACCTCTGTTCGATTCTCAAGACTTCTCTCGAGCTGGCCCTGAGCAAGCGCGTCGAACTCGAGATGTTTGTTACCCACCCGATCTGTGATGCTGCGCGCAACCTGGGCGCGGTATGGGGCCGCAATTTCCCATATCCTTGTCAGATTCTCTATCTTCCGCAGAATGCGAATTCCGCGGCCGCCGTCACCTATCTGCGGAATGAATATGCGCGGCTACAGCGGAGTGTCGAGGCCATCGCAGGCCGCCCCGTCAAGGAAGACGACCTGCGCCGCTCCCTCGAAATCTACAACCGCAACCGCTCTCTGCTCCGCGATTTATACGCCATCAAGCGTGACACGCCTTGGCTCATTTCCGCGGATGAAGCCTATGTTTTGCTCTCAATCGGCGGACTGGTCCAGCGGGAGGAGCACAACGAACTTCTCGAAACTGTCCTACCTCTGATCGCCGCGCGCCCCAACAAGAAACAAGACAAGATTCGCATCGTTTTCGAAGGCGGTTTCTGCGAACAGCCCCCGCTCGACCTGATTCGCGCCATCGCACGCTCCTGCTACGTCGTTGACGATGACCTGCTGATCGGCCTGCGGTGGATTTGGGAAGATGTTCCCATAAATGGCGACCCGCTTTACAATCTGGCGCACGCCTACCTCGAAAAAAGCTCCTACAGCCCGGTGCAGCATGATCTTCGCAAGCCCAAGGAGCAGATGCTGCTCGAACGCATCAGGAATTCACGCGCGGACGCGGCCATCCTGACCGCGGCGAAAATGTGCGAGCCCGGCCTGGAAGAACAGGTCACTTACCTCCACGCCCTCGATAAGGCCGGCATTCCCTATTTCATCAGTGAGTTCGAAGAAAAAATGACGACTTTTGAACACATGGAGATTCAGCTCGAGACTTTCGTCGAGAACATTCTATTCAATTAAGGAAGGATCAGGCGATGGGCGATCGACAACAGGAAAATAGCATTGTTGGCCGGGGCAATCGTGAGGGGGCCGATCTCTTCCGCCAATGGTTTGCGGAACTGAACCGCACGGCGGAGCAGGGCAGCCCTTCGGCCTACGTTTTCGTAATGGGTAGCATGTGTGAAATCTTGCGCACCTTCAACCTGCCCGTCGTTTTTCCGGAGATCAACTCCCTCCAAACGGCGGTACGCCGCGTGGCGCATGAGTACCTCAACCAAGCCGAAGATTACGGCTACTCGCCGGATATCTGCGGCTATGTGAAGGCCGACGTTGCCGTCCAACTTCGCGGCGGAGAACACCCGATGGGCCGCATCCCGAAACCCTCGATCGCCGTGCTCACCAACGCCTGCAACACTTACATCAAGTGGGCGGAGATCTGGGAGCGGATGTATCACATTCCGATCTTCACGCTCGACGTACCTGGCACTCGAGCCGCCGGAACGCAGACTTGGCCGGGCGACCCGGACTTTGAAAATGACCGGCGCTATGTGCAAGCCCAGATTACCGAGTTGATCGCGCTCTGCGAACGCGTCACCGGCATCAAGTTCGATATCGATCGGCTCCGCGAAGTGATGGGCTACACCAACGAAATGTCCCGCGGATGGAAGCAAGTCCTGGAGTTCAACAAGACCCGGCCATCGTTATTCAACGCACTGACCGATGGAACCATTTACCTCGGTGTCACAAATGGCTTTCGCGGGGCGCCGGAGGGCGGCCGTTTTTTCACCGACCTGGTCGAGGAAATGGCCTACAAAGCCGCCCACGGCATCGGCACCCTGACGGAAGAGAAGTACCGTCTGACCTTCATTGGCGTTCCTTGCTATCCCATCTTCCGCAGGTTCAACGAACTCTTTACGGAATGGGGCGGAACGTTTGTCCACTCGACCTACCTGTGGTTCGCCTCCGGCGGCGCCAATCTTGGTTTTGAGTACGACGTCTCGCGTCCGCTGGAAAGCCTGGCGGAAGGCGTCCTCATCAGCGTTCGCGACGCCATGGACAGCATGTTTTACCAGGACCGCGCGATCATCGAAATGGTCGACACCTTCCACCTGGACGGCGTCGTCTACCATCCCATCAAGAGTTGCCGGACCACCTCCACTGGATTGGCTGACAATCGCCGCGCGCTGATGGCCGCTCGCGACATCCCGAGCCTCTTCATCGAGTCCGACATGATGGACCGCCGTGTGGTAGGAGAGGCCCAGATGAAGAATCGGATCGATGCTTTTTTCGAAGGCCTTGCATCCCGCAAGCAACAGGAGGCCGCCGCCCGCTGAGGAGGAAGAATTCCGCACGGAGGGGAAAACGAAAATGGCCTACGCCGCCGGAGTCGATGTCGGGTCCACCCAGACAAAAGCCATCGTGATCAACGAGGCGAAGAACATCGTTGGCCGCGCGCTGATGGATACGGGAGCGAACGTTGTGATTGCTGCCGAGCAAGCATTCGCACAGGCGCTCAAGAGCGCGAAAGTCGACGAAGAAGAAGTCGAGTATGTGATTGGGACCGGCTACGGCCGTTACCGCGTCACCTTCGGAAACACTCAGGTGACCGAGATAAGTTGCCACGGCCGTGGAGCAGTCCACATGTTTCCCGACACACGCACGGTAATCGACATGGGTGGCCAGGATACCAAGGCCATTCGGGTCCGGCCGTCGGGCGAAATCGTGGATTTTTGCATGAATGACAAGTGCGCCGCCGGTACGGGAAGATTCTTGGGAGCGGCGTCCAGTGCTCTCGACATTCCCCTGGATCAATTAGGTCCCACTGCGCTGCGTTCCGAGCGGCCCGTGCGCATCAGCACCACTTGCACTGTTTTCGCGGAATCTGAAGTGCTTTCCTGGCTGGGCCGGGGGAAAAAGATTGAAGACATCCTCCAGGGAGTTCACCAATCAATTGCCGCGCGCTCCATCGGGCTGCTGCGGCGCGTAGGGGTCGAAGAGGCGATCACCTTTACGGGCGGAGTGGCGCGCAACATCGGGATGATTGAAGCGCTTCAAAAGGGTCTCGGCGCCAGGTTGAACGTGAGTGAAGATTCTCACTTCATGGGTGCACTGGGGGCCGCGTTATTCGCTTTAGATCATGTGCTGGCGGGTCGCGCGCCGGCCGCCACCGGGAGGCCGTCATGATTTGTGCTGCCGGAATTGACGTTGGCTCCACTTACACCAAAGCCGTCATCATAGATGAGCATTACAAGATCCTCGCTCACGTTTTGAACAACACGGGCTTCAAGCTCGCTGAAGTGGCCTGCCAGGTCTACCAGAGTGCTTTGGAGAATGCGGGGCTCGCGGAATCTGACATTTCCTACATCGTGGCCACCGGCTTCGGACGTCACATGGTGACATTCAGCGATGCTCAAGTGACGGACTTGACCGCCAGCGCTCGCGGCGCAACCTTCCTTTTCCCGCGAACGCATACGATTCTCGACGTTGGCGGCCAGACCATGAAAGCCACCCGGATCGATGATTCGGCCAAGGTTAAGTCATTCCGCCTGAACGACAAGTGCGCTGCCGGAACCGGCGCATTTCTGGAAAAGACGGCCCGCTATATGGGTTATGGAACGACGGAGATTGGTCCACTGGTGGCGACTTCCAAGCAGCAAGTGGCGATTTCCGGTGTCTGCGCCGTTTTTGCCG
The DNA here is from genome assembly GCA_049592615.1 of Candidatus Acidiferrales bacterium. Classification (GTDB taxonomy): domain Bacteria; phylum Acidobacteriota; class Terriglobia; order Acidiferrales; family UBA7541; genus Palsa-295. Next base: position 6,584 of record JBAWGF010000158.1, read on the forward strand.
AATCTGAAGTGATCAATCAATTGTCGCTGGGGTGCGCACCGGCCGACATCATGCACGGCGCGATTGCTTCACTCGTGGATCGCTCGGTGCAGTTGATGAAGCGCGTTCAGATGGAGCCTGAGTTCACCTTGATCGGCGGAATCCTGCGATTCGAGACGATGGCGCGCGTGGTGCGCGATCAACTTAAGGCGGAAGTGAATGTTCCGCCGGAAAACCTCGTTCAGTTCGTGAGTGCGTTGGGCGCGGCCATTCTTGCGCAACGCCGGGTGCAAAAGCTGAATCTCCCCGCTGACGGCGGCCGCCATGATGCGGGAATTCAGGTGCCAAACTGATTGCCGAAGGGTGCGTGATGTCGAAGATTGTGAAAATAGAAGGTCCATTTGATGACCCGGGAAAGAGATTCTTCTCCGATGCCGAGCTTCGGGCCGACCCCGCGCTGGTCGCTGAAGGATGGGAACGCCGCTTCACGGCCGATGCTCAACGAGTTCAGGAGGTCACCGAGCTGTATTTCCAGTTGGGGTACGAGGTGCGGGCGGAATCGCTGCACTCTGGAGAACTCAAGGACGATTGTGAAGATTGTCACTCTCTCATCATTTCAAGATTCAAGACGATTTACACTCGCAGAAAAAAAACCTGACTCTCAAAACTCCAACTCGCCCGTTTCAAAGTGCCGGGTCTCCGGCTCTATTTCTCTTTCCAAACAGGCTTGCGTTTTTGGAGAAAAGAGCTCAGGCCCTCATGGGCATCTTCTGTTTGCATGAGCTCACCGAGATAGAGTTGCTCCACGTCCTTGATGCCCTCGCTCACACTCCCGTACAGGCCTCGGTCCACGGCGCGCTTCGTCAGTCTCAGCACCGGGCCGCTCAACGACGTGAGCTTGTTGATGAATTCGTCCGCCTTCTCGCGAAAGCTTGCTGCGGGAAGCACCCTATTCACGAGGCCCATCTCCTTGGCTTCCGCAGCATCGACAACCTCTCCGGTAAGCAGCAGCTCCAATGTCCGGTTCCGGCCGATGAGGCGTGGAAAAAGGACCGCAGCCACAGGGGGAAAAACTCCGACCTTGATTTCCGGCTGGCCGAAGGTGGCCCGGTCCGAGGCGATAACCATATCGCAAAAGACCGCGAATTCGCAGCCGCCACCCAAGGCCATGCCGTCGACCAGCGCCAGGCTGGGCGCGGCAAGGGAATCGAGAAGACGGAACATCCCGTGAAACTTTTCAAGCATTTCCCCGACTTTATCCGGCGCATGGTCTTTGATGGAGACACCTGCCGAAAACGCCTTGCCCTGGTGGCCGATAACCAGAACTTTCACGCCACTCATCGAATGGATTCGCGTGAGAGCGCTATACAACTCTCCGATCATGGGGATGTCAAAAATGTTTAAGGGTGGCTGGTTCAGGGTGATCCTTGCCACGCTGTCTCGAATCTCACAGACGATGCTTGAATATTCAGGTGCCATAAGAAAAGTCCTCAGGGTTTTGGGCTGTACCGCGTGCGGCATTAGAATCCCACAGAATTCCTGTGATTTCGTCACGTTTTCTCGAGTTTCCTCCGCGGGAGATTCAGAATGACAGCCCGGTCCCATCGGAATGATGAAACGCGTCTGGAAATCCTCAAGAGTGCTGCCGCTGCTTTCCGCCGGCGCGGTTACTACGGAGCGAGCGTCGATGAAATCGCCAGCGCGCTCCATATGACTAAAGGAAACCTCTATTACTACTTCAGGGACAAAGAAGACATCCTTTTTGCTTGCCACGTATACGCCCTGGACCTTCTGCTGAAAATGCTAAAAAAGGTCGAAGGCAGTACCCACCCGCCCCAGGAAAAATTGCGGCGCATTATCGTCTCTTTCGTGCACATGATGATCGACGAATTGCGCGGAACGGCGTTAACCATGGATGTGCAGGCGCTTTCCATATCCCGGCGAAAGAGGGTGATCGCAAAACGTGATCGTTTTGACCGCGGTATTCGGCGCATTATCGGGGAGGGAATCAAAAAAGAGATCTTCCGGGCCGTCGATCCCAAACTGGCTACTTTTGCAATCCTCGGCTCACTTAATTGGATTCCCTACTGGTTCGATCCGCGCGGCGCGGCAAGTTCTGTTGAGATCAGCGAGGAGTTCGCTGAGCATCTCATCAAAGGGCTCCAACGCAACGGAGCCCAAGCCCGTTTCTTGGTCGATAAAACGTAGCGCGTAAAAGGAGGCCACATCATGTTTGCAACCGAAATCCTGCGCAAAGAGCACGACGCCATCTTGAAGATGCTCGACGCCACCGACGAAGTCCGGCAAAGGCTCATCCGGGGTGAAGTAGTCCCCTCCAGCACGCTCGACGGACTTCTCGAATTCTTCCGGCTCTTCGCCGACCGTTGCCATCACGGCAAGGAAGAAGACCTGCTGTTTCCATTGCTCGAGAAAAAAGGGATGGCCCGGGACTGCGGTCCTATCGGCGTCATGCTTCATGAACACGACCGCGGCCGAGAGCTTGTTCGTGAGATGGAACTCGCTTCCTCGCCGGCACAGGACATCGCCGGGCCCTCAGGACGGCGATGGGCCCAGGCTGCAGCCCAGTACACGAATCTCTTACGCGAGCATATCGAAAAAGAAAATAACGTCCTCTTCCAGATGGCGGAAAACCTTCTTACGCCTGAAGAACAAGAGCGGCTCGCCCGGGAATTCGAACGAATTGAGTTCGAGAAAATGGGCGCCGGGACGCACGAACGTCTCCACGCAAGAATGGAGCAACTGCTCCGTGAAATCACTAAATCGCGAGCGGCCATTGAATGAGGGAGTCTTGGCAATGGTGTCCGTGCGACGGCATGCCCGGAAACAATCCACGTCAGTGGCGCTACTCACACATGTGATATCACCATGACACCCGTGAAGCTTCGGTTCTAAGAAGAGACAGCCAAATACTGAACTGGGGAAGGTAGTCGGCAATCCTGAAAGTGAGAACCGGTTCCTGTCAGGAATTCGCCTTCTTAACTGAAATCTTTCAATTTCTTGCTTTCTTGTTTGCCCCAAATCACATGTGTTTGGGCTATAAGGTCTGCGAATTTAAGTTGCGCAGCACAAAGCACGTGTGAGTAAGGTGAAACTTGGGTTTGCGGGTACCGTCACCCACGCGATGAGTTGAAACAGAACGCCGAGGAGATCATTCTGGGGGACCGAATCGGAGTCGAACCTACAACAAGACCTACTACGCAGGTATCTGAAACTTCCGGAAGTCCAAACAAAGGAAACGTCAAGGACGACCAGGTCGGTAGGATGGATTGGTACGCCCGTGCGGGCTCGAACCGCAGACCTCTACCGTGTCAACCTACCGCGATTACAAGATACAACAGCTTACAGCGAATAGAAGGCCGTCTTTCCGAGTGTTTTGCCCGTAACACAGATAGGAATCACAGGTAGGAATCGCAGGTTCTGTTGCCGCCTCAGTGTAGTTAGTACTAGCGCGAAACGGGTACAATTCCCGACATCGCGGAGGGGGCGCAAATGACCAAATTCGTTGGCTACTTCATTCTGGTGACCAGTCTGTACGCGGCGACCGTCGCGGCGCAAGAACCCGAGCAAAAGCTCACTATGCCCGGTCCTGAAGTGCAAAACTTCATGTTGGGAACGTGGTCGATCAAAGTACGTTACCCGCCTACTCCACAGACGCCCAAGGGTGATGCTGGTGAGGGCACAGAAATTTGGCGTCCCGGCCCCGGAGGACGCTCTGTCATCGAAGAGTATCGAGAGAAGAACTCTAAAGGAGAGGTTGAGGGTTTAGGCGTGGCGTGGTGTATCGAACGCAGGATCGAGTTGGTGCACATCCAACCGGGGCGGCCGATGCAGAACGGGCAGGTAGAGAGTTTTCACGGCAAGCTGCGGGACGAATGCTTGCGTGTGAACTGGTTCGGGAATCTGTTCGAAGCGCGGCGGAAGATCGCGGCTTGGCGGACGGAGTACAATCAAGAGCGGCCACACAGCAGTTTGGGGTATCGAACTCCGGAAGAGTTCGCGCGCGAAAGCGGCGGGGAAAAAGGCTGTGGAAAAGACGGTGGCTTCGCCATCTTGGAAAACGCTCCGCGTTTCCCACTTTCCCACAGCCACGGCGGCGACGGTCTCTCCACCAGCGAGGCTGTCAGCAATCCGGATGTCGTAGTATGACGTGTGCGGAAACAGGGGGCTGGTCAGGTCAAACGGGAGGGGTCATGGCTGCTCGTAGCGCTTCACAATTCCGCCCCGCTGGGAGTTCAAACGTCCAGACCTTAACTGCTACCCAACCATATCAACAGTCACGGTCCCGACGTGATTACGTTGGGACGGAAGTTCTAGCGGTAACGAGATGTGCTGACATCGGGGCGTCTTTGCCGTCCCATCGTACGAGTGCCTGAGCAACAGCCTTAGCAGCGCGGCCAAGAGCTGATGGGTCCCGTCGCTCGATCTCTGACCGGAACGGAGAACCGAACACGAAGCCTTGAGCAGCATCGCGCGAATTCACGCGGCTCGACAACTTGATCGTCTCGATCTCGACGTCAGTGAAGCCGGCAGCAAGGAGATCGTGCTTGATCCGCGCCGGATCGGCGTAGCAGAAAGGGCCACGCTCCATGTAGTCAAATGGATCGTGGGCAAAAAGCGCACTGACCGCGTCTTCTGCAGCTTTCGGTATCGGGTTCAAGTCAAGAAGGTTGAATGTGACTATCAGGTAGTGGCCGTTGGGACGAAGCACACGACGCGCTTCTTGGTTCGCGCGAATCTTGTCGGGGAAAAACATCACTCCGAACTGACAGAGGACGAGGTCGAAGCTTCCGTCGGCGAACGGTAAATTTTGTGCATCCGCGAGCTGAAACGAAACATGCTTGGAGCGCAGCGCCTGTGTTGCGAACTCAAGCATCGCGGGATTGATGTCCGTGGCGACGACCTGCGCCCCGGGAGCCGCCCGATGTACCGCCCGGGTGACAATACCGGTGCCGGCAGCAGTCTCGAGGATGCGATCTGGGTGGAGGACCGCGCAGCGCTCGGCGACGAGCTTCGCATAGGGCTCGAACAAAAGCGGACCCATGTAGCGATCGTAAAGCGCGGCAGTTGAGTGCGCGAATATCCGGTCCGTCACCGGTGTAATTGTCTCCTTCGCTCTCCGTCCGCTAGCACGGGGTCGGACCATACAGCCGGCAGGCATGGCGCTACGCAGCTGGAAACGAGCAAAAAGTGCGTTTCCTACGCTCGCGGTGCCGACGTTCGTCCGGCGAGCCGCTCGAGAACCCCAATGAACTCGTCCGAGCGGGAAACCCAACCAAACAGCGCTTGGATCACCAGAAGCGACGCCTCATGATTGCTTCCTGCGAAATTGTTACCGACATTCCCGATCGGCTCGGCCATGCAGTCTTCGAGGAGCAAGCAGGAGTAATCTCTGAACATCGCGTCCCTGACGGTAGATTCCACGCACACGCTGGTGGTGCATCCGGTGACCACGAGATAGCGGGCGTTCAGTGTCTTGAGGATGTTATCCAATCCGGTTTGATAAAAGCCGCTGAAGCGAGTCTTGTAAAGGATAATGTCCCCAGATTGAGGCTTGAGCCCATCTACAATCTCCGTGTTCCATGTATCTCGAATCAGAATCCGGCCCTCGGTTCCATCCGGAGCGCGCATTGCGTCTCCATATCGCAGACGCGAAGGCTTCAGCCGGTTTGGAGAATCCGCACGACCGGCGTCGGAAAGATCCGGACGAAAGCCCATCTTTAGATAAATGATCTTCATACCCGCACGGCGCGCCGATTCAAGCACACTTGAAATAGGCTCAACAACCTTTTGGATGGGAGCAATGTCGACCCCTGCGCGGTCGAACATTCCGCCCTTGCTCCCGAAGTCGTTCTGCATGTCGACGACGATCACCGCAGTCTGCGCCGTATCGATCGTGATCGTCTCGGGCTTCGCGTTTATGGAGATCTGCCGCTCCATGTTCACACTCGTATGTACCCCCAATGGCGGGAATGTTACGGGGATGCTTGGCGAGGGTCAACTGTCGGTGTCTTTAGGAAAGACACTCGTCCCGAAAATGGCTGCGAGGAGGGGTGCAGCTTTTTTCCGGAAAGCGAGTACGATGCAGTCAAGCAGGAGTTCCCCACCCTCGTACGGGCTGGGGTAGACCTTGTCACGATTCAATACTTGCTTGGACACAGCAGAATAACCACGACGACCCGCTATGCTCATTCGTTGGCTGATGTTAAAATAGGGGCTGTTAAACGTCTGGATTTCGCTGGTGTTCACTGATTTTTGATCTGTACCGGACGCCAAATGGACTCTGTCGTTATTTCAAGGAGTCCGGCAAAACTGTTAAGACATTAACCCTCAGTAAGTTGGGCCTGTAGCTCAGGTGGCTAGAGCGCGCCCCTGATAAGGGCGAGGTCGGTGGTTCAAGTCCACCCAGGCCCACCATCGCGAATTCGAATTCCTTCAGCGTAAACATTCCCCAAAACCGATCCACGGGAGAATTAGGGCTTGTTGAGACCGTCGAGCGCGGCCACGTTGTAAACTTCGACGAGCGCCGGACAATCGAAAACGGCGCCACGGAATATCTCGACCGTGCCGCCGAAGTTGGCTCCCTCCCTGTTACTCGAACTTTCTTCCGTCCCTAGCCTCGCGGGATGCATTCTCGACCATACGATTCACGTACCTTCGAAATTTATCGTTCAAATCTTTGTCATCGTGAGTGAACTTCACCCGAAGTCGTTCTACGTTGACCACCTTCTGCATTTCTTCCACCGTCACCATGCCCTTTCGCACTGCTTCACCTACCTGGCTCACGACCGACTCAAGAAGTTCTGCCTCCAAGTTCAGGAAGTTCTTGTCGCGCCACGCTGGGCCGTGGCCGGGAATGATCACATCGGCATCGAACTGGCTCAGCGTCCTCAGACTCCTGGCTTGCTGGCTTATCAGAAAACTGAAATAGGGTACGGGATACGAAATCACGTCTCCAGTCACCAGTACTTTTTCCCTGGGAAGATAAAGGACGGTGGTGCCGGTCGCGTCCCCGACCATGCTCATGAAGCGAAATTCACGCCCGCCATGGTGGAGTGTGAGCCTGTCACCGTACGCGAGTGTCGGGTAAGTACGCTTCACGCTCATCGCTTCGGCGACAAACTCCCGCTCCAGGCGCACGTCGTCTTCATCTTTGCGCCGTTCCTCGGCGGTCAGAGCCGTTCCGTCCGAATCCTTGCCGGTGCTCAACTCTTTGTCGAGTTCGGCCTGATCCTTGCGGAGTTTTTCCGTGAACACCGGCGGCCATGCATTTGCGATGTTCAGCATGAATTGTCGCGATTGCTCGCTCGCGATGATTTCGAGATTGGGAAACTCCTGGGCATACACCTCGTTGCCGGACCAGTGATCCGGGTGGTGGTGCGAATTCACGACGTAACGCACAGGTTTATCGGTGATCTTGCGAATCTCCGCAAGCACGGTGCGGGCGGTAGAGGGCCGCGCAAAGGTGTCGAAAATGAGAACGTCATTTTCGTTCACAATCACCACGGAGTTGCCGTTCGGTACGTAGCCATCAGGCGCTGTAATGAACTGATAGATACCATCGGCGATCTGAACCTTCTGAACCGCAACTCCTGTCTCTCCACTACCGCGAGTGACAGTTCCGAAAGCAAGGCACATCACGAGCAACCATGACATCAAAGAAGACGCTATCGCCTTTTTCATCGTTCCTCCAACGCGGACTTTTGGGCCGGCTTCGTTTCTCGGTTCTCTCGGAGCCTGACTATTCGACGTGGTAGGGGCTAAATCGTTTTTGCTGATTTCAGGTGTATCGGTTGCCGAACGAGAGAAGTTGCGTATCTGACCGTCTCGCGCTACAGCTTGTTCAAACCGTCGAGCGCGGCGACTTTATAGGCTTCGGCGAGAGTGGGATAGTTGAAGACCGTGTCTCGGAAATATTCGATGGAACCGCCGTAGGAGAGCACGGCCTGGCCGATGTGAATGATTTCGGTGGCGCGCTCGCCGATGGCGTGGACGCCGAGCAGTTTACGGGTGTTGCGATCGAAGAGAAGTTTCAACATGCCGGTTTCATCGCCGAGCATCATGCTCTTCGCAAGCTCGGCATATTTCGCGATTCCCACTTCGTAAGGAACTTTGTCATGCGTGAGTTTTTCTTCGTTCTGCCCCACCATCGAGATTTCCGGAATCGTATAGATGCCGTAAGGAAACAGTTCCGGCATGTGCTCGCACGGAAGGCCGAACATGTGGCAACTGGCGAGGCGCCCCTGCTCCATGGATGTGCTGGCGAGTGCGGGAAAGCCGATGATGTCGCCGGCCGCATAAATGTGCGGGACATCGCTCTGAAAACACTTATTCACTGTGATCTTGCCGCGCGGGTCTCCATTCAAGCCGGCCGCTTCCAGCCGAAGCAGATCGCCGTTCGCCTGGCGTCCCACAGCGTATAGCAGAGCATCAGCGATCACTTTCTTGCCGCTCTCAAGCTCTGCGAACACGCGTTCGCGCTGCGGATCGATTCCCACGCGCGTGACTTTCTCGCCGAGCCGGAACGTGGTGCTCATTTGCCGCAGGTGATAGCAGAGCGCATCGACGATTTCGCGGTCCACAAAATCCAAAACCGTCGGCCGCGCGTCGATCAACGTGATCTCCGCTCCCAGCGCCGCCATGAAGGAAGCGTATTCGAGGCCGACGACGCCGGCGCCGACGACGATCATTTCGCGAGGCACGCCGTCGAGCTGCGGCAACTCATCCGTATCGACGATGCGCTTGCCGTCGAACGGAATGTCAGGACTCCGCGCAGGCCGCGTGCCGCAGGCGATGAGAACATGGTCGCCGGTGATCGTGATTTTCCCGGTGTCAGTTGTAACTTCGATCGAGTGCGCGTCCACGAATTGCGCGGTGCCCGAAAAAACCGATACGCCATTCCGCCTGAGCTGCGCCTGAATCACCTGCGTCTCCCGCTCGACAATGGATTGAACGCGAAACGCAACGTCGTGGATCGAAACGCGCCCTCCGCCGCGAAGGCTGTTGCCAAAGGATGTTTGCGCCGTGAATCCAGTCAATTGCCGGATTGCTTCGCGCACGCTCTTGCTGGGGATCGTGCCTGTATGAACGCAGACGCCGCCCATCATGCGTGCACGGTCGACAATCGCAACGCGCTTGCGCAGCTTCGCGGCGCAGATAGCGCCCTTCTGTCCGGCCGGGCCGCTGCCAATGACAATGAGGTCAAACTGCGAGTCAGCCATGGAGTCCCTTACTCTAGCTTGGGACAGCGTCTTACACAATTCGATAGAGGGGAATTTCCGACATTGTACGGATGGCGTGTCTCATCAGTATCCGAGGAACACCTCTGGCATCCGACAAAGTTTCAATGTGGTGCAATTCCCTCACAAAGTCCTTCCGCACGAGAAGTTGCACGCACCGGACTCTGCCATTCGATTCTTACTGCAGTGTGAACGCGAGGCGGTGCCGCCGCGGGGTCGCCGCGGCACCGGATTTGTCTTGATTCAGCGCGGAAATCAATGGGCTTTCGGGTCGGGTTGCATCAAGCCGAAGACATTTCCTTCCGTATCTGAGCAATAGGCCAGATAGCCAACGCCCGGAATCGGCATTTTCGGCACGACGTTTTTCCCTCCTGCTTTCGTGATGCTCGCTACCGCATCGTCAACGGAAGCGACGCCAATCGTGTTGCAGGTACTCGCGCCGGGTTGCTGTCGGCGCATCAGCCCCCCGTTGATTCCCGGCTGGCCATCAGCGCCGGTTGTCACCAGCCAATATTCCTGCGGGCCCTCCCATTTCTGAAATTGCCAGTCGAAAACCTTGCTGTAGAACTCGGCGGCTCGCTCGGGATTGTCCGCCGGAAGTTCAAAATGGATCACTCGAGACATGGAAATTCTCCTTTCGTTTTTTTCAAACGATAAAATGAGATCTGAATTTTTGGAAGTTCACGCGCGAGACGTTGTCGCGAGATTGCTGTTTCCGTATTTCTGCGTCGCGTAGCCAACGATCAATCCGACGAGGCCACCGGGCAGCATAATCTCAGGGTAATAACCGTGCTGCATGTACGCCGCAAGGAAAGCGAGCACGAGCCCCACGCCAAGACCGAACACAATTCCGAGCGCCAGCGAGTTCACCTTGCGGGCGAAGAAGCCGATGAGCGCCCCGGCGATAATCCCCTTGATCGTAGACCCGACGACGATCTGGAGCAGGAGCGCGCGTACGGCAGGCGTAAACCACGATGTGAGCCCGTCGAAAATTCCCAAAATGCCGCCCAAGATCAAACCGTACACGACCTTGTTCATGATCTTCCTCCGCGACCGGGTCTCTTCACGGCCCTCACCATTCTATTAACCGTCTTGCGCGATTCCTTTACAGCTACCGCCGAAACCAGAGGAGCAAAATCGCCCGAACCACAAGGTACGTCAAAACCAGGACAATCGCCACGCGATATCGCGACGCCCAGCGCGCCGCTCTTTGGAAGACATTCTCCGGATATGCAGAAACGGGGAGTCCATCGAGAAAGAGCGCCGTGTCGAGCGCGAGTTCGGTGGCGGAAGTATAGCGACCGGCCGGGTCGCGCGCCATCGCTTTCCGGGCGATCGCGGCCAGCGGGCGCGCCGCCGAATCTGGGATGAGAAATTGCAGAATTGCGCCGAGAGAAAAAATGTCCGACCTCGCGTCGAGATTCTCTACCTCACCTCGCGCTTGCTCCGGGGACATATAGCCAGCGGTGCCGAGAACTGCTCCGTGTGCGGTCTCGACCGGCGGCGCGACCGGGAGTTCGGCCGATACCGTCGTGCGTCCACCAATTTTCGGCTTTTCGAGATCTTCCGAACGGGGCGAAAGAATTTTTGCGATGCCCCAATCCATTACGAGTACCTCGCCGAACGGCCCGACCATGATGTTCTCGAGTTTCAGATCGCGATGCAGCACGCCACGGGCGTGGGCGAAGGCTACGGCGTCACAAATGCGCTGAAAGATGCGCAGACGATCCGCGAGCGAATCAACGCGCTCGATCCAGCGGTCGAGCCGCCTGCCTTCGACAAACTTCATCGCGTAAAAAGTTCGGCCGTCAGCAAGTGTCCCGGCATCGTGCACGGGAACGATTCCCGGGTGCTCGAGTCGCGCAAGAATGTGGGCTTCGCGCCGAAGCCGCTCGGCCAGCTCACCGGACGCGTCCGGCGGGTCGAGTATCTTCAGAGCCACGCGGCGACCGAGGATGGAGTCTTCCGCTGCATAGACGGTGCCCATGCCGCCGCTGCCCACGCGCTCGACGAGACGATAGCGCGTGCCGCTGAGGTCAGGCAGCGCGCTGGCAGATTGCAGGCGGGAAATGGCTTCGTCGGAGAGCCAGCTCATTTCGTCTCGACTCCCAGGAGCGCGCGGGCCTCGCGGCGGAATTCTTCTTCCGAGGAAGTCATTCCCCGCAGTCTTTCGAGCGCGATGCGGCGAAATTCGCGGCGCGCAAAAGCGAGGTAATTCGTCACGTCGGTGACGCCGATTCCGAATTCTTTCGCGAGATCAGAGTAGCCGGTGCGCCGCGATTCACTGTCATCGAGATCGTAACGCTCGAAGAGTTGGAAGTGAACCCGCTTTCCGCGGCTCTCGCAAAAATTGCGGAGGTCTGCGACCGCCAGCCCAAATAGATTGCGGATGAATTCTTTTTCGAGGAAGCCGTCCATCGTTTCAGGCGATGCGGCAGAGGAGAAAGAGGGCTTCGCGCGTTCGAGCTCGGCTTCGGCGGCGGGAAAATCGAGCGAGAGATGGATGGCATCGCCGCCGCGCTTCAGGCGCTTGGCGGCCTTGGAATCATTTGCCACAAAGTGGTCCGCGCAAACTCGCAGGAAGGTCCGCAAGCGCGCTTTGGCAGGATCGAAATCCTCGAGCGTGCCCTTTTCGATGAGCCGCGCGAAGAAATCCTGAGTCAAGTCCTTGGCGTCTTCATTCGATTTTCCCCAGCGGATCCGAACGTATTTGTAGATCGGCTTCCAGTAGGCCGCGACGATCGATTCGAACGCACGCGATCGCTCGGCGGGATCCTGGCTGCGCGCGGCCACGACGGCAGACCAGCGCGTGACGGGAAATTTCCCGCTTCTTCCGCCGATGCGCGTGTCCTCCGCCATGATGGTTTATGCAATCGCGATCAAATCGATTTCGATGCGGACATCGCGAGGGAGCCGCACGACTTCCACCGTCGAGCGCGCCGGAGGATTTTTCGGAAAGTACCGCGCGTACACTTCGTTCATAGCCGCGAAATCGTTCATGTCCTTGAGGAACACGGTCAATTTCACGGCATGATCGAGCGAGGAGCCGGCTGCTTCAACGATGGCTTTCAAATTGTCAAGGACGCGCGCCGTTTGACGTGCGATGTCGCCTTCTACGAGCTGGCCCGTGGCTGGATCAAACGGGACCTGCCCGGAAATGAAGATGAACCCGTTCGCTCGAATCGCCTGCGAGTACGGACCGATTGCCTTGGGGCCGCGTTCTGTTGAAATGAGTTCCTTCACCGTTCCTCCTCGAATCAAGACTGACGAGTACGTGTTGGATCATCTAAGGACGCGTTTCGTTAGCAGATTCATATCTCGCGCGAAAGTCGCTCGGAATACTCTTATCGTAAAGCCATACACGGAATAATTCCGCGAGGCTTTGCCCAGTCGTGCGCTCGAGTGCTGCCCGCACATCATCGTACCCGACTTCCTGCCCGCGCAATTGTGTGACAAGATCGCGCAGGCCGCCGCGCACCGGCGCTTCTCCGCACCGATCTTCCAGCGCGACAAAAAAGAGCGGCGCCTTTGCAAGACCAATGCGGCGTTGTTCGAGCGAATCCGTGACGACAAGCAACCCGAGCGGTTTCTCGGCCGTGCGTTTTCGGGCCTCGTCGTATTCGTGCAGCTTGTCGATGACTCGCTGATATCGCGCAGCCTCGCCTTTGCGAGCTTCATCGATCACTATGGTGGCATATTCCGACAAGCCTTCCCCCAACCCCACCACCGCTTCCGGCGTGGGATACATTTCATCGCTGAACCAATTATGGGCCAGCGCATGTGTAATTCTTTCGAGGAAGGGTTCGCTCCCAATTCCCAAGGCCAACGCTGCCGGATTTACAAGCGCACCGCCCGGAAAAGAGGAAGCCGCAGGGCCATCCTCGCCGGCAAAATGCGTCCGCAACTCCGGGGACTCGACGATGTGAGGAAGCTGGATGTGCTTGTCGAGCGGACCGAAGTCTTTCTGGAGGATGCTCCACGCCGAGGCGATTTGTTCTTCGACGGCAGTTGCATTTTCCTTCAGCGGCTCGCGCGTCCAAAAAACCGCCCCACCGGACTTCCCGCGAGACGCCGACTCTGCGTACTTGCCGGCCACGATGTAAGGCGCAAGGTCGCCCTTGCGCAATTCAAATCGGTACTCGATTTCGCCGCCATCCCTCTTCCGGCCGGACGCAGTTCCCCGCGCGAGGATGAGAAAACCGGCAGGAACACGAATCGTGTAAATCATCCGATTCGGGCGCTTCGGAAACGGCGCGAGGAAATTCCTGGGAGGTTCGAGCACCGGAATCCATCCGCGGGAGCCGAGATGAAAGCTCGCTTCTCCGAGAGTGATTCGAGCGCCGGAATCTTCGGGAGAGCTGAAATCGTATTCGATTGTCAGCTCGCGCCGTTGCTTTAGCGCCCACGGCGGATCGATTGCGATTCGAATGGTGTGGGGCGCACTTCGTTGATATTCTTCCTCAAGTTTTCCCAGCGCAGCTTCGCGACCGCCCACTTCCACTCGCAGATTCCTGCGGCCGAAGATTCTTTCATCGGGAAAGGTGGCATCCACAAATGTTAATTCGCGGCTTCCCGTGTTTTGAAGCGTGTAGCGCGCGCGAATCTGCAACTGCGAAGGCGGTCCAGGCATGAACCGGACTTCGCGCGACTCTTTCAGAATTCGATACCCCGGAGCGAGCGGAACCGAACATGCGGACGCACCGAACAGAAGGAAGGAGATGAAAATTGCGGCAAGAACTGAGCGCATTGCAGAGCGATTCAAGGTGCAGTGATTCTACCGGGCCGACGCGGAAGGGTCAAAAGGCAGAATCTGAAAAGAGAAGCAAAATGAACGCCGGGGAGCGCGTCAGGAGCCGGTGAATCGTCGGAGAATGTCGGCGTCGCTTGCGCCGTGGCGCCGGGAAGAAATGATGGCGTTGGCCTGCGAATCGGGGACGCCGCGGCGCGCCAGTTCAAGCAAAGTAGTGTTGCGTATCCCGGCGTTCTTCATACCCGCGAGCGAAGCGCCGGAAAGTACGGGCTTGCCTTCCGCGCGACGGTGCGCCACCGCGAGAACAATTTCGTCGGACAATCCTGCCAACCGCATCGCCTGCAACTCACCGGCAACGAGGCCGAGCTGATTCATTCTCGCGAGTTCGAGAACTGTGCTCTCCTTGATTCCCGCCCGAACCAGGCCCGCAATCGTGTCGCCCGCATTGAATGCGGCGCCGCGCTGCCTAAAAATCTGGACGGCTGCGAGACAACTCGAATCGGAAAATCCAGCTTGCTTCAGCTTGGCGAGTTCGGCCACTTCGGCGGCAGAAATGTTGAGAGTCTTCAACTGCTGAACGGTGTCGAAGCTCATGCCGGAAAGATCGAGCGGAGACGTGTCGAGCGGCGGAGAGCGGTGACATCCAAAAACGAGAAGGCCGAACGCTACGACGAACAAAACCAGCGCAATTCTGTTAAACCGAGCTCCGGCTGGACCGGGTCCGCGCGTGAAAGTGTGTGCCAGGACGCCCCCAGTTCCATTGTACCGGGCCGGGGCACAGTGGCGGAGAAGATGTCGCCGAAGAATCACGGGGCGCGCGAAAGAGCCAACATCAAACGTTGTAGACGCGCTCGATATCGAAGACGCCGGGGATGCGCTTGATTCCGCTGATGATCTTTTCGAGCTGCTTGCGGTCGTGGACGTCGAGTGCAACGTCAACGCGCGCGTGCAAAGCTTCGCCGCCGCTTTCAAACGTCCGGATGTTGGCGCCGGTTTCGCTGATGACGGCGGTGATTCCGGCGAGCATGCCGGGCCGGTCTTCAGTGAAAATGCGCAGGCGAACGGGGAATGCGGATTCGGTAGAGCCGGCCCATTCCACCTGGATGCGCCGCTCGGCTTCGTAAAGGAGATTCTGCACGTTGGGGCAGTTGGTGCTGTGCACGGCGATTCCGCGGCCACGCGTGACGTAGCCGATGATGTCGTCGCCCGGAATCGGATTGCAGCACTTCGAGCGATAGACCATTAAATCGTCGTGGCCACGCACGAGGATCGCCGAGTCCTGCATTCCGAGCATGCGCTTGACGGTCGAGACAATCTTCGGGGGCTTCTCTTCCGTCGCATCCGTGAGCGGTTGACCCGAAGCATTGGCGAGCACCTGCCGCGCCGACCATTTGCCATAGCCCAGGTCGGCGTAAAGGTCGTCCACGCGGCCGCAGCCGTATTCCGAGGCGACGCGCTGCCACTCTTCGTCCGAGATTTTCTTCAAGCTCACGCCGGCGTGGCGCGCTTCTTTTTCGAGCAGGCGGCGGCCGACGTCGGTGGCCTGCGCACGCTCGTGGAGATTAATCCACTGCCGGATCTTGCTGCGCGCGCGGGACGTTTGAATAAAGCTGAGCCAGTCGCGCGAGGGCTCGTGGCCCTTCTGCGTGATGATTTCGACGACGTCGCCGTTCGCAAGGGCGTGCCGCAATGGGACAATCGCGCCGTTCACTTTCGCGCCGGTGCAAAGATGTCCCACTTCGGTGTGGATGGCGTATGCGAAATCAATCGGCGTGGCGCCGCGCGGCAGGACGACGACGCGGCCCTTCGGCGAAAAGGTGTACACCTCTTCGGGATACAAATCCACGCGGAGCGTCGAAAGGAATTCGCTCGGCTCCTGCATCTCCTGCACCCACTCGATCAACTGGCGCATCCAGACGATGCGCTGGTCGTCCGCATGCGATGCCTCGCGTCCATCCTTGTACTTCCAGTGCGCCGCCACGCCCTGCTCGGAGATGCGGTGCATTTCCTGCGTGCGAATCTGGACCTCGAAGGGCTGTCCCGCGTGAATGACGGTGGTGTGTAGCGATTGATAGAGGTTTGGCCGCGGCATGGCGATGTAATCTTTGAACCGGCCGGGAACGGGCCGCCAGATCTGATGAATCACGCCGAGTGCGGCGTAGCAATTTTTTACCGTGTCGGTGATCACTCGCACGGCCAGAAGATCGAACACCTGGTCGAGGGTGCGCTGCTGCTTCTGAATCTTCAGGTGCAGGGAATAGAGGCGCTTGATGCGCCCTTGCACTTCGGCGGGGATGCCGTTCTCGACCATTTTGTCGCGAATCGAGCCCTGAACTTCGAGGAGGAACTTGTCGAAGACTTTCTGCTTCGTCGAGAGCTTCTTCGTGAGTTCGAGATACGACTCCGGCTCGAGATAGCGGAACGCGAGGTCTTCGAGCTCGCCGCGGATCAAGCCCATGCCGAGCCGGTTGGCGACAGGCGCGTAGATATCGAGCGTTTCACGGGCGATGCGCTGCTGCCGTTCGGAATCGAGGTATCCGAGCGTGCGCATGTTGTGGAGGCGGTCCGCCAGCTTCACCATTACGACGCGAACGTCGTTGACCATCGCGAGCAGCATTTTCCGGACGTTTTCAGCTTGGCGGGCTTCCGGGGCGAGCAGGTCGAGCCGGCTGATCTTAGTGGTGCCTTCAACAAGTCGGGCGACATCGACGCCGAACATCTCAGAGATTTGTTCGAGCGGGATTTTTGTGTCTTCGACAACGTCGTGGAGGAGCGCCGCGCAGAGCGAAGTGACGTCGAGCTTCATGTCCGCGAGCAGGTGAGCCACCTCGACCGGGTGCGAGAGAAATGGCTCGCCCGAAAGGCGTACCTGCGTCTTGTGCTGCTCTGCCGCGAAATCATAGGCGCGGCGCAAAAGCTCCATGTCGTCGCCGGGGCGGTTTTTCCGCACCTTGTCCATCAGCTCGACAAAACGCAGGTCCACCGTGCGGCGAGCCGCCGGAGAGATCGCGGGTTTGTTTGCCGGATCCATGGAATTTTCCAAATCTCGAAACCGGAAGGAGCGTCCCCGATTGCGAGGGTTGCTCAAAGGCTAGCACGTTGGCTGTCAGATGCAAACGACGTCGTTCGTGTAAGGAAAGGGCCGGGGGGCGAGTTGGAACTAGCTACTGAGGCTTGAGACTTCGTGGGCATGCGAATGAGACGAGCCCGGGAGGAATGCGGCGGAAGTCGTCACGGAAGCGACAGCCTGCTGAAGCCGGTCCTGTCGAATAGACGCGAGCGCGGCGGTGGCGAGCGAAAGAGTCCACGGCACGATGGGTGAAGTCCAAAAAAAGTGAGCGCCATAGCGGAGCGCGGCCAGCCACGCGAGCGTGCCGCCGAGGCCGAAGAGAAAAGCCGAGAGCCGTCGTGAGTCTTTCCACGAAAGCGAGTAGGAGCTCAACGCCATGATCAGAAGCGAGAACGGATACGCAACGACAAGGTCCACGAACCAGTGTTCGCCGGTTCCCATCGTGGCAAGGACCGTGAAAGCCACGAAGGCAAAAGCAATCGCGCGCTCCCACCACGAAAGCCCGCGCGAATACCACCAGGCAAGCAGCGTCCAGGCCATGTGCAGGGACGGCATTGCGTTCCGCGGACCCAGGATCGCCACCGGCTCAAGGAATAGGCGCGCTGCCTGCTCAATCGGAAGCGGATGATAAGGAAAATTTTGCTGGAAAAGATTGCGCGGACCCCCAGCGGGGAAGAGATTGTAAAACAGAATTCCGACAGGACCCGTGATGAGGAAAGCCACCATCGCCGGAAGTGCTCTTTCGCCGACGCGCATCAATTTGCCTGCGTACACGAGCGTAATCGGAATCGCCAGACCGACATAGAAAATCAAGCTCCCGAAACGGAGCCAGGGCCATCTGGAAAACCACTGGCCCGCAAGGAAACTCCAATGAATGTGCAGGCTCGCATCGAAGGACAGCAAATAGAGGTCGAGCGTCTTCGGGTGCGCCCTCGCGGTCCATTCGAGCATCGTCGAGGCAAACCACTCTGAACTAATGAAAAGTACCGCCGGCACCCAGGCGTAGAGCAGGAATTTGCGGTCGTCTTTCTCGGCCCAGACGGCGCGAATGCCCAGGATGAGCAGGCTGCTCACGCCAAGGAATGAAAACCAGGCCATGATTTTTGGCGAGTAGCGCAGGATGCCGAAATCAAGGGCCGCGAAGAGAGCCGTACACCCGAGGACGAGAAGCGCGTCCGCCCAACGCGGACGAACACGCAGATGAAGAATCACGATACTCGAAAGTGCAAAACCGAAGAAGGCGTCCACAAGCGCTTCGGTGTAGAACTGCGAGCTCGTGGCGAAACCTGCGGCGCTCGCCGCCAGAGCGAGCGTCAGAATTATTTTTACGGCGCGATTTGTGCCGGCGCTTGCCATCGATTCGTAAGGAATATTCCATCACATTGCGGCGGGTTTCGCGGAGCAAGTTCGGGGCCGGTTGTCTAAAGGGCGAATTCAAACAAAAAACCGGCGGGTTCGGATGACCCGCCGGTGAAGATGCCTTGAAGCGGAGAGACTTGCAGCACTAGGAATTCGGCTGCTGAGCTTCCATTTTCTTTTGCTTGATGGCCTTGACCTTGTCCATCAGCTCGTCAGCCGTCTTATTGTCGGCATCGCGCGCATCGGCTGTGGGTTCCATGTCGGCCTTGCGGCGATAAAGGAGGTTCTGGTAGGCCATGGCGTCTTCGTAGTCGGAGCGAAGTTCCATCGCTTTCTTGAGGTTGGTCATGCCTTCGTCCACGATCGCGCCGAATTTCTGCCCGTACTGCGCTGCGAGCGCAGGCGGCATCGGATCTGTATCCTTAATCGTTTTCTTGGCGGTCCGGTTGTACTCCGCGCGCATATCGCCATTCCCGCGGTAAGCAAGCGACCAATCAATCACGCCGATCCAGTAATAAGGCTCGGGATCTTCCGCTTTGATTGCGATGTGCCTCTTATGGTAGTTCTTCGATTCTTCAAACTTCGCCGGATCGTAAGGCGTTCCTCCCATGCTGTACAGGATCGAGCCAATTCCATCGATGGCGGAGAGATTGTCTTTGTCTTTGTCGAGCACTTCCTGGAATTCCTGGATGGCCTGCTTGCCCATGCGGATGTTTTCCTCGGAAGGGGCGCCGGGAATGTACTGGCTGGCATAAGCCGTGGCGAGATAGAGCCGCGCATTCAGGAGCGAGGGATCGAGGTCCTTGGAAGTCTTGAAGTCTTCGATGGCGAGGTCGAACTGACCTGCCTTGTAAGCTTGAACGCCTTTGTTGAGTTTGTCGCGCGCGCGCAGTTTGTCGCAACCGGCTCCTGCGGCGAGCGCTGTGAGAACCACAGCCAGAAGAATACGAGTGTGGGGCTTCCGCTGCATTCCTGCTCTCCTTGATAATGGCTGCGCCAGCCGTGCGCCATGCCGCCCAAGCTGGCGATTGATTCAGACCGGATCGAGGACTCGAGCTACTGGCCTGCTTCCACCTTGGCAGTGATGAGGCCGACCTTTTCAATGCCGGAGCCGCGCATAATGTCAATGGCGCGAGCCACGTCCGCAAACTCAACGGCGTCGTCGCCCTTCACGAACGCTACTTTCTCGGCGCGTGTCTTGAAAATATCTTCCAGACGCGGGCCGAGCTGATCCCAGTTGGTTTCGTCCTGGTTAATCAAAACTTTTCCGCTGGACGTAACCTGGACCACGATCGTCTTCGCCAGCAAGGCTTCGTCCGGCTTCGAGTTGGGTGGCGAAGGCTGTGGAACGAGTGCCTCGAGTCCTTTTGGAGTCGTGGGCGTGATCACCATGAAAATGATGATCAGCACGAGCAAGACGTCAATCAATGGAACGACGTTTGGTTCCGACATCGCTCCTTTAGTTCCACCAACTGCCATTCCCATCGGAGGACTCCTTTAATAAACTATGAGTCTCTAATCGTTGCCGCCGGAAGGCGGAGGAGGCGCAGGGGGTCTCTTGGACTCGACCCTTTCGGTGAGAAGTCCGAGGTTATCCACACCCGCGGCGCGGACTTCGTCCACGGCCTTGACCACCTGGCCGTATTTCGCCCGCGCATCGGAACGCACAAAAACGGTCTTGTCGAGGCGGTTGGCGAGCTGGTCGCGGACGCGGCTGGTCAAATCTTCGAGGCCAACCTTGGTGCTACCGAGGTACATGCTGCCATCACGTGTGATGGCCACGAGGATGGCATCATCCTTATCGGCATCGGGCAAGTCCTGAGGGTTTTGCACCTTGGCCATGTCCACCGAGACGCCCTTCTGCAACATCGGCGTGACAACCATGAAGATGATCAGCAACACCAGCATGATGTCCGCCATCGGAATGACGTTTGGCGAGGCCATTACCGGCGGTGCTTTTGGCTTATATCCCATTGGCTTACTTCTTTCCGCCTCGGCGAGTGATGAAGTAGTTGATCAGCTCCATCGAGGAGTTGTCCATCTCGACGTCGAAGGCTTCCACCTTGTTCGTGAAGTAGTTGAAGGTCCACACGGCCGGTACGGCGACAAGAAGACCGAGGGCCGTGGTCACGAGGGCTTCCGCGATGCCGCCGGCGACAGCGGACAACCCGGTGGCTTTCTGGGCGGAAATACCTTTGAACGCGTTGATGATGCCCATTACGGTGCCGAAAAGGCCGACGAAGGGAGCGGTCGAACCGATCGTGGCGAGGCCGGAGAGGCCGCGCTTCATTTCGGCGTGAACGATGGCAACCGAGCGCTCGAGGCCGCGCTTGGCCGCTTCGATCACTTCTTCATCGCCCACCTGCGCCGAAGCCGCTTGGAATTCGGAGAGGCCGGTCGCGACAACCTTCGCGATGTGGCTCTTCTTGTTCCGCTCGGCAATCGAGATCGCTTCGTCGAGCTTGTTGTCCTTGAGAGCGCCGGCAACCTGCTGGACGAAAACGCGGGACTGCTTCCGGGCCGCGCTGTACATCAACGCGCGGTCGATCATGATGCCCACCGACCAGGCAGACATAATGAAGAGAATGGCAACGACCGACTTGGCAGGGTAGCCCATGTTGTGCCACATGGTCACCAGATCCCAGCCGACCTCGGCGCCCTGCTGCTGAAACATTACGACACTGGCCCAAAGTAAATTCGCAAGCATAGAGTTTGCTCCTCCATTCCTACCGATCGATCGCGGCAGCAAGATTCTGCCGGTCGGAAATCATTCCCCATCGGCCAAAGCCCCACAGGCGGGCCCAGGCCGTGCCCTGCTTACCCGCCTAGCGTAAATACGACGGAAATCGTGGTGTCCACTTCCACCGGCTCGCCGTTCAGCATTGTCGGCTTATAGCGCCACTGTTTGACGGCGTCCATCGCGTTTTTCATGAGCAGCGGAGGACCGGAAACATATTCGAGCTGCTCGACCGTGCCGTCCTTCGCGATAATCGCGTGGAGCATGACTGTGCCGGAGATGTGCGCCGTCTTCGCGATTGGTGGATAGGTCGGCATGACCTGGCGAATGAGCGACGCGGCTTGCACCTGCCCGCCAACGCGGATGCGCGAGGCGGCTTTCGGGGGAGGCGGCAGATTCGAGCCTACGCCTCCGATAATTCCACCCAGGACGCCACCGGCCGAACCTCCCGGGAGTCCGCCAGGCACGCCGCCCACAACGCCCACGGCGCCGATATCCGGCGGGAGTTCTTCTTCCTTAATCATTGAGACTTTTTTCGGGATGACGGTGGGAGCCATCATCTTGCCTGCCTGGATCAGTCGCGCCACGGGCTTTATCACACGCTGGATTACAGCAGCCGGAGGAGGCGGGGGCGGTGGCGGAGCCGGCGCCACAAGAAACGTTGTGAGCAATTGCTTGGGCAAGGCTTCCGTGTAGATGAGAGGAATCAAGATCATGATGATCACAATTCCAAATTGGACCAGGGCCGACAGAGCCACCGTCCAAGGCTTGTTCGTCTTCTTCGGCTGTGCGCTCGAAATGACGAGATCATCAAACATAACTACCTCCTTGCTGCTGCTACCACGCGCTTTTCGGCTGCGGATCCGGCGCTAGTGGAAGCTCCCTGACCCCGATATCTGTTCCAGGCCACTACGATGGGTGCTGCAATCCCGAAACTGGAGTATGTTCCTACCACAACTCCTACCACCATGGCAAAAGAGAAGGCGCGCAAAACCTCGCCGCCCATCACATACAGTACCAGAACCGTCAGGAACGTAAGACCGCTGGTCAAGATGGTGCGCGAGAGCGTCTGATTAATGGACTTGTTGACGATCTCCTGGAGTGATTCACGACGCATCAGCCGGAGATTCTCGCGCACGCGATCGAAGATAACGATTGTGTCGTTCATCGAATAGCCGACAAGAGTGAGTAACGCTGCGATGACCGTCAGCGAAATCTCGTAATGGAAAAGCGAGAAGAAGCCGAGGGTGATCAGCACGTCGTGAAAGACGGCGATAACCGCCGCAGCCCCGTACACCCACTCGAATCGGAACGCAATATATAACAACATGCCCCCCAAAGCATACAGTGTTGCCCACACGGCCTGATTGCGCAGCTGACCCCCGACTTTGGGGCCGACGATCTCGACGTTGCGGATTGTGAAGTTGCTGAGCGAGTAGCTGCCCGAGAGAGAACTCAGCACAGGCGCCGTCGCGCCCTCGACATTTTTGAGCTGTTCAAAGCTCGTCAGGATGCCGCCGAATTCAGTGTCGCGAGCGGCGGTCAATTTCCTTGCGAGCTGGGTGTACCGGTCGCCTGCGTTGGCCCCGAGTGTAAGCGGATCCTTCTGCGTCAGATATTCCGCGAGACCCGACGGCGTGACAGCATTGAAATCTTCTTTGCCGGACACGCCGGAAATGCCGAATGTCTTGTGGAGGACGTTGATAATCGCCTGCTTACCTGCGTCGAGCGATTCATCGCCCTCGCCTTGCTGCTCGAGGCCGATCACAACGTCGTTCTGCGACTTGGCGCTCGAAATATCGCTGATGCCCTGAATTGAACTGTTGGGTAACCCGGCATCCTGGAGCCCCTTGCGAATCTCGCTGATGGGCGGCGGGCCGGAGAAGCGGACGTAAACCAGTGTGCCGCCACGGAAATCAATTCCGTACCGCATGCCGTGATTCCGAAGGATTGAGAACCAGCCAACCGCAAGAAGGAGCAGGGAAAGGGTGATGAAATACTTTGCCTTTCCCATCCAATCAACGTTCACGCCACGGAAGAATTCCATCGGGTCCTATCCGTCACTATTTGACACCGTCCGGGCCGGGTTTGTTCCCCAGCGCCGAGGCGGCGCTAAATGCTTCTAAATGCTCAATTCCGCTTGGCGCTCCATGCGCGCAAGGTGCATGTCAAAAATTGCCCGGGACACGTAAATCGAAGTAAACACATTAGCTAGCAAACCGATCACCAAAGTGACCGCAAACCCCCGTACCGGCCCGGTCCCGAAAAGGAAGAGAAAAACCGCCGAAACGATTGTCGTCACGTGCGTGTCAATGATGGTCAAGAATGCGCGATCGAATCCCAGCTCCACAGCCGAGGCGTTCGCTTTGCCGTTGCGAAGTTCCTCACGGATGCGCTCGAAAACAAGAACGTTCGAATCGACGCCCATGCCGATCGTCAGAATCACGCCCGCGATTCCGGGTAGGGTGAGGACCGCGCCGGCATACGCCATGAATGCAACCAGAATAATCAGGTTGAGGATCAGAGCCACAACTGCATTGACACCACTCAGCCGGTAATAGATCACGAGAAATATCATTACGACCACCAGGCTGCCGATCGAAGCCCGCACGCCTTCGCGGATCGAATCGGCGCCGAGCGACGGTCCAACCGTGCGCTCTTCGAGATACTTGATCGAAGCGGGAAGCGCGCCCGCGCGCAAGACGAGCGCAAGATCCTGCGCCGATTCCTGGCTAAAATTCCCCTCGATGATGCCGGAGTCTTCGATGCGGCTGTTGATCACGGGGGCTGTATAGACCTGGTGATCGAGAACGATGGCCATGCGGCGTCCGACGTTTGCCTCTGTAAACGGACCGAATCGCGCTGCGGCGGCCGTCGAAAGCTGGAAACGCACTTCATACTGGCCGGGATTATTTCCGCTGGGCGCTGGACTCGCGCCGCGCAAATCCTGGCCGGTGACGATCGGCGCGCGGTCAAGAATATAAAATACCTGCTGAGGCGGCTGGCCGGAAAGCGTTGAATCGGACCGGCCGGGAACAATTTCCGTGCCGGCAGGCAAAATGCCGCCGTGAGCGCCGAGCGCAGCGGCTTCGGAGGGATACGACGCCTCGTCGGCGACTCGCTTGAGCTCGAGCTGGCCGCCCGCCTGAATCACCGATTTCGCGCGAGTCGGATCGCCTTCACCGGGAAGTTGAACGAGAATTTCGTTATCGCCGCGGCCCGTGAAGGCGACAGTCGGCTCCGTAAGCCCCAGCGCGTTGATGCGGCGGTTGATCGTCTCGAGCGATTGGTCCATCGTCTCGCGGCGGAGATCGGCGACTACCGAAGGCTTCATCGAAAGCAAAAAACCGTTCACCTCTCCCGCCAGCGGAGCCGACGCCCATTCCGCAAATTGGCTGGAGACGAGATCGCGGAATTTGCTCAGCGACGCCGAATCCACATTACGCACCGCGATTTGCGTGTCGCTCATCCGGCTGATTTCGCCGAATCCGATGTTTTTTTCGTGCAGCTGCTTGGTGAGCTGGTCCACCGTCTGATCGCAGTGCAATCCGATCGCTTCATCCACCTGAACTTGCAGGACCAGGTGACTCCCACCTTTAAGGTCGAGGCCCAGCCGAATGCGATCGCCCAGATTGTTCTTCACCTGCGACCAGGAAGTCGGAAAGATCGGCATCCCCACGACGCCGAAAAAAGAAAAAAGGATGACGAGCAGGATGAAAATGAATTTCCACTTGAGTTGGGAACTCATGCGGGCTGGCTAGCTCTCCTTCTGAGGTTCGGGTTGGAGTCCTGCGACCGCGCTTCGCAGCATTTTAACCTTTACCTGCTCGGCGATGCGCAACTGGACGCAATCATCCTCGAGGCCGACGATCGTCCCGTAGATGCCGCCGTTGGTAATCACTTTGTCGCCCGTCTTCAAGTTGCGCAGCAGCTCGTTGACTTTTTTCTGCCGCTTCTGAGCCGGCATGAAGATAAGCAGGTAAAACAAAATGGCCATCGGGAGTACGAGGGTCAAGATCGGCATGAGGCCCCCCGGCTGCGCCTGCGCCGCCAGGGCCGGGTCCCACGGAATCAGAAATCCAATTGTCATGCTCATCTCGCCCTTCCCGCTGTGGCGAACATGCCCGCCAGGGCGGGCAAGCCTGCCGTGGCCGGCAGGCACCGAAACCCGATTCCGAAGATGCTGCCCCGCCTCGTACCGCGCCCAACGCCTGCTTAAGTTTGCCTAAATGAGGCGTACCTGAGGGTCAGTGCGGAATCTTTCAGGACTCCCAAAACGGATAGCCTCGCGAATTTTCACCATGATGTCAAGGCAAAACTCAACGCATAAGGACCCGCAAACAGACGATGCTCGGGAGCCGCTCGTGCGCGGCAAGACTGAATTCGAATTACTGAGCGGGGGCCTTATAGATTGCGTTCAAAAGACCAATCAGAACGAACGCGTTCGGTATCTGGCTGATGGCGGGGCCTGTTGTCCGTTTTTCCCCAACTTTGAAAATGTAGAGATGTCCCGCGTCAATCCGGTACGACGCAACTTCGTTTATGGCAATCTGCTTTTCGCGGAACAGTTTCTTGATCTTGATTCCGCCCGCCCGGCTCATGCGAACCGGGCCGAAATTTAGTTCGACTCCCGAATCGAATTGTTCCGCCGCTTTCTTGAGAAGCGGCGCGTGAGTGTATTGAATCATTTTCGTCCCGACATCGAGAGGACGCTCGACTGAATTGCCGAAGGAAATCTTATTCCCATCGCGATCGATCAGCCGAAATGAGTAGTAGGTTCCGATAGGAATGAAATTCACCGATCGCTTTGTGGCCGCATAAAAAAAGCTGTTCACATCATCCCATCGCATTTCCTTCCGGCCTAGAAACGACTCCTTGCTGATTCCATCGGGGTGGAGGGAAACGCGAAGGGAAAACAGCCAGAAGACGGCGAATGCGGGCACCCCGAGAGCGGGCGCACAGAAAAGAACCTTTTGAAGACTGAGCGTTTCCCGCTCCGAAAGCAGCAAGAAAACTCCGTATGCCACGAGCAGCGTGACCAGAATGGTCACCGTCAGCGTGATTTTGTTGCCGCGATAAGTTTCCGTCTCAGGTTGGAGCAAGCGCTGTGCCTCGCAGCCGCGTCTTCGAGAAACCGCAGTATATACCTGCGAATTAAAGGATTCGGTGAGGAACGTCCACGCTTGTGCCCACTCATTACACATGTTTCAGTCGGGCGAGCTTGAAACTTCCGCAGAGGACAATTTCCGTCTCAGTTCTCTGAACTTTCCGTCCTGAATGGCGCGACGAATCCGCCGCATCAAGGCCAGGTAGAAATGCAAATTGTGGTGGGTATTTAGAATGGCTGCGAGAGATTCCCCGGCGGCATAAAGATGCCGCAAATAAGCCCGCGAGTAGCGGCGGCAAACGGCGCATTCGCAGGACTCATCGATTGGCCGCGGGTCGTTTGCGTAGCGCAAGTTTTTGATCAGCAACCGGCCTTGCGACGTGTAAAGGCAGCCGTGGCGGGCGCTGCGCGTGGGAAGCACGCAATCCATCATGTCCACGCCGAGCGAAACGTAGTCGGCGATTTGTTCCGGCTTGCCCACGCCCATCAGGTAGCGAGGGCGATCGGAAGGAAGCCGCGACGCCGCAACCTCGGTCATCTCGCATGTCACGTTGTGAGGCTCTCCAACGGCCAACCCGCCGATGGCGTAGCCGGGAAAGTCGAGCCCGACGAGCGCGTCGGCGTTTTCGCGTCGCAACGCGCTGTGCGTCCCGCCTTGGACGATGCCGAAAAGCATCTGGCGCGCGGGGTCACCGTGACGCGCAAAGTAGTCCCGCGAGCGCCGCGCCCATTTGAGCGTGCGTTCAGCTGCGTCGCGGGCGCGCGGTTCGGTGGAGGCCGCCTCGATGCATTCGTCGAGCACCATGATGATGTCGGCGCCGAGTGCGATCTCGATTTCGAGTGCCCGCTCGGGCGAGAGAAAGTGCTCGGAGCCGTCGAGATGCGAGCGAAACGTGACGCCGTCGTCGGTCACTTTCCGCAATTCGCTCAGGCTGAAAACCTGGTATCCGCCGGAATCGGTGAGGATCGCGCGCGGCCACGACATGAAGCGATGAAGCCCGCCCATCGTGCGGATGAGCTCGTGGCCGGGCCGAAGGTACAAATGATACGTGTTGGCGAGGAGGATTTGGACGCCAAGCGTTTCCAAATCCTGCTGCGTCTGTTCTTTCACCGTCGCGGCCGTGCCGACGGGCATGAAGCTTGGCGTTTCAATTACTCCATGCGGCGTGGCCAGCCGGCCAAGGCGAGCGCCCGTCGGATCGGTGGCGAGGACTTCGAACTTGAATCCCATCCGCGCGAGTGTATCAGGAGAACACCACCGTGATCCCCACCTTCACAATCACATAAATAAACCAAACACCGAAGACCGTGCCAAACGCTTTGCCAAAGGAGATTTTCTTTGGGTTCGTTGCGCTGAACCCCATGGCCAGCAGTGCTATCGTCCAGATTGTGAATAGATCGATCGTGCTCAGAAATGCAGCAAGCCATTTCGGTGCATCATCCGCAAGGAACGCTCCTGGATTCGACGCCACCAGATTCTGCAGGTCCACAGTTGATGGGTCCCTCAAAAACAAGATGAGAATACTCAGGAGTCCTTGAATCAGCCACGGCACCCACGCGTACGCGACGATCCCCCGGGAAGTTCTGAAATTCGTTTTTGCTCCTACCAGGGTAAATGCACCGAGTAATACTCCGGCGACGGCCAACGTAACCAAGGGCGGCAGAAAAACGCCTTCGACATAGCCAAAGGGCGGCGCATACTTAAGCTGACTGCTTATGACTTTCTCCCGATCCTCGGCGGACATTTGTTGAATTCGCGAGTTGTTCGCATTCTGCTTTTCGAAGAAGCTCGGCCATCCTCCCCGCTGCGTAAACACCCCAACGATGGCAATGAAAAAGCAACAGTTGAGAATGACCGGAACGATCCAGGTCGGGCGGATGACGATGGATGCAAACGTCTGCTTCGGGCTGAAGAACGCGCCGATAATTCGGCCCATCGCGCCGGTGGGTTCCGGGGCCGCTGAAGTGGGGATTGGAGCAGTGGTCATTCGTTTTCTCCTCTAGTGAATGCGGAGTTCCGGGGCCGCTACTGCCCTTTGATTACGCACACCGACAGTGAAAGTTTCATTTGCGAATTGT
This sequence comes from Candidatus Acidiferrales bacterium, assembly GCA_049592615.1. Taxonomy (GTDB): domain Bacteria; phylum Acidobacteriota; class Terriglobia; order Acidiferrales; family UBA7541; genus Palsa-295. The sequence goes on from JBAWGF010000158.1 coordinate 34,922, forward strand.
TCCTATTACAAAGTTTCCGCGCCAGCGTCAAGCAGGAATCTGCGGGACCGCGGCGAGGAGGGATTGCGTATAGGCATGTTGCGGCGCAGTGAGAAGCTGTTCGGCAGGACCCAATTCCACAATTCGGCCGGCTTGCATCACGGCCACGCGCGTTGCGAGTTGTGCGACGACGGGCAGGCTGTGGGAGATGAGGATGAGCGTCAGCGAAAAGTCGCGCTGGAGGCGCGCCAGCAATTCGAGAATCTGCGCGCCGATCGAAACGTCGAGCGCGGAGACAGGTTCGTCCGCAATCACCAGCTCGGGCCGCAAAATCAACGCCCGCGCAATCCCGATGCGCTGGCGCTGTCCGCCGGAAAATTCGTGCGGGTGGCGGTCGAGCGAGTCTGAACCGAGGCCGACGGCTTCGAGGATTTCAGCGGCGCGCGTTCGACGATCCGTGCGCGAAAGCCGCGGCTCGTGAATCGCCAGCGGCTCGCCGACGATCGCGCCCACCCGCATTCGCGGGTTGAGCGAGGCGACCGGATCTTGAAATACCATCTGCATTCGCCGGCGCAACGACCTCAAGTCCGCGCCGCGCGCGCCGAGCCAGTCCTGCCCGCGAAAGCGGATCGTGCCCGAGTCCGGCTCGATGAGGCGAAGCAACATCCGAGCGAGCGTTGTCTTGCCACAGCCGGATTCACCGACGATTCCGAGCGTCTCGCCGCGCTCGAGCGAAAAACTCACGCCATCCACTGCGATGGCGCGATGCGCAGGCTGAGCGAACGCGCCGGTCGAGACGGGATATGTCTTGCGGAGGTCGCTCACTTCGAGCAGGAGGTCGCCGGGCATTTCAGCCCTTCTCCGCGGCGATAAAGATCGCCGTGTTCACCATTTGGATGTCCGGAGTTTCACCCGGCTTTGCCGCGTCGGGCGGCGAGAATTGCGGGTGAAAGCCCGCAAGGTCGTCCGCAATCGTCGCCTCCATCAAGCGGCGCGTTTCCGCATACACAGGATCGCCGCGATGCCAGCCTGCGACGTGCATCCAGTGGTCGAACGAGCGCGGGTTCCCTTGCACTTCGCCGGATGTCATGCGCAATCCCGCGTCGCGCAGCATTTTCTCGAAGTCGCTGCGCGCGAGCGAGCGCGTGTGCGAGGGGTCGCGCATCCGCTCGATGCGATTGGCTGCTTCGGCGGCCTTCGGATCTTCCGGCACGAGAATATCAATGATGCCGACGCGGCCTCCCGGCTTTACGGCCCGCGCCATTTCGCGGACCACGCGTGCAGAATCCGGGATGTGATGCAAACTGTAACTTGTCACGGCGATGTCGAGTGAGCCTTCGGGAAATGGCAGCTCCTGCGCGTCGGCGAGAACGAAGCCGAGATTGCTACGCCCTTCTTCTGCCGCAGTGCGCCGCGCGCGGAGCAGCATCGCGGGCGTCAAATCCACTGCGCAAACCCATCGCACGCGCTCCGCGAAACGCAGCGCGAGCGTTCCCGGCCCGCACGCCAAATCGGCAACGCGATCCGTCGGTCGCGCGCCGACCAGTCGCGCGAGCTCTTCCGCGAACTTCTCCCGATACGTGACGGCATAATCGCCGAACGCCTCGACGGTTCGCGTGAAGCGGTCGCGCACGAGATCGCTTTGCTGCTTGTTACTCGTCGTCATGTGAATCCCTGCTCATGGAACGAGAATACACCTCGCGCGATGGTTCGCGTCCACGCGGCGCATTTCCGGAACGGCGGCATCGCATTCCGCCACGCGTTGTTCGCAGCGCGGCGCGAACGCGCAGCCCGGCGGCAATCCGTCGAGCGCCGGAACCGTGCCGGGAATGGGAACCAGTTTTTCGCGCGTGAGCCTTGGCGCCGCGCGCAGAAGCCCTTCGGTATAAGGATGCCGCGGGCGTCGAAGCACTTCTGCGACGGGCCCTTCTTCCACGATTCGTCCGGCGTACATCACCACGATCCGGTCGGCCACCTGCGCCACGACGCCGAGATCGTGCGTGATGAAAAGCAGCGAAAGCTGAAGTTCGCGGCGAAGAGTCGCGAGCAGTTCGAGGATTTGCTTCTGCACGGTGACGTCGAGAGCCGTCGTGGGTTCGTCTGCAATCAGGACGCCGGGGCCCGCAGCGAGTGCCATCGCAATCATCACGCGCTGCCGCAGCCCGCCCGAGAGCTGATGCGGATACTGCATCGAGCGCAGTTCGTGCTGCGGCATGGCGACGCGCCTCAGTGCTTCCAGCGCGCGGCGTCGAATTTCATCCACGCTCGCCGCTGAGTCGTGGACGCGAATCGCTTCCTCGATCTGCGCGCCGACACGCATTACGGGATTGAGCGCCGTCATCGGCTCTTGAAAAATCATGGCGATTTCACGCCCGCGCATCGCGCGCATTTCACTGGCGGAAGCGGCGAACAGATTTTCGCCGCGGCGATCCCCTGCTCCGTCGCGCGTGTTGAGCCAAGCCTCGCCTTTGTGGCGCGCGCCGGGCGGCTCGAGTCCCATCAGCGCGAGCGCGAGCATCGTCTTGCCGGATCCGGACTCGCCGACGATGCCGAGCGTTTCGCCTTCGCCGAGCGCGAACGACACATCGTTCACCGGCTGCACCCAGCCCGTCTGCGTCGGCAGCTCCACCGAGAGACCGCGCACTTCGAGCCTTGTCGCCATGGCAACATCATATCCGGGCGCGCCCCGGGCAGCGAAAATTTACGCTAGCATTGTGTATGGCTGCACTTGAATGCCCGGTCTGTCACGCCAGAGCATCTCTGGTCGGGAACAAGCCGTATTGCCCTGCGTGTGGATGGAACCGCGACATCGCCATCGCGAACCTGCGGGGCACGCTCAAAATGGCGCCGGTCGGGTTCGCCGTTTTCGCCGCCTTCGCATTTTTCGTAACTCACAGGGCTGGCCACTTCGGAACGGCCCCGCTCGCACTTTTCCTCGGCTTTCCGGCCGCCATGATGGCCCTCAATTACGTGCTTCTTCTGCGCCGACTGAAGAAGCTGCAAGAATTGCCCTCGGCGATGGTGAAGGCTCCTGCGACTGAACCGGGATGGCCAGGTTCGAACCCCGTGCAACCGAGCGCAGCCGTGTTGGAGCCGAGTGATCGGGACAAGGCATTACTGCGCACTTCGCGTCCGCGTGAATTGCGGATGGCCTCGCGAGGAAAATTTGCAATTGCCGTCGTATCGCTGGTGGTCGTTGGCTTTCTTTTTTCGATCGGGGCTCACCTCCACGTGACTTGGGTACGCACCCAGTCCTTTGCAAATTTCCATGGCCCCGAGTGGGGATTGACCGGATTCTGCGCATTTCTCGCGTTGATTCCTTTTGCGATGTGGCGATCGCAGGTGAGGGAAAAGGATCTGCTCGAAAACGGGGAAATCGCACTCGGGCGAGTCACCAGACAGTGGGGCGGAAAAGACAGCAACAACGTTGAATACGAGTTCAAGGATTACCAGGGACAAACTCACAAGGCGCTATCTTTTGACTATACCAAGAAACTATTCGAGGGCATGGCCGTTGCCGTATTTTACGACCGCGACAATCCGAAGCGTCAAATCGCCTCCTGCGCCACCTACCATGAAGTCGTCGCCTGAAGCTCCTTTCATCAACAATGGCGAATCTCTTCAACGGTTAGCAACGGGAATGACGAAGCGAAGAGCCGTGTGAGTCTCCGAGAAACTGCACACCTTGTTATCCGTCAGGCCGGCGCCTTTGCCTGCGTTGATCACATCCACCTCGCGAATGTGCTCTTGCCCTTTCGGATAGACCACCCAGATCGCGCCTGCTTTCTGAATCAAGCGCGAGAGCGGCTTCAATTGCGCGAGGTCCTGGACCGCTTCGGCAGAAAAGAAAATCAGGTCGGCACCCGCGATGCGTTTTCCTCGCGAATAATCCGGAATCCGTGCCGTAAGGTCAGTCAAGAATTCCGCGCTTTCGACCCCGAGGACTGCGACGCGTTGCCCCGCCTTTACTCCGAGCTTGTCGATCAAGAGGCGGTGCGAATAATCGCGCTCGGCCTCTCGTGCTTTGGGTCGCGTCTTGTGTGGCACGGCTAGTTCTCCGGGGCGGCTGTTTTGCCAATCCCCACGCCAATTGATTTGAGTCAATCGCTCATTGAAAATCTGCAGCCAAAAACGAAGCGCGCGGAATTATACAGTGGTTTACGAGGAAGCGTTGCTGGCACATAATGCCTCCGCGAATCACGAATTTCGCGTGAGGAGGTAATCACTCCATGCTTCCCGGCCTGAAAGCTGCGTTGAACTATCATCCGATCTTCGTGCATTTCCCCATTGTGTTGTGGCTTGCCGCTTTGCTTTTCGAACTGCTGGCGATTTGGCGTGCGAGCGACGACATGCAGCGCACCGCCGCGCGTATGCTCTATCTCGGAACGCTTGCCGCCGTCGTGGCTGTGCTCACCGGTCTCGGTGCGGAAAATTCTGTGCCACCGGGCGACGCGCAGCGGATTGTCGGGATTCACGAGACGTTGATGCTCGTTGCAACGAGCCTCGCCGCGGCGCTCTGCATGTTTGCGTTCTTCGCGCGCAAAAACCTCACGCCCCAGCTTCGGAAAATCATGCTGCTCGGCTTGGTGCTCCTTGCCGTGCTGCTCACGATCGGAACGGACCGCGGCGCGCAACTCGTGTATGGCTACGGCTCAGCCGTCGATTGGGCCACGGCCCGGCAGCAAAAATAGAACGGAGAGATCGCACGATGAAAAAACCAAGAGTTGCCAAGCGGTCGAGCGATGAAGTGGTCATTGCGAAGACAGGGAAACCCTGGGCGGAATGGTTCAAGATTCTCGACAAGTCTGGCGCCAAGAAGATGACCCACACCGAAATCGCGTCATTTCTCTACGACAAAAAGAAAGTGCCCGGCTGGTGGTCCCAAATGGTCGCGGTCGGCTACGAGCATGAGCGCGGCATCCGCGAGAAATTTCAGGACTGCAATGGCAACTTTGCTGCAAATGCCAGTCGGACGATGAGCGTGCCCATCTCCAAAGCATTCGCGGCGTGGACGGACGACAAGCTACGCAAGCGGTGGTTGCCCGGCGCGAAAATTGAAATCACCACCGCCACGCCGGGGAAATCGCTTCGCGCCAAATGGGATACCGACACGCGCTTGAGCGTCTATTTTTACAGCCAGGGTCCGGAAAAGACGCGCGTGGTTGCCGATCACATGAAGCTCACAAGTTCGAAGGAAGTTGTGAAGATGAAGTCCTACTGGACGAGCGCGCTCGAAAAGATGGAGCAGACGATCGCGCGTTGATCAATAAGAAAAAAGGGCGGGTCACCGACCCGCCCCGTTCCGGAAACTCCAAACAAAATCAACTAATAATCGTTTGCGGAGCCTTCGAGGAACGCGCGCAGCTTCCGCGAACGCGAAGGATGGCGCAGCTTGCGCAGCGCCTTCGCTTCGATCTGCCGGATGCGCTCGCGCGTGACGGCGAACGACTGCCCGACTTCTTCGAGCGTGTGCTCGCTGCCGTCGTCCAGCCCGAATCGCATCTTGATCACTTTTTCTTCGCGCGGCGTCAGCGTCTTCAGAACCGAGGAAGTCTGTTCCTTCAAGCTGAGATTGATTACTGCATCGGACGGCGACACGACCGCCTTGTCCTCGATGAAATCTCCCAGATGCGAATCTTCCTCTTCGCCGATCGGCGTCTCAAGTGAAATCGGCTCCTGCGCGATTTTCAGAATCTTCCGGACTTTCGCGACCGGAATATCCATGCGCTTCGCGATTTCTTCGGACGTAGGCTCGCGGCCGAGTTCCTGCACGAGCTGCCGCTGGGTGCGCACGAGCTTGTTGATCGTCTCGATCATGTGCACCGGGATGCGGATCGTGCGTGCCTGGTCGGCGATGGCCCGCGTAATGGCCTGGCGAATCCACCACGTCGCGTACGTGGAAAATTTGTAGCCGCGCCGCCATTCGAATTTATCCACGGCCTTCATCAACCCGATGTTGCCTTCCTGAATCAGGTCGAGGAACTGCAGGCCGCGGTTCGTGTATTTCTTCGCGATCGAGACGACGAGTCGAAGGTTCGCTTCGATCAATTCTTTTTTCGCCTGCTCGGCCTCCGCTTCGCCGCGAAGAATTACCTGTAGCGCGCGCTTCAACTCGGGCGGGCTCACTTCGCTCGCAAGCTCGATTTCATTCAGTTCCTGGCGGCGAGACTTCAGGTCTTTGCGCGCTTCCGCTTGCACGTCGGCTTTCGAAGCCTCGACGCGGCGTTCGAGCTTCGTGGTTTCGCGCTCGAGGAAATGGACGCGCTCGACCGTCTGGCGAATCTTGTCGATCAATCGCTTCTTTTCGAGCGGATTGAAATCGAGATCGCGGACGCGGTTCGACATTTCGACGCGGGTCCGGGCCAGCGCGTATCGCCCGCGAAGATAGGGGCGCTTCTTCGATCGTGGAATTTTTTCGAGCTTTTGCGCCTGCTTCATCGCAAGCAGGTAGAGCTTCGCGATTTTGTCGATCTGTTTGAGAGTTTCCTTGGTCTTCTGCTCGATCTTTTCTTCGGTCAGCTCTTCGTCGTCGAACTGAACGATTTCTTTGATCGACCGGGAGCCATTACGCAGATCCTCGCCGACTTGCAAAAGTTCCTTCAGGATGAGCGGAGCGCGCGAAATCGTTTTCAAAACCAGCAATTGCCCGCGCTCGATGCGCTTCGCGATGGCCACTTCGCCTTCGCGCGTCAGCAGCGGAACGGTGCCCATTTCGCGCAGATACATCCGGACCGGATCGTTTGTTTTTTCGAGCGTCCCGGGCGTCAGATCCAGCTCGCCTTCCGCTTCCGGAGCTTCCTCTTTCGTCTCCGCCGGTTCGGCCGAATCCGCGGCTGCGAGCGCCGCCTTCGCGGTCGAGAGGTCTTCATACACATCGATCCCGTAACGCTCAAACGTCGAGAGCAAATCGTCGATTTCTTCCGAGGAGTGAACCTCGGCCGGCAGGATGTCGTTCACCTCATCGTAGAGCAGATATCCCCGCTCCTTGCCCATGGCGATGAGCTGCCTTACCTGATCATATTTTTCCTCAAGAGCCAACGTCACACTTCCTCCCCCTGGTGAGGCCACACGATGTGCAAAGTCTGCTTCCCAAGCGCAATGCGCCCGAGGCGAGACACCCCGGCGCTATTGTTTACAGATGTCAAATTGACGGAAAGTTTAAGACGATCTCCCGAGCCCGTTACTTGTCTATGCGCCCGCACCCGTCCAGCCCGTGCCTGTTCAACTACACGTATATGATGCGCGGCACGTGCCGTTCGTTTCCTCCAAAACCCTCCAAGGATACATTACGGGCACACCCAGCGTCAACAAAGTGCCGTAAGTTACACGCCCGCAAGGAATTTATGCAATTCCTGCTTACGGGTCATGAGGCGCCTCAATTCCTCAGCCCCAGGCTTCGCTTCGATCTGTTTTTGGAGTTCGGCGAGCTCTTCATCCACATGACGCTTTCGCAGGACGGCGAGGCAGCTTTCCGCCGCCTCCCAGGTAGCCTCCGCGGAAGACTCGAAAAGAATCTCAAAAAGCAGCCTGCGGTCTTTCTCTTCGAGAGTCTGAGCAAGCGCCGCGGGGTCAGGCCGCTCCCCCGATCCCACCGCGACCACCAGCGCCTCGAATATTTTTTCGGTTTCGAGCCCGCGATGGAGCCTGTTCGCTGAGATTTCGCGCGCGAGTTTTTCGCGGAAGCCCTGCCCATCCGGCAGGAGAGCCTCCGCTTCCACAAGCATCTGCATCAACTGCCGCTCGGCTGGTTTTACGGCCGGCCCGAGAAGCTCCGCCTTCGGTTTCACCTCGCTGCGCCGTTCCGCCGCCGCCCGCCGCAGCGATTCCCGCAGTACGGGCTCGTCGACGCGTAGCTCCGACGCAATCCGCGTGGCCCACTCGGAACGCAACAGTCGGTTCGGAAGGCGCTGCACGTAGGGCATCAAAAAATTAAGCGCGGCAACTTTTCCCGCAGCCGTGGTGCGGTCCATCAGCCGCGCGCGTCCAATCAAGTAATCGAGATAGGGCGGCGCCTGGGCCAGCAATTTTTTGTACGCGTCCGCGCCCTGCTCTTTGATGAATTTGTCCGGGTCGGCGCCACCCGGCAGCGCGAGCACGCGCACATCAAACTCCTTTTCGAGCAGCAGCGTCAGCGAACGTTCGGTCGCCACCTGCCCGGCTGTGTCAGGGTCATAGTTCACGACAACGCGGCGCGTGAAGCGGCCGAGCAACTTGATTTGCGGTTCGGCAAGGCTTGTGCCGCAACTTGCCACCACGTTCGTGATCCCGGCGCGGGCCACGGCGATAGCGTCCATGTAGCCTTCGACAAGGATGGCGAAATCGTTTTGCCGAAGCGCTTCTTTAGCGCGGTCAACGTGATAAAGGACGTTGCTCTTCGAATAAATCGGAGTCTCGGGAGAGTTCATATATTTCGGCATGTCGTCGCCCGTCGCGCGCCCGCCGAAGGCGATCACCTTTCCGGATTCATTCGCGATGGGGAACATGATGCGCCGGCGGAACCGGTCATAGAGCCGCCCGCTTTCGTTGCGCGAGAATAGGCCGCAAGCTTCGAGCAGTTTTTCCGCATACTTTGTTTTCAAGTGCCGCAGCAGTGCGTCGCCGGACGATGGCGCAAAACCCAGCCCGAATCGCATCCTCGCTTCGCGATTGAGCCCTCGATCTTCGAGGTAGGCCGAAGCGACTTTGCCTTCCGCGCTTTCCTGCAACTGTTGCGCGAAGAATGCCGCTGCTTCCCTGTGCAATTCCACAAGCGCGCTGCGCTGCTGATTTTCCCGGCGCTCCTCCGGCGAGCGCTCGCGCGGCTTCGGAACCGGAATGCCGCATTTCTCCGCGACGGTGCGAACCGCTTCGGGAAATGTGAGCTTTTCCAACTCCATCACAAATTTGAAGACGTCGCCGCCCGCGCCGCAGCCGAAGCAGTGATAAATCTGCTTCACGGGGTGCACGGCGAACGACGGCGTCTTCTCCTGATGAAATGGGCAGAGGCCCGTGAAATTTTGCCCGCTCTTTTTCAGGCGAACGTATTCCCCGATGACGCGGACAATGTCCGCCTGCTGCTTCACTCGTTCCGCAAATGATCCCGCTTCCGCCATCGTCTTCAGAAATCAGTAGCACCTTGCGGTCACGATTTCAACTCCGCCACGGTAATGGCATTCCCGCCGCGATCCTCTGCTTCGAATCGAAAGCTTTCGATTAAAGGATGCGTCGAGAGAAATTCTCCGAGGCCGCGGCGTAGTGCGCCCGTGCCGTGGCCATGGATGATCCTCACCGAGGGCTTTCCTGCAAGCGCAGCTTCATCGATGAATTTATCCACGCGGCGCGTGGCTTCCTCCACCGTGCAGCCGATTACATTGATTTCCTCTGCTGCGGGTTCATCGCTCGGCTGCGCATGAACCGTTACTCCTTGCGGGCGCGCTGCATCAGCCGTTACCTTTTTTGCGGGCTTTGATTCGTCATCTACGCCGATCACGTCAGAAAGTGGAATTCGCATCCGCAGCGGGCCCGCTTCCACTTCGGCGGTGCGGCCGTCGTGCCGCCTGAAAACAACCGCTTGCTTGAATCCTTTGACGATCACGCGCTGGCCGGCGGAAAGTTCTTCCGGCGCGACGGGCTTTCCCGGCACTTCGACCGCAACGCCGAGGTCCGCCTGCGAGCCGGCAAGCGTTTCGACGACGGCCGCGTCTTTATCAGCGCGCGCATCGGATGCAATCTTTCCCATTCGCCGCCCGCTTTGCTTTTCAATCTGAGCGCGAACGCTTCGGTCTTTGATTTCAGTAGTAAGTCGCGCAACCTCCCCTTCAAGCCGTTTCTGCGTTTGCTCGAAAGCTTTTTCGAGTTCGGCGATGCGCTTCTTCTGTCGCTCCACCCACTCCGTCTGAAGCACGCGGCGCTCGGCTTCGAGTTGCGCCAGCTCTTCGCGCGCCTGCCGCTTGATTTCCTCCATTTCGTCGCGGCTGCGATGGAGATACGCAATCAGATCGCGCGCCTCGCGTGATTCGGGCGAAAGGGTCGCGCGGGCGTGATCCGCCACGCGCGCGGGCAAGCCCAGCCGCCGCGCGATTTCGATTCCGCTTGAAGTGCCCGGCACGCCGACGAGGAGGCGATAGGTCGGGCGCAGATTTTCTTCGTCGAATTCCATCGCCGCATTCACAATCCCCGGCGTCGTCGAGGCGTACGCTTTCAGGCGGTCGTGATGCGTGGTCGCAATCGTTAACGCGCGGCGCGCGCGGAATTCTTCGAGCAGAGCGACCGCCAGCGCCGCGCCTTCATCCGGAGCCGTGCCCGTGCCCATTTCGTCCACCAGGATGAGCGAGCGATCGGTCGCGACCTCGAGCATCGATTTCAGATTCAGCATGTGTGCGGAAAAGGTGGAGAGGTCGGCGGCAATGGACTGTTCGTCGCCGATGTCGGCAAGCACGCGATCGAAGACGGGCAGTTCGGCGCGCTCGGCCGCAACGGGAATCGCCGACTGAGCGGAAAGCGCTGCGAGGCCGACGGATTTCAGCGCGACCGTTTTTCCGCCCGTGTTTGGCCCGCTGATCACCATCACGGTTTCATCGCCGCCCAGCGCGAGCGCCAACGGAACTGTTTTGCGTCCTTGCGGCCGAAGAGTGAATTCGAGCACGGGATTCCGCCCCGTGTCGAGACGCAGCGAATTCCCCGCCGCGAACGACGGCATCACGCAGTCGAATTCCCGCGCGAACCGGGCGCGCGCAAAAATCGAATCGAGATGCGCCACTGCCCCGGCCGCCGCTTCGAGTGGGCCGCGGTCGGTGCGAACGCGCTCCGTCAATTCCTCGAGAATGCGCGCGATCTCGGCCGCCTCGTTCTCGGTGAGTTGAACGAGGCGATTGTTCAGGTCGATCGCTTCAAGCGGCTCGACGAAAATGGTTTGCCCCGTCGCGCTCGCTCCGTGAACCACGCCGGGCACGGCGCGGCGCTCCGAAGCGCGCACCGGAATCACGAAGCGGTCGTTGCGCAGCGTGATGTAGTCATCGCCGCCCTTTTCACCGGATGCCTCGCCGCGCGCGCGAAGAATCGCTTCCAGTGACTTCCGGACTTTTTCGCGCGACTGTGCGATGCCCACGCGAATGCGTTTCAGTTCCGGGGACGCATCGTCGCTGATTTCGCAGTTCGGCAGTATGGCGCGACGAATCGCAGCGGAGAGATGTCGCAAATCGCCGAGCGACGCGGCAAGCTCCGCGAGGCGCGGATACTTTGCTGCCTCGCCTTTGAATGTTTGCCGGACCGAATGGACCGTTTCGCAAATCGAAGCCGCTTCGAGAAGTTCCGCGCTCGAAAGCAGCGAAGCGGGAATCGCAAGGCGCGTGAGCCACGGCTCAGGGTCCGCGAGCGAACCGAAACCGAGTTCGGAGCCCGCCCGCAAATAGGCGACCGCCTCGCGAACGAGCACGAATTCGGCGTCCAGCGCCGCGACATCCTGCTGCGGTGCGAGCGACTGCGTCGCGCGCCGCCCGAGAGCGCACGTCGAGAAGCGGCTGACAATTTCTTTCAGCCGGTCGAATTCGAGAAGCTCTTCCGCGGGACGCGACACAAATTCCTCGAAATTGAATTGTAGCCCGGTTGGCTGTGGGAAATCAGTCTGCGAACAATTCGCCGCCAAAAGACGAGCGGCTTTACTTAAAAAGTGTCGGCGCACTTGCCGGGCAGACTTTTCGCTTCGCCATCTGCATTTCAAAATGCGCCGCAAGGTGCGCCGCGGCTTCGCCGGGAGACGCGGCAACGCGCACGAGAGGATTGTCCCGCTCGCCCCAGGGAGAATCCTGCACCAGTTCCACTTCGCGAACGCGCTCGATCACGGGAAGCCAGAAATCTCCCAGCACGACCAACGGCTTCTTCGAAATGGCGCCTTTGTTGAGCATCTCCCACACCACGGCAAGTTCGACGAGCGTTCCGGTGCCGCCCTGGCAGGCGACGTAACCTTTGCCGCGCTTGACGAGCTCAAACAACCGCTCCTGCCAGGTCTTCACTCGTATTTCTTCGTCCACCCATTTGTTGGCTCGCGCCCGAAAAAACTTTGCGGTGACAGCGAGCGTTCGGCCGCCCGCTTCCTTCGCGCCCCGCGAGACCGCTTCCATCACGCCGCCATATCCGCCGCTGCAAACCACGAAACCTTTCGCAGCGAGTTCAGTTCCGAGCGCATGCGCGGCGGCGTATTGATCGTCGCCATGCCGAGGGCGCGAGCTGCCAAATACAGTCACAATCTTGGGGCGCGAGATCATTTCTTCTTTCTTTTCGGCGGCGGCGCACCGAGCGTTTCCACCATGGCGACGCCGATTTCATCCAGCGCGACGATTGCGTCGTGCCCGTGCTCGGGATTGTTGTTCCCAACAATCACAAATACGAGCCGCTCGCCGCACTGCGTCCTAGCGTAGCCGGACATCGCGCGGACCCGCTCGAGCCCGCCGGTTTTCGCCTGGATCAATCCGGACGCCGAAGTCCCCTTCATGCGGCCTTCGAGTGTTCCGTCCACTCCGGCGATGGGAAACGTTGATACGTAATCAGCTCCCCACGGTTGTTCCAGTGCATACCGCAGCAGTCCGACGACCGCGCGCGGAGTCACGAGATTGTCGCGCGATAGCCCCGAGCCGTCCGCGAAGACGACTTCGCCGTCTGCAATTCCGGCGGCCTTCAAAAATTCCTGCTCCACCTTTAACCCGGAGACGGTCGAACCGGTTCCGGTTTTCTCGCGCGCCACTGCGCGCAGCAGCAATTCTGCATGAAGATTCTGGCTGATCTTATTCATCAAGCGAATGCTCTCAAGGAGCGGCAAAGAAACATGCTCGGCAAGGATCACCGAGTTCGGCACGGCTGGCCTTGTGCTCGCAGAAGCGGGAGGCAGGTCGCCCGCGTCGCTCGTGTCGGGCGGCGGCGCGTGCCGGACGCGAATAGTTCCTGTGACGCGGACGCCGCGCGCTTCGAGCAGTTGCTTGAGCACGCGCGCTGCAATTTCTGCGGGCTCGGACATCGCCAGATCGAGTTTAATCGGCTCGTGGCCGGCAGGAATCAAGCCGCGCAACAAAAGAAAATTCGATCCCGGCTGCCGCACGACCGCGAAATCAGGCTTCGCGTCAGGCGGCCCGGTTGTAATTTCGTGACCGAAGCTGTCGAGCGCCAATCCTGGTTCGACCACAATCGAGCCGGAATCACCCGCGCGCGCCCCCGCTTGAACCTGAATCGAAATGGAATTTTCGTTGAACGCGATGGCGCTCACGGGCGCGCCAAACGCGAAGTAGAGATCTCCGATGCTCCATCCCGCGGGATACGGATCGAATGGAAAATAACTGTCGTCCGCGACGATGTCGCCATCCACTTCTTTGAGACCCTTTGCGACGGCTGCATCAGCCAGCTCGGCGAGAATTTTCTCCACCGTGCCGTCGCGCTCGACCTTTCCTGCGTAGGGAATTTTGCGATTGGAAAGATCCGGATCGCCGCGCCCGACGAAAATCAGATCGCCCGCAAGCCTGCCGTCTGCCCCGATCGCATCTTTTGCTTCAAGCGTGGTATGAAATCGATAGTCGGGCCCAAGTGTGGCGAGCGCCAATGCGGAAGTGAACGCCTTTGCATCCGAGGCGGGAGTAAAAAAGCGGTCGGCATTGAGTTCATAAAGTGTTTCGCCGGTGTCGCGGTCAACGACGAGAACGCCCCACAACGCTTTCTGGGCGAGCGCTTCGGCAAGCGCTGCTTCGACGCGCGCACGAAACCGCGCAACGTCCGAGCGCGCCGCCGGGTGTGGCTTGGCACCGGCTGCCGGCCTGGCCCGCCCCGGAAGCTGCGCCTGGGCAGGCGTTGTGCCACACAAAAACGCTGCAATCTGCAGCACGGCAACGATCGGCCGATGAAGCCGCATGTACACTACGTCTGGACTCAAGTTGATTCTCAAAAACGCCGATTATATTCCAATGGAGCGGCCCCGCGTGCATTTCCCGAATTCGGTTGCGCTGGGAAGATGAAATCTCCTATCATGAATTCGCCCACCTGAGGGGGAGACTTATGAAAAGGATTCTGTGTTCGCTGATGATTGCAGCAATGATCGGCCTGCCGGCGCTTTTCAATCCAGCGTCCGTACGGGCGGACGATAAAGCCAAGGACGAAGACCGGCTCGACAATTCCGGAGTCGTGATCAAGGAGATTCTCGATATTCCCGACGACATTCCGCAGGACTTGCTCGACAAGGCGAGCTGCGTGATCGTGATCCCTTCTGTGATCAAGGGCGCCATCGGAGTCGGCGGCAGTTATGGCCGCGGCGCGATGACGTGTCGTAGCGGCAATGACTTCCACGGTCCCTGGGGCGCGCCGACGATGATGGCGCTCGAGGGAATCAGTTTCGGATTTCAACTGGGCGGGCAGGCAACCGATTTTGTCCTGCTCGTGATGAATGACCGTGGCGCCAGCGCGATTCTCAGCAGCAAAGTGAAGCTGGGCGCAGACGCAGCCGCAGCCGCCGGCCCCAAGGGACGCGACGCCGCTGCGAGTACCGATGTCACCATGCGCGCCGAAGTGCTCACGTACTCGCGGTCGCGTGGCCTCTTCGCCGGCATCTCGCTCGAGGGCTCCACGCTTCGCCCGGACAACGACGCCAACGAGCGGATTTACGGAAAGAAAGTCGCCGCGAGGGACATCGTTCTGCGCGGGGCGGTCCCGGTTCCTCCTTCTGCGAAAACGCTTATCTCCACGCTGAACCAGCACAGCCCGAAGAATAAGTCGAAGTAGTTTTTCGCCCGAATCTCCGCGCCGGAGGAGCACAACTCCTCCGGCGCGCAATAACTTCCCATCCCCCGGAATCGTTGTTTCGCCTTTCGTAATTATTGACTTTTGCTCATAAATGACTTATGGTCGCAAATGTAAGCTTATCGAGATCTCGGGAGTGCTAATGCCTCGCTCTTCTTTTGCCGTCCGTAACGTCCTTCCCACGTCGCCAAGAACCGGTCGCCGCGAACGCCGCCGCAACGAAACCCGCGACCGGCTCTACAAAGCCGCCTTGCAGCTTTTCGCCGAGCGCGGCTACGTCGAAACGACCGTCGAGGACATCACTGAAGCCGCCGACGTGGGCAAAGGCACCTTCTTCAATTATTTCCCCACGAAGGAACATGTCCTTGCTACCTACGGCGAAGAACGAATTGCGACAATCGAAAGCGCTTTGAAAAAGGCACGGTCCGCCGATGCTCCGGTCTTGCCCGTGATCAAAGAGCTGGCGACGGACCTCGCCGGCCAATCTTCGCTCAGCCCTGCCCTGCTCCGCGCGATTTTTGCAGCTCACATGTCCTGCGCTCCCGTCCGGGCGGAACTCCAGGGCCGCCTGCAGCGTGGACGCCGGCTGATGGCCGAGATTTTTTCCCTGGCGCAACGAAGGGGAGAAGTGCGGCGCGATCTGCCCGCTGTCGAATTGGCGCGGCTCACGCACTTGATCATGATGGGCACCACGATTGCTTGGGCCCTCAACCCGGACTCGGTCCTGCGAAGGACGGCGCAGGACGTCTGGAAGCTCTTTTCTCCCAGCCTGGGCGCTACGAGGGTGCAAGCCAAGAACAAGTCCCGGCTGAAAGTGAAGCCATAAGCGATGAGTCTTCGCCAAACGAAGCATCATCCAACCGATGAGGAGAAACCAGCAGGAGGAACTTTCGTGATACGCCGTATGGGAATTTCCTTTTTCATCCTTGCGATCGCCTTCCCGCTCGCAACGCTCCCGGCACGTGCGCAATCGGGCTTGACCTCAGACACCACGTCAACCTATCCGGCGAGTTCGGGCAACACGGGGCCGGCTGCCTCTGCGATGCAATTTTCGAATCCGTTTACCGGCAGCGTGCCCGCGAAACTTGTCCCGGGCGTTCTTCCGCTTTCCTTGCACGAGGCAATCGAGCGAGGCTTGAAGCAGAATCTCGGCCTGTTGCTTTCGAATGAAGACATCCGGTCGGCGCGCGGTGAGCGCTGGAAGCAATTGAGCGCGCTCCTGCCGAATGTCACGACCTCGACCGCCGTGGACGCTTCACAAATCGATTTGGCTACCCTCGGAATTACCCTGCCAAGCTTTCCGAGCGCCGTCGGTCCATTTTCTTACTTCGATTCGCGCGCCTATGTGAAGCAAAAGCTGTTTGACTGGAAGGCGATCAACAAAACGCGTTCGGCGACGCAAAGTCTTCAATCCTCGCAATACACTTACAAGGATGCGCGCGACCTTGTGATTCTCGCCGTCGGCTACAACTACTTGCAGGCGATCGCCGCGGAAGCGCGGATCGAAACCGCGGAAGCGCAGGTGAAGACGGCGCAGGCGCTTTACGATCAAGCTTCCGATCAATTGAAAGCGGGCACCTCGCCCGCCATCGACAGTTTGCGTGCCCGCGTGGAATTGCAAACTCGCCAGCAACAATTGATTCAGGCAAAAAATGATTTTGCGATCCAGAAACTCGTCGTGGCCCGCGTCATCGGCCTTGCGCCGGCCCAGGAATTTGAGCTGACGGATAAATCGCTCTACCAACCGCTCGAAGGAGTGAGCGTGGATGAAGCGATGAAGCGCGCCTACGCTTCCCGCTCGGATTATCAGGCGGCGCTCGCGGAGCTTCGTGCTTCCGAGTACTCTCGCAAAGCCGCCGTCGCGGGATATTTCCCGACTCTGTCTTTTGATGCTGATTACGGCGCGGCCGGATTTCATCCCTCGACGAGCGCTCACGGCGTCTTCGACGTCCGGGGAACGCTCACGATCCCCATCTTTCAGGGCGGCAGCGTTCATGGCGACGTCTTGAAAGCCGATGCCCAGCTCGAACAAACTCGCCAGCGCGTAGAAAACTTGCGCGCCCAGATTGACGCGGATGTTCGAACCGCGCTTTTCAACCTTCAATCCTCGGCGGAACGAGTCGCCGTGGCCGAAAGCAACATCGGGCTTGCGGAAGAAACACTGAAGCAGGCGCGCGACCGTTTCGCCGCGGGCGTCACGGACACGGTGGAAGTCGTTCAGGCGCAGGAAACGGTGGCCAGCGCTCACGAGGCCTACATCTCGAGTCTCTATTCCTACAACTACGCCAAGATCTCTCTGGCCCGCGCCGTCGGTATGGCGGAAGAGGGCGTAAGAGAATACTTCAAAGGAAAATAAGCCATGGCACAGCGAACCGATGTTGAGCTCCCCTTAAAACCCCCGGCGGAAAACGCCGCCCTTCCGGAAACTCATTCGGCCGCGCCGCCTCCGGCTTCTCACGCCCAGGAATTCCTCCGAGCCCGGCCGCACGCGCGCTTCTGGCTCATCGGCGTGGTTCTCTTCGTTCTGGTGAGCGGTTTTTTTCTCTGGCGCTACTTCGCAAGCTACGAATCTACCGACGATGCGCAGGTGGACGGCCATTTGATGCCTCTCAGCGCGCGCATTTCCGGTTACGTGCTCAAAGTAAATGTAAATGACAATCAGGCCGTCGAGGCCGGAACCGTGCTCGCTGAAATCGATCCGCGCGATTATCAAGTCAACGTCGACCAGGCGCGCGCTTCGCTGGCGGACGCCCAGGCTAGCGCCGAGGCATTGAACATCAACGTCCCGATCGCATCGGTGACCACGTCGAGTCAGGTGGATGCATCCACGGCCGATGTTGAAAACGCACGTGCCGGGATCACCGCTGCGGAACAACAGTACGACGCGGCCAAGGCGCAGCTTACGCAGGCGGAAGCAAACGACGTAAAAGCGCAGAACGACGTCATTCGCTACAAACAGCTCGTCGAAAAGCAAGAAGTGTCGCAACAGACCTACGAC